>CAYZCV010000129.1:0-10240 GCA_964476965.1 uncultured Opitutus sp. | reverse complement strand
CACTTCGCTCACCCACGTCCGCCCCTCGCTCCTCGATGCCGGCCCGCGCCCCGACTCCCGCCCGGGCGAGCGCATCGCGCTCGCCGTGCTGAAGCCGCTGGCCTTTCTCCTGCCTCGCCGTATCCGCCCAGTCACGACAACCGCCGTCGCCCGCACGCTGCTCGAGGCCGCTCTCACGGCGAAGCCCGGCGTGCACATCATCGAGTCGGAAGGGATCTTAAATCGCGAAGGCTAAGGCCGAGCCTCACCTGGGTCCTGGGCGTTAAGGGCGCGGAAGACCAACGCCAGCCAATCAGTCGGATCGGCAGGTGATCATTGGAGTAGAAGAGGAAGCGAAAGCCTTCTCGCTCAAATACGATCGGCGAAGATGGCCACGCGCATTAAAGTAATCGATTTGCCACAAATCAGATCCGCCATTCGCCCGATGATTCTTGCCAAGTCCCCTCATGTGTTCATTTGAACACATACCGCTTTATGCTCACCGAAAAACAAGAGGCGATTCTGGACTACGTGCGGGAGGTGCAGGCCGAGCGCGGCATGCCGCCCAGCACGCGGGATATCCAGAAGCAGTTCGGCTATGAAAGCCAAAACGCCGTCATGAATCACCTGCGCGCCCTCGCCAAGAAGGGCGCCATCACCCAGATCGACGGCCGCACCTGGGGCCTCAAGGCCACCGCCGTCCAGGGCCAGCTCTTCACCATTCCCGTCTACGGCACCATCCCCGCCGGCAACCCGGTGTCATCCGAACAGACCGCCGACGAATCCCTGCCGATCGATCCGCGGCTCTTCGGAGTCGAGCACGCGCGCCGCCGCCAGTTGTGGGCCCTGCGCGTGAGCGGTGACTCGATGATCGAAGCCCACATCCTCGACGGCGACCTTGCGATCCTCGAACGCCGCGAGCCGCGCGAGGGTGACATCATCGCGGCCCTGATCGACGAGAACACCACCACCCTCAAGCGCCTGCGCTATGCCGCCGGCCAGCCCGTGCTGCATCCCGAAAACCCGCGCTACCCGGACATCCTTCCGCAGAGCGGGCTCGAATGTCAGGGCGTCCTCGTCGGCGTGATCCGACGCTCCCCGCGCTGAGCGCGTTCCCGTCTGCGTCCCGTGATGAAACCGAACCGTGCCGTCCGTCCCCGCCCAGCTCTCGAGTCTGCGTCAGTTGCTCGCCGCGCGTTTTCCGCAGGCGGCGCGACCCGCGGACGCGCGCCTGCTGACCGGCATTCCCTCGGTTGACGAAGCCACCGGCGGCCTGCCCCGCTCCGCCCTGACCGAGCTCGTCAGCGCCACGCCGCACGCCGGGGCCCAGCTTTTCCTCGCCCAACTGCTCGCCATCAGCCGCGCCCTCCCCTCCCGCGCGGCCCTGATCGACGCCTCCGACCAGTTCGATCCGGCCTCGATCCCTGAAGAACACCTGGAGCACTTGCTGTGGGTCCGCTGCCGCAGCCTGCAGGACGCCCTGCCGGCGGCCGACATCCTCGCGCGCGATGCCAACTTCGATCTCATCCTGCTCGACCTCGCGGCCGAGTCTCGCGCGGCCCTGCGCCGTATCCCCGCGCACAGCTGGTACCGCCTGCAGCGCGCCGTCGAGCAGACCCACCTCGCCTTCCTGATCCTCACGCCGCTCGCGCTGGTGCCCAGCGCCCAGCTGCGTCTGGAACTTGTCCGGGCCCACGACCTGTCGGCCCAGAACCAGCCGCGGCCAAATCTGGCCGATGCGCTGCAGGTGATCCCCCAGCGCCAGCGGCTGGCCGCGTCAGCCTGAGCCGGCCCGCCGGCTTCGTGCGCTACCTCGTCGTCCCATGTACGCCGTCCTCCATCTGGCCGACTTCGCGCTGCAGGCCGTGCTACGCACCACCGATGGCGCCAACCGCGACAACCTCCCGGCCGCTTTACTCGATCCGACCCAGCGCCCGCCGGTCATCGTCGCCTGCACCGCCGCTGCACGGCAGGAGGGCGTGGCCTGCGGTCAAACCTCCTCCCAAGCTCTGGCCCGCAGCCCCCAGCTTCGCCTGCTCGTGCCCCGACCGGACGCGGAGCAGGAAGCCGGAGCCGCCCTGCTCGCCACCGCCTTTGCCATCTGCCCCGCCGTCGAGGCCACCGCGCCCGGCGTCTGCACGCTGCAGATCGACGGCGTGCCGCCCGAGCGCCGCGAACCCGCGCTCAGCGAGGCGCTGGCCCGTCTCGTGGTCCTCGGCCTGCACGCCACCGGGGGCGCCGGTCCCACGCCGCTGCTCGCCCTCTACGCGGCGCGTCACACGGATGCGCTGCTGATCATCCGGCAGGAGCGCGCCTTCCTCGCCCCGCTGCCCCTCGCGGCCGCCGATCCCGAGCCCGAGATGGCCGCCCTCCTGGCCCGCTGGGGCCTGCGCACTCTGGGGGACCTGACCGCCCTGCCCAAGGCCGCGCTGGCCCAGCGCCTCGGCCCGCCCGGCGTCGCCCTCTGGGAACGCGCGGCCGGCGAGACCTCGCGCCCGCTCCAGCTCGTCGTGCCACCGCCGGTCTTCACCGCGGCCCTGACCTGCGAATTCGCGCTGGAGACGCTTGAGCCCCTGCTCTTCCTGCTGCGACGCTTCGTCGACCGGCTGGCCCTCGAGCTCGCCACGGCCGCGCTCGCTGCGGCCGAGCTGCAGCTCACGCTGGCCCTGGCCGACGCGACCACCCTCGCCCACACCCTGCGCCTGCCCGAGCCGTCGACCGACGCCGACACGCTCTTCCGCACGCTGCACACCCACCTGGAGAGCCTGCGCACCGCCTCGGCCATCGTTGGTATCCAGCTCTCGATTACACCGACCCGCGGCACGCTCCGCCAGCGCGGGCTCTTTGACCGGGCATTGCGCGATCCCCATCTTTTCACCGAGACCCTGGCCCGCATCGCCGCGGTCGTCGGGGCGGACCGCGTCGGCACGCCCGTGCGACGCGACACCCACCGGCCGGATGCCTTCGCCCTCGCCCCGCCTGCCCCGGAGATTCCGCCCACGCGCCCGCCGGCCGTGCACCCGGCCCAGGGATTGGTGCTGCGCCGCTACCGGCCGCCGCGCCCCGTCCAGGTCGAGCTGTCCGCCCCGCCCGCCGCCCGTCCCGCCTGGGTCCGCACCGACGGCGGTGGATCCGTCGTGCACGCCGCCCATGGGCCCTGGCGGTCCTCCGGCGACTGGTGGCAGACCGACCGGCTCTGGCAGCGCGAGGAATGGGACGTCGAGCTCGACGGCCTCTACCGCCTGGTCCGCACCCCGGAGGGTTGGTTTCTCGAGGGCGAGTACGACTAGGGAATCCCATGGCCCCCCGTTCACCTGAGCTGATTCATCACGGTTCGCGCGCCGGCGCGGGCCGCTTCCGGTCTTCGCCCGGCCTCCGTCATGTCCGCTGATTACGTCGAACTCCACGCGGCCAGTGCGTTCAGCTTCCTCCGCGGGTGCTCGCCCCCCGAGCAACTCATGCGCGAGGCGGCGCGGCTCGACCTGCCCGCACTCGCGGTCCTCGACCGGGACAATCTCTGCGCGGCACCCCGCCTCTACGCCGCCGCGCGCGAACACGGCCTCCGCCCGCTGGTCGGGGCGGAGGTCACGCTGGAGGACGGCAGTGTGCTGCCGCTCCTCGTGGAGAACCGCGCGGGCTACCAGAATCTCTGCCAGCTCATTTCCACCGCCAAGCTCGAGCCGCGTCCGCCCGGCCTGGCCCCGTGCGACCAGCCGCCGGGCGTGGATCCCCGCGATCGCAAGCGGCCCTGTTTTGCGACGTGGGCGGAACTGGCCGCCCACGCAGGCGGACTGATTGCCCTGACCGGCGACGAGGAGGGTCCGGTCCTCCGCGCCTGGCAGCGCGAGGGTCCGTCCGGCGCCGAGGCCGCTCTGCAACGACTGGGCACGGTCTTCGATCGCGAACATCTCTACGTCGAGGTCCAGCGGCGCAACGCCCGGGGTGAGGAAACCGCACTCGCGATGCAGGCCGCGCTGGCGAAAACCCACCACCTGCCGCTGCTTGCCACCGGGGGCGTCCGCCATGCGACGCGCGGCGGACGCGAGTTGGCGGATGTCTTCACCTGCCTGCGCCACCACGTCACGCTCGACACCGCCGGCCGGCGGCTGGCGGTCAATGCGGAGCGCCACCTCCGCTCCGCGCGCAGCATGCGCGAGCGCTTCTCCGTCCACCCCGAGGCCGTCGCCAACACGGGCCGGCTGGCGGCCCGCCTTGATTTCACACTGAAGGACCTCGGCTACACCTTTCCCGACTTCCCCGTCGGCACCGGCGAGACCATGGAGGGCGTCCTGCGCGATCAGACCTACCGCGGCGCGCGCGAGCGCTTTCCCGCCCTGACCCCGGCCGTGACGCACCAGCTCGACCGCGAGCTCGCCCTCATCGGCAAACTCGGCTTTCCCGGCTACTTCCTCATCGTCTGGGACGTGTGCCGGCGCTGCCGCGAGGACGGTATCCTCGTCCAGGGCCGCGGCTCGGCGGCCAATAGCGCCGTCTGCTACGCGCTGGGCATCACCGCGGTGGACCCGATCAAGCACCGGCTGCTCTTCGAGCGCTTTCTCAGCGAGGGTCGCGTCGGGGCGGACGGACATCCCTCCTGGCCCGACATCGATCTCGATCTGCCGAGCGGCGAGCTGCGCGAATCGGTGATTCAAGGCGTCTACGACCGTTATGGCCGGCGCGGGGCCGCGATGGTGGCCAATGTCATCACCTACCGCGGACGCAGCAGCGCGCGGGAAATCGGCAAGGTGCTCGACCTGCCCGACGATGTGCTCGACCGCTTCTCCTCGCTCTTCGCGCATGGCGATTTTCCGCACACCCTCGAGATCCAGCAGCAGTTGGAACGCTCCGGCCTGCCGGCCACGCATCCGCGGTTGCAGACCATGGTCACGCTCTGCGCGCAGATCCGGTCCCTGCCGCGCCACCTTGGCCAGCATTCGGGCGGCATGATTCTCTGCCCGGGCCGGCTCGACCGGATCGTGCCGACCGAGAACGCCACCATGCCGGGCCGGACCATCGTGCAGTGGGACAAGGACGACTGCGAGGACCTCGGGCTGGTGAAGATTGATTTCCTCGGGCTTGGCATGATGGCTGTGCTGCAGGACTGTCAGCAGATGTGCGCCGAGACCGGCCGGCCCTTTGAACTTCACCAAGTGCCGGCGGAGGACGAGACGACCTTTGCGATGATGCGGCGGGCCGACACCGTCGGCGTGTTTCAGGTGGAGTCGCGCGCGCAGATGGCGACCCTGCCGCGACTGCAACCGCAGACCTTCTATGATGTGGCCATTGCGGTGGCCATCGTGCGGCCGGGGCCGATCGTCGGCCAACTCGCCTCGCCGCTTGTCCGCCGCCGGGCCGGGCTGGAGCCGATCGTGTGCATCGATCCGGAGGTCGACGCGCAGGTGCGGCCAATCCTTGAGCGCACCTATGGCGTGATCCTGTTTCAGGAGCAGATGCTCGCCCTCGCGATGAACCTTGCCGGCTTCAGTGGAGCGGAGGCGGAGGAATTGCGGCGGGCGCTGGGATTTCACCGTGATCACGAGCGGCTGATGCGCGTGACAGCGAAGTTGCGCGATGCGCTGAAGGCGCGCGGGCACTCGCAGGTCGTGACGGACAAGCTCGTCACGGCCTCCGCCTCGTTCGCGCTCTACGGCTTCCCGGAGAGCCATGCGATCTCGTTCGCCCTGCTCGCCTACGCGAGCACCTGGCTGAAGGCGCATCGCCCGGCGGAGTTTCTGGCGAGCCTGTTGAACAATCAGCCCATGGGTTTCTACTCCCCCGCCACCCTTGTGCAGGACGCGCGCCGGCACGGCGTGAAGATCCGTCCGGTGAATGCGGTCCACTCGGACTGGTCCTGCACGGTCGAGGCTGCGGACACCGTCCGCCTTGGACTGAGCTATGTGCGGGGTCTGCAGGAGGAACACGGGCGTGCCCTGGTCGCGGCGCGGCGCGCGCGGCCCTTCGATTCGCTGGCGGATTTCCTGAATCGCACGACCCTGTCCGCGGCCGAGCGCCGGGGGCTGGCGGCAGTCGGGGCGCTGAATGCGTTTTCTCAGCACCGCCGGGCGGCGCTCTGGCAAGTCGAGGCGGCCTGGTCGTCGGAGGAGACGCTGTTTCAGCATGCGGGCGGACTGCTGGAGTCGGTAGTGGCGGAGGACGCCCCGCTGCCGGCCATGAACCTGACGGAACGGATCGGCGAGGATTTCCACGGTACCGGGCTCACCGCGGGCGATCACCCGATGCGCCTGGTTCGGGACCGCCTGCCGGAGATCTGGCGCGCGGGGGATCTGCCGCTGGGAAAGAATGGCGAGCGCGTGATCATCGGCGGCAGCGTGATCTGCCGGCAGCGCCCCGGCACGGCGAAGGGCGTGGTGTTCATTTCGCTGGAGGACGAAACCGGCGTGGCCAATGCGATCGTGAAGCCGGAGCTGTACGAACAGACGCGTCTCATCATCAGCCAGGAATCCGCACTGCGGATCAGCGGCCGCCTGCAGAACCGCCTTGGCGTGATTCATGTGCAGGCCGAGCGGATTGAGGCGCTGCGCGTGGATGCGGTGCCCACCCAGGCGTCGCATGATTTCCACTAGTCCGCTCCGGCGGGCAGCGGAGCGCGCTAGGCCGAGGCGGCCCGGATCGCGTCAACCTTGGGATCGAGGCCCATGCCGACTCCGGCCGGAAGGTGCAGCCAGCCATCGCGCGGCCGGACATCCTGATGGAAAAGCCGGGTCTGGGCCTCGAGCCGTGCATTCATGATTGGAAACTCCATGTACCGCGCCACCTGGCTGAACGTCGCCATCGACTGCAGGGAGGCTGATGTGGAGATGGTTGGACGCGTATTGTGCAGCTGAATCGGCTTCTGGAAGCAGGTCGCCAGATGGTGGATGCGGTCCATTTCAGTGAAGCCGCCCACCTTGACGATGTCCGGATTGAGGATGTCCACATTGCCCTGGGTGATCAGATCCTTGATCTGCCAACGGGTGTAGCACTTTTCCCCTGCCACGATCTCGACGTCATCGAGCGCGGCGATGACCTGGGCCATTTCCGCATGATTCTGATCCGAGACCGGATCCTCAAAGTAGTTCACGCCCCAGTGCTCGTGCAGCTTGCGCGCGGTGAGGATGGCCCGGGAGGCGGAGTAGCCATTGTTGGCATCCACCATCAGTTCCACCTGGTCGCCCACGGCTTTGCGCACCGCCGCGACATAGTCGAAGGTCGGGTCGGGATCCGGATTGAGGTAGTGCTCGCGGATCTGCATGCGGACCTTCACGCAGGCGTAGCCTTGCTCGACGAAGGCCATGCACTGGCGGACGCATTCCTCGATGCTGACCCGGCCGCGCCTGACCGGGACCGAACCGTAGGCCTGAATCTTGTCCCGGTACTTGCCGCCCAGCAGCTGCCAGACCGGCAGGCCCAGCAGGCGACCCTTGGCATCCCAGAGTGCGATATCCACCCCCGCAATGGCATTGGGCAGCGCGCCTCCCGGTCCCAGGTCATGATTCTCGTAAAACATCCAGTCCCACATCCGGCGAACATCGTGCAGGTTCTCCCCGACGCACTCCGGGGCGAGCAGATCGTTGACGAAATTGCGCATCAGATCCTCGCCGTCCCAGGCACATTCGCCCCAACCCGAAACCCCGGCATCGGTCGACACCTCGACCAGGGCGAGTTGCTCCTGCTGGAGGGTGTGACAGCGCACCCCAGTGATCTTGACCCCGCCCAACGCCGACAGGGCCGAAGAGGGCGTGCTCGCGGCCGTCGCACCGGCCGCCAGCAACGGAGCCGCCGAGGCAAAAAGCGCGGCCTGTTTGATGAAGCGTCGACGCGAGTCGAACGCCGGGGTGTGCGTCGGATTCATGTCCCACCGCTGGACCGAGTTGGACCGCGTCGAAAGACTTCGCTCGGTCAAACGATTGACCAAACGAAGCCCATTCCTCGCTGGAAGTGGAGCGGTCCGTCCCTCATGCCATCCAGCCTGATCCCGAGCTCCTCTCCGAGCGTATTGCTCTGGTCATCGGTGCCGACTCCGGTTCGGCTGGAGACCGCACGCCCCGCCCTTTCCCCGCCATGACCAAGCCCGCCCTACCTGCTGCCCCGTCGCTCCTGCCGACGATTGCGCCCGTCTATGGACCCACCAACCCGGCCCCGGCCGAGGCGGCCCAGGCCCCGGTGAAGTCCTATGGAGCTGTGATCGGGTTGGATCCGAACAAGGAGAAGGAGTACCGCGAGCTCCACGCGAATGCCTGGCCCGAGGTGCTCGCCGCGATCAACCGGGCGAATATTCGGAACTTCAACATCTTCATCACGGAGATCGACGGTCGGCGCTACCTCTTCAGCCATTTTGAGTACACGGGGACCGACCCCGCAGCCGACTTTGCCTCCATCGCCCGCGACCCGACGACCCGGGACAAGTGGTGGCCGCTGACCGACGCGTGTCAGATCCGCCTGCCCGGGACACCGGCTGGCGCGCAGTGGCGCAGCATGGAGCAGGTCGCGCATCTACCGTGAGCGCGCCTGCGCGACACCCGTTTACCGCCTGAGTCACTTGACTATCCCTCCAAGACCACGAACCAACCACGGATAACACGGATTGCACGGATCAGGCAGGACGGATGACCATTCGTTGCGATCGAAGCTCGCTCCTCCGAGAATCGTCCCACTACGTGTAGGAGAATTCCGTTATCCGTGCTATCCGTGAAATCCGTGGTCAAAATCTGACTCCTCAGCTCTTTCTTTGCTCCGCTCCACCCCATGAATAACGGAACCCTTCTCCTCCTGTCGCTAGTCGGCAGCGTTGTCTTCATCGTCGTGGCGACGACCCGTTGGAAACTGCATCCGTTCCTCGCCCTGCTCTTTGCGGCGCTCGCCGTGGGTGCCGGAGGCGGACTCGCGCCCGCCCAGACGCTGACCGCGCTTACCGGGGGCTTCGGCCGCACCGTGGGTTCGATCGGCATTGTGATCGCCTGCGGTTGCATCATCGGGCTCGCGCTGGAGAAAAGCGGCTGCGCCCAAGTCATGGCTTCATGGGTCCTCCGCCTCACCGGAGAGAAGCGCGCGATGCTGGCGATGTCGGGCACCGGCGCGCTCGTTTCCATTCCGGTCTTCTGTGACTCCGGTTTCGTGATCCTCTCTCCCCTCGCCCGGTCTCTCGCGCGCAAGACGGGGGAATCACTCGCCGGCTTCGCCGTTGCCCTGTCGATGGGACTCTACGCCACGCACTGCCTGGTTCCGCCCACACCCGGCCCGATCGCCACGGCCGGAGCCTTGGGCGCAAGCCTCGGGAGTGTCATTGCGCTCGGCATTGTGGTAGCCATTCCCATCGTGGCAGCCACCTATGCCTACGCCCGCTGGATCGGTGGACGGTTGCGGATCGAGCCGGGCGACGAGCCGGCCGCTCCGACCCAGACCTCGGCCACTCACTCCCCCAGCACGGCCGCGGCGTTTGCGCCCATTCTTCTGCCCGTCGTCCTGATTGCGCTGAAATCCTGGGTTGATGCTCCGGATCGTCCGCTGGGGGAAGGCCTCGCCCGAATCACGCTGTCGACTCTGGGCGACCCGAACATGGCCCTGCTGGCCGGTGTGCTCACCGCCTGGTGGGTCGTGCGCAATTATGGCCGGACAACCTTCAGCGCTTGGACCGGCGATGGCCTGCGCGACGCCGGCACGATCATCCTGATCACGGCCGCAGGCGGAGCCTTTGGCGGTGTGATCCGCGAAACCCCGCTCGGCAGCTTCATTGGCTCAACGCTTGGCTCGCTCCAACTCGGTACCCTTAGCCTCTTCGTGCCCTTCATCATCGCCGCCGGCCTAAAGACGGCGCAGGGCTCATCCACCGTAGCCATGATCACGACCGCGTCCCTGGTTGCACCGCTGCTCGGCAGCCTGGGATTGGCGGACGGATACGGACCGGTCCTCGCCACCTTGGCCATTTCGTCGGGCGCGATGATGGTTTCCCACGTGAATGACAGCTTCTTCTGGGTAATCACGCAGCTCTCCGGTATGACGGTCGCCCAAGGCTATCGAACGGTCACGGTGGCGTCGGGCATCGCCGGCTTGACCGGAATCGCCGCGGTGCTGCTCCTGCGGCTCGCGCTCGGCTAAGCGACCAAGACAAGGGTCCTGGGAACGGACATCGATCAGCGGCCGGGTTGCGCTGCGACGCCAGTCCGGCCAGGCGCCAAAGGCCCCAAGAAAAAGAAGGCCCCAGCCCGAAGACCAGGGCCTCAAAAACTGGCGGGATGGACGGGACTCGTTCCGGTGCCGCTGG
>CAYZCV010000128.1:0-10378 GCA_964476965.1 uncultured Opitutus sp. | reverse complement strand
CGATTTCGGTTTCCCGCGGCAACTCGTCCATCATCGCGCTGCCCTACGATGGCCTGAAGATCACGTGCACCAGCGCCGACGACCGCGGCATCCATACGCAGCACCTCTCGCTCGTCATCGACCCCGACGTGTACGTCACGCAGGTGGCCGCGTCCCGCACGTTCACCGTGTACGAGGACATCGAGGGCCTGCTCAAGATGGGCAAGATCAAGGGCGGCTCGCTCGACTGCGCCGTCGTGATCAAGGGCGACAAGATCATCTCGAAGGAAGGCCTCCGCTTTAAGGACGAGTTCGTCCGCCACAAGATTCTCGATATCATCGGTGACATCGTCCTCCTCGGCCGCCCGCTGCAGGCGCACATCATCGCGACCCGACCCGGCCACGCGATCAACGCCGAGCTGACCAAGGCGCTCTTCGCAAAGTTGGAGGAAAAGAAGAAGGGCCCGAAGAAGAAGCCCCGTCCGTCCATCGTGCTGCCGACCGAGACTTCGCTCGATATCCGCCGCATCCTCGACACCATCCCGCATCGCTACCCGTTCGTCATGATCGACCGCGTGCTGGAATTCATTGGCGAGGACGAACTGGTCGCGATCAAGAATGTCACCATCAACGAGCCGTATTTCATGGGTCACTTCCCGGGTAATCCCGTGATGCCCGGTGTGCTCCAGCTGGAGGCCATGGCCCAGGCCGCCGGGATCGTGATGCTGCGCCGCACGGCCAATGCCGGGAAGACCGCGTTCTTCATGAGCGCCGACAAGGTCAAGTTCCGCAAGCCCGTGCGTCCCGGCGACCAGATCATCATCAACGCCAAGATCACCAAGTCTCGCGGCACCAAGCTCGCCGCGGCGGAGTGCAACTGCACCGTCGACGGCGCGGTCGTCTCGTCCGCCGAGCTGATGTTCGCGGTGGTCGAGGACTCCGAGGATTAAGTCCATGGCCTCGCGCATTCATCCGACGGCCATCGTCGAACCCAGCGTCGAACTCGGCGATGGCGTGGACGTCGGCCCGTTCGTGTTCCTGGGCGGTGCGCTCAAGGTCGGGGCGGGTACGCGCATCCACCACCACGCCTCAGTCGAGGGGAACACCGTCCTCGGCGAGGGCTGCGAGGTCTTTCCGTACTGCAGCATTGGCACCAAGACTCAGGACCTGAAGTTCAAGGGCGGCAACCCGGGGGTCCGGATTGGTGATCGCAACGTCTTTCGTGAGTACGTCAGCGTCCACGCGGCGACCTACGATGGCGATTACACCACCATCGGTCACGACAACACCCTGCTGGCGTACAGCCACGTCGCCCACGACTGCAAGCTGGGCAGCCACATCGTCATGAGCAACTCGGTCATGGTGGCCGGTCATGTCACGATTGAGGACCATGTGACCGTGGGCGGAGTCGCCGGAATCCACCAGTTCTGCCGGATCGGCGCCTACGCGATGGTCAGTGCCTATGCCAAGGTGGTGCAGGACATCGCCCCGTTCTTCATTGCCGATGGCCAACCCGCGGTGATCCGCGCGATTAACAAGGTTGGCCTGGAGCGCAAGGGGTTTTCCGGAGATCAGCTTGACCGGGTCAAGCAGCTGCATCGCATCCTTTTTCGCGACGGGCTCAACCGCAGCCAGGCCCTCGAGAAACTCGCCCAGCATCCCCAGGCAGCCAGCGAGGAGATTCAGCGCGTGCTCGCGTTCGCGGCCACCAGCGAGCGGGGCCTTGCTCCCGGCGGCGGGATCTAGCGGTTGCGCGAGAAGCGCGGCGTCACGACAACACGCGGCCCACGGGGAGTCGTAGCGCCAGGGCGATCGGTGCAATCGCCAGCGCCGCCCCCAGTGCGAGCCAGCGGGCCTGATTCCAGACCAGCGGCCACGCGTAGGGATCGTACACCTGCGGATCGAGCAGCCCGGTTTCAAACCCCGCGAGGGAGAAGATCGGACCGTGCAGGGCGCCCAGGCCCGCCCGGGTCAGGAGCAGAGCGCCCGTGACGATGAGGAGGGACTCGCCCGCGTAGCGGGCCAGCAGCAGCACCGGCGGGGTGCCAAAGCTGCGCAGCAGGGCCACGATGTAACGGTTCTGCCGATACTCGAGGACCGCGATCGAACCGAACAGGAGCGCGACCACCGCGCCGCCCACAAGCCCGGTCAGGGCCTGGGCCCGGAGCTGCAGGCTCCGCAGGCCATCGAGTTCGCCCAGCAGGGCCTCCGGGCTTTGGATTTGGGCGGCATTGCGCAGCTCGACAAAGAGCAGGGTGCGCAGGGCCTGTGCGAGCTGCGTGATCGCCCCTGGGGTCGTGTCGTCGGAGAGGACCAGGGCGTGCTCGTAGTAGCCGTGTTCGAGCCAGGGACCGGCGGTTTCTGCGGGCAGCAGCAGCACCGGTCGCTGCGCCGCGATGCGGTCGAGCCAATCCGGCCGGGCAATGGTGACGGCCGCGTGGTCCGTGCCGTCAATCTCCACCCGAACCGGCAAACCCGGAGGAAGCGTGGGGCTGGCGAGGTGAGCTCCCGCTCCGCGCGCGCCGGCGAGGCTCGGAGCCAGCAGGGCCAGGCTCTCTGGGCCGTAGGCCAGGACCGTCAGATCCGCCCCAAACTCGTCGCGCGCCCCCACGGGGGCCTGTCGCAGGGCGATGACGTCGGCCCTTTCCTGCAAGGAACCCAGCAACGCTCCGAGGGGCGTGGTCACGCGGGTGTCCCCGGCCACGGACTCGCCGATCACCAGCGTGCGCGCGCCCATCCGGGCGATCCGGCTCTCCAGCGACCGGCCCGCCAGTCCGAACGCCGCCTGCACCAGGAGCATGATCCCGGTGAGCAGCACCGCGACCAAGAGGCGGGCGAGGAAGGCACCGGGGGTTTCAACCCAGCGCGACCAGATGTCTTTCCACAGGTAGAAAGCGATTAAAGTCCAGGCCTTCATGGGGCAGTTCCTCGAGCCGGTGGTCGTGCGTGGCCACCAGGCAGATGCAGTCCGCCGGCAGGTGACTGCCGAGGAGTTTCATGATCACGCGACAATTGAGGTCATCGAGTCCCGACGTGGGCTCATCCAGCAGGAGCACCGCAGGCTCCTTGATCACCGCCCGCGCGATCGCGGCGCGCTGCTGCTGCCCGCCCGACAGGGTTGAGGGCAGCCGGTCCGCGAGTGCGTCGAGCCCGAGCCGGGCCAGCGTGCGTTCGATGCGGTCCCGCAGGACGGCGCGGGGCAGCCCGGCCAGGGCACCGACCAGTTCAAGGTTTCGTCGGACGGTCGCGAGGGGCAGCAGGTTGAGCTGCTGGAAGACGAAGCCGAGCCTTTCGCGCTGAAAGTCGCGGTCGTCGGGTGCGCTTCCGCCGGGCACGCGAATTGTGCCTTGCGTCGGCCGGAGGTAGCCGGCCATCAGCTTGAGCAGGGTGCTCTTCCCGCAGCCGGAGAAACCTTTCACGAGGGTGAGTCCGGGGCGAAAGACCGCGCTGAAGTCGTCGAGCACACGCGCGCGTCCGTAGCCGAAGTGCAGACGCTCACAGGCGAGGGACGGCGCGCTCATGGCGTGGCCGGCGCGATGGCGACCGCGGTCTCCCCGATCATCAGCACGCGGGCGCCGGGGAAAAGCCGGGCCACGCCGCCGGCCCAGCCCGCTTCACGAAAGAGCGCGGGGTCGGCCAGGGCGAGGTCGAGCTTGGGAACCAGATGCGCCGGCTGGGGGAGGGTGGACACCAGCACCGCGCTGACCTGGCCACCGGCCAGCGTGCGGGCCTCGGTTCGCTTTTCCTCCGGGATATGGAAATAGTAGACGGATTCCTCGCGGCCGTTCACCTCCTCGACCAGACCGCGCAGGTAGCTCGCTTGAATGGAGCCGCGGACGCCCGCGCCGATGCGGACCCGCAGGGCGGGCGCGTCGGCGAGGCGCCACTCCGCGCGCCGGATGACCACGCGGGCCTGCAGCGAGGAGAAATCCTGGAGGAGCGCGAGATCCGAACCGGATTCCACCCGGAGAGGTGTTCCCGCGGGCGGCGGAGGGGGGATCAGGGTCAGTTCGCCGGGAAAGGCCGCGCGGAGCCGCGTCTCCTCGTCGCGGCGCTTCAGGTCGAGGGCCTGCTGCAGCAATTTGAGTTCGAGCAGGCGGGTCTCCACCCGGGCCTGGTCCGCCGAGCCCACATAGGTCAGGACCTCGCGGATCAGCTCCTCCTGTTGCTGCAGCCGTTCCCGCATCGCGCGGACCGCGGTGGTGTCGGCCGGCTTGTCCTCGCCGGACAGGTAGAGTCCGGCGAGCTCCGGGTCGGCAATGATCTTGCCCAGCATGGTGGCCTGGCGCTGGATCTCGTCCAGGCGGTCGGCCAGTTCGGCGCGCGCCCGGGCCTGCTCCAGGGCAAGACCAGGCTTCTCCCGGCCTTCAAACACCTCCCGGGCCAGATCGAAAGCTTCGCGCTCCAGCCGGCTGCGCGCCGGTTCGAACTCGCCCCAGAGGACGCCCGCCTCGATCGGTTTTCCTGCGGAGGGGAGCGTGAGGTGGAGCAGGCCGCTTGCCGGGGCCTTGATGCGCTGGGCGCGGGCCGGACGGATTTCGGCCACGACGGTACCCAGCACGATCTCTGACTGGCGGGGATAGGCATCCAGGCTCAGGGCAGAGAGGTGACCGATGGCGACCAGCGACCAGGCAGACAGTAGGAGCACGAACTTCATGAGCGGGAGGGAGCGGGGAGGGGTTGCCAACGTGGCTCGTCCAGCAGCCAGAACAGGGCTTCCAATCGGCCTCGCTCGACGACAAGGCCGCTGCGTTGCTCGTCGAGGGCGAGGAGTTGTTCCAGATTCTCGCGGGCCTGCGCCGGCGAGGTGGGCAGGGCCAGCGAGCGCAGCCCCTCGAGGCGAAGCTCGACCAGTCGAAGTCGCCGGGCGTTCTGCGCGAGCGCTGCCTGCGCCAGGCGGAGTTGCTGGACCGTCTGCGAAATGGTCTGGCTGAGACGGGCCCTCATCTCGGCGTGGTCCCGCGCACTCTCGCGGACCTGCTGGGCCATGCTGCCGCGGAGATCGAGCGGGACGGAGGTTGAGGCCGAAAGGAAGAGCTGATCGAAGGACCAACTCCCGCCGTCGCTGGAGTAAAGCGGTGGGCTGGACAGGTTGAGCCGCAGATCAGGCCAGAATTGCAGCTGCACTCCTCGGTCGCGCAGGACGGCCCCCGTCAGCTCGATTGCCTGCAATTCCCGCTGCAGCCCGCCGAAGCGCTCGGTGTCGGCCAGCGTGGGCGCGGCCTCGGCATAGTCAAAGCGGGGTGCGGTTCCCGGCACCGGTTGCCAGCGCGCGCTCGCGTCGCCCAGAAGCGCGGAGAGCTGTCCCTGCAAGTCGTCGCTTTCGCGGTCGAGGGCCCACGTGGTGGATTCCCGGGCGAGTCCGGCGGGTTCGATGGTCAGGCTGGCGGCGAGCGGCCGCGCCTCGCGCCAGCGCTCGGCCACGGCCAGATTGCGGCGTCGCTGCTCGAGCAGATCACTGCGCAGAAACAGCTCGCGCAGGGTGAGCGTGAGTTCGCGTTCCTTCAGGTCGCGGGCGGCTTCCGCCCGCAGGAGCTCAAGCGAGGCGCCGTAGTGGCGGAGGTGCCATTGGACGAGTCCGGGCAGATTGAGGAAGGCGTAGATCGACAGGGCGCCATCGCTGCGTTCAAACCGGCCCAGATCGGCAACGGCCCGGGAAAAATTGCCGGTCAGGGCGGCCCCGGGGAGCAGGTCCTTGGCGACCTGCCGCAGCCGCTCCTGGGCGCTGATGACCCCGTTGCGCGCCCGGCCGAGCTCCCGATTTCCGGCCAGCATCCGGGCGTGCGCCTGATCCCAGGTCAGGCCCTGAACCGGGAGGGCTGCCTGCCGCACAACCTCCTGCTCAAACGCGGAGGCCAGGGTGCGCTCCTGGCGCGCCACGTCCGCTCCCGGGTGGCGGCAAGCCCCGAGCAGCACGGCGAAGCCGAGGCTGGCGGCGAGCAGGGGGCGTGGGAGCGGGTTCACGGTGCGGGAAAACCCCGCCGCCTTCTCCGGGCGGCGGGGTTGAGACGCGGGACCGGGTGGCTTAGTTCAGCGTGTAGTTGATCATCGTGACGGTCGGGGGAAAGCCCAGCGACACGCGGGTGTACGAGAGCGAGACGCCCGTCGCGCTGCCATTGGTCAGGTTCTTGAAGACCGAGTGGGTGTTGGCGTTTCCGGCGCTGATGATCTCGGTGTAGCTGACCGAGGAGCCCGCATCGGCGAGGAAGGGCACGGTGGTGCCGCTGAAGGACAGGGCGCCGCTGGCGGTGATCGTGAAGGTGACCTGCTGACCCACGCTCAGGCTGGGAACGCCGGCCGGAATAGCCGCCCCGATCGGCGCCACCGAGACGGCGCTGACGGTGCGGGTGAAGGTGGTGCCGGCGGCGAAGGGGCCAGGGAGGGTGGCGCCGCCGGTGCTGGTGGTGCCGCCCGTGGTCGTGCTTCCTCCCGTCGACGTCGTGGTGGTGGGCGCGGCGAACTGGCCGGTGAATGCCGTACCGACCAGCACGTTGATCTCGTAGAGGGCGTTATCACGAATGACCGTCTCGTAGCTCGTGTTTCCGTCGACGAAGGTGTTGATCTCGATGGTGGCGGTGGAGTTGCGCACCGTGGGGTTGCTGAGCGTCTTCCCGCTGAACTGGAGCGTGTTCTTCGTCGCGTCCGCACTGTTGCGATTGAGGGTGAACGAGAGGCGCTGGCCGTTGGTGTAGGGTGCACCCGCCGTGGCGGAGCCAAACTGCAGCTCCTTGCTGAGCGCGGTCGTGGTGCCCGTGGTGGGCGTCGTCGGGGTCGTGGTGGTAGGGGTTGTCGTGGTGCTCGGACGGTTGTTGAACTGGCCGTAGTAGGGCAGGTAGTTGAAGCCCGAGAGATTGATCTCGTTCAGGCCACCATTGACCGCCTGGGAAACCGCCCACCAGAGATTGCCCTCCTTGAAGATCCACTCGAGGGGATTGCCGAAGTAGAAGATCGGGTTGGTCAGCGTCTTGCCGTCGAACTGGAGGCTGTTCGCGCCGATGATGAAGGTCTTCTTCGTGCCGGCCGGGTAGGGGGGATTGTTCTCGGTGCTCTTGAGCTCGAGTTCATAGCTGCCCTGCATGGAGGCGGGAATCGCGGTCGCGGCCGTCTCGTTGGCGCCGGAGGGCGTGGTGACGATGGTCGTGCCCGTGGTGGTCGATCCGGTCGAGCCCGTGCCGGTGGTGGAACCCGTGCCGCCGGTGCCGGCGGTTGATCCGGTCGTGCCGGTCGAGCCGGTGGTGCCGGTCGTACCGGTGCTGGTGGTTGAGCCGGTGGAACCCGTGGCCGGGTTGCTGCGGTTGAACGCAGTGAGGGTGCCGTTCGTGACGGTGCCAGCGACGCTCTGGCCGTTGTAGCCGACCGTGAAAGAGGTGACGTTGCCGTTGCTCTGCTGGAAATTCTTGAAGTCGAACGTCAGGGTGTTGGCCGGGGCAGGGAGGGTCAGCACCATGGTGCCGCTGCTGTAGTTGGTCGACGGCGAGTAGGTGTAGGTGCCGCTCAGCTGGGTCGAACTGACCGGGAAGGCCGTACCGGTGGTCTGGCCGTTGACGTAGAGAACCTGCCCGCCCGACAGGAACTGAATGGTCGGATTGATCGACAGCGTCGTTCCGGCAAAGGCGGCGGCGTTGGCTGGTCCGGCGGGCGGCAGGGCGTCGTCCTCGCGGCAGCCGCTGAGGAAGAGAAGGACCGCGCAGGCGGTGCCGAGGAAGGGAAGCAGGAAGGATTTGCGCATGACTCCACAGAGATAGCCGAATGCGCGGAATCCCGGAATACGCACACTTGCGTACCGCAAACCGATCTCGCGTCCCCCGCGATGCCGCCGGTTCGCGGTGGCGACCAGGCTCGCGGGCGTGTCGGGCGCTACTTCCGCTTGTACACGACCGCCGGATCGAAGAGCGGCTGCGCGGTCGTCTCGAGCCGGAAGGAGGGATCCTCCCGATCGACCAGCCGGCGGTAGAAGCAGGACTTGTATCCATTATGGCACGACGCGTTGGCCGGGCCGGTCTGTTCAACCTTGAGCAGGATCACGTCCTGGTCGCAGTCGGTCCGGAGCTCGCGGACCTGCTGCACATTGCCCGACTCCTCGCCCTTGATCCAGAGCTTGCCGCGGGAGCGGCTCCAGTAGGTGGCGCGTCCCGACCGGAGGGTGTGGGCGAGCGACTCCGCGTTCATGAAGGCGAACATGAGGACCTCGCCGGTGGCCACGTCCTGCGTGATGCAGGGCAGAAGGCCGTCCGGACCGAACTTGGGCTGGAAGGTGGCGCCGAGCTCAATCTCGGCGGTGGTGGTGCGGGCGGGGAAGGACATGGGATTTTCGATTTCTGAATTTCGATTTTCGATTCCGGATTCGGATGTGCGGCGGACCTCAGGGCTATCGGTCGGCCAGCTGGCGCAGGTAGTCGTAGCTGTAGAGGCCGGTGCGGTGACCGTCGGAAAAATCAAAACGGAGCGCGTAGTTGCCGACCTGTTCCCAACCCGTGACCAGAACCCCGGGAAAGGTCTTTGGACCGTTGCCGCCGTACTGCTGGCCGAAGATGTCACGCTCCCCCTGGTTCTCGGCACTGGGCGAGGCGGCCCGGAGGCGTTCGGCGGGGAAGTAGGTCTCATGGCCGTCGCTCCAGGCGATGGCGACCTCACTGCCGATGAGCTGGATGTTGACGGGCGTGTGCATGGCGGGGAGTCAGGCTAGGGCGGTGTCCGCCGAGGCGGAAGGGAAAATTTCCCGATGCCCGGTACAGTGGGTCGCCACGCGAACGAGGCGTTGCAACGCGACGGCGATCGCTATGCTGGGGGGATGTCCCAAGCCGTCCCGACCAAGCCCCGCATTGTGATCATCGGCGCGGGATTTGGGGGGATGGCATTTTGCCGGACCATCCCGGACGGACTGGCGCACATCACGCTGATCGACCGCCAGAATCACCACCTTTTCCAGCCCCTGCTTTACCAGGTCGCCACGGCCGGCATCGCCGCGCCCGACATTGCCCAGCCGATCCGCGGGATCCTCCGCGACAAGCCGGATCTGGAGGTCATCATGGCGGAGGTAACCCGGATCGACTTGCAGGCCCGGCGCGTGACCCATGAGCGGGGTGAGGTTGGCTACGACTACCTCGTTCTCGCGATGGGGGGGCGTACGAGTTACTTTGGGCACCCGGAGTGGGAGCAGCACGCCCCGGGACTTAAGACCCTGCACGACGCCCTGCGGATCCGCCATCGGGTGCTCTGTGCCTATGAGCAGGCTGAAACCGAGCCGGATCCCGTGCGCAAGGCCGAGCTCATGACCACGGTGGTCGTCGGGGGCGGGCCGACCGGGGTGGAACTTGCGGGGGCGTTTGCCGAGCTGAGCCGCACGGTCCTGACCAAGGATTTCGACCACATTGACCCGACCACGGCCAGGATCGTGCTGATTGAGAGCGGCGACCGTGTGCTCAAGGCCTTTCCCCCGGACCTTTCGGAGCGCGCCACTGAGCAGCTGATCCGGCTCGGCGTCGAGGTCAGGACCGGAATCCGCGTGCAGGACATTCGCGCGGGCGAGGTCGTCCTGCCGGACGCGACCATTCGCGCCGGCACCATCATCTGGGCGGCGGGGGTGTCGGCCTCGCCGCTGGCGCGCACCCTCGGGCTCGAGACGGACCGGGGCGGCCGGATCGTGGTGGGGGCCGACCTCAGCCTGCCGGGACATCCGGAAGTCTTTGCCTTGGGCGACGTCGCCGCCGTGACTGACCGGCATGGCGTGGAGGTGCCCGGCGTGGCGCAGGGCGCCCTGCAGATGGGCCTGCACGCGGCGAGGACGATTGCGGCCGAGCTCGGCCGCGGCGGACCGGCTCCGGCGAAGCGGCCGCCCTTTGCCTACCGGGACAAGGGCAGCATGGCGACCATCGGCCGCTCGGCGGCGGTCGCGCGGATCGGGTCCCTTCAATTCTCCGGCTGGCTGGCGTGGGTGGCCTGGCTCGCCATCCACCTGCTGTTCCTGGTTGGCTTCCGCAGCAAGGTGGCGGTCCTGTTCTCCTGGGTGTATTCCTATTTTACCTACAAGCGGGGTGCGCGGATCATCACCGGCGGCTGAGGCTCAGCGGAAGAGGTCGGAGCTCAGAAATCAGCGGTCGGGAAAACAAAGCAGTCCGCACCTGGTCGTCCTGACTTCTGACCCCTGGCGCTGTCGTCCCTGATTATTCGTAGCCCGCAGCGCGCAGCGAGGCGCTGATGCGTTCCTCGGCGTTGCCAATGTGGGCCGCCATCAGGCTCCGGGCGGTATCGACCGCGCGGGCCTCGATCGCGGTGATGATCTGAAAGTGTTCGGCCGTCGAGGTCTCGCCATCGATGCCCACATCCAGGCCGAGATAGCAGGGGCGCTGGTGGCGATCGAGCGCGGACATCACCATGCCCTCGAGCATGCGGTTGCGGG
>CAYZCV010000127.1:0-10494 GCA_964476965.1 uncultured Opitutus sp. | reverse complement strand
GGCAGCCGGGGATGGCGAAGATCAGCATGAAAACGGCGGCGTGGACGGCCACGACCAGGCCAAAAATCTTCATTATTTTCATAGGTGTAAGTGTGTTCGGACGGCGGTGAGTTTGCTATCTTAAAACGGGGGTTGCTCCCAAGTTATTCACAAGGTGGACGAATTGCTGTCCGCGATCTTCGTAGCTGCGGAATTGATCGAAGCTCGCGAAGCCGGGACTGAGCAGGATGTGATCGCCCGGACGGGCCAGTCGACGGGCGGCGGCGACGGCTTCGGCCAGGTCGGGACAGACCGTGGATTCAACGCCGTGTGCCCCGCAGAAGGTGGAAAGAACGCTGCGGGTTTCCCCGATCAGGAAGGCGTGGCGCACGCGGGGAGAGATCCGGCGGACAAACGCCGCCACATCGCCGCCCTTGGATTTGCCGCCGGCGATCAGCAGCACCGGCGAGGCGAATCGGGTCAGGGCGGCCTCAACCGCATGGAAATTCGTGGCCTTCGAGTCGTTCCAATAGGTCACGCCACCGAGCTCGGCCACGCGCGTCATCCGGTGCGCCCCGAGGGTGAAGGTCTGAGCCGCCGTGTAGAGCAGTGCTTCCCGCAGTCCGGCCGCGCGCCACCAGGCGGCAGCGAGCAGGAAGTTCTCCCGCTGCGGGTATTCGGCGAAGACGGACCCGCGCAGGAGCACATCGCCCGGCTGGTCCTCCGTCGCCACGCAGGCCTCTGCCGGGAGCGTCTGTCCGTTGGCGAGCGCGTGGCGCTGCACGCTGGATCCAGCGAAGACGGCCCCACCCACGGTTCGTTCGAAGAGATGCCACTTGGAGGCGAAATAGGAGGCGAGGTCGCCATGGCGCTCCAGGTGGTCCTCCGCAAAGTTGGTCCAGAGGGCCGAGTCGGCGCGGAAATGGCGCAGGGTCTCGGCCTGGAACGAGCTGACCTCACACACCACCGTGGTGTCGGGGGCGCCGCCATCGCGATCAAGTACGAGTTGGGAGAGCGGGTAACCGATGTTCCCGGCCGCCTCCGCGTCCCGCCCGGCCGAACGGAGGGCATGGGTCAGGAATTCGGTCAGCGTGGTTTTCCCGTTTGTGCCGGTGATGGCCACCAGCCGCCCGCGCCAGAAGAGCGAGGCAAAATCAAGTTCGCCGAGGCAGACGGCCCCACCCGCGCGAGCCGTGCCGATCCATGGATGGGTCGAGGAAAACCCCGGAGAGAAGATCACGAGTCGATACTCCGAAGCCGGAGCGCCCCGAAACGCGCTGACGACCCCTTCCCCACCCTTTTCATCGAAGAGTTGCGGCTGGCCGCCAAGCCGCGCGACCAGCTGGGCCGCGGAGCGCCCGCTCACGCCGGTCCCGAAAACCGCCACGGGGCCGTTCAGGAGGGGTTTGAGAAACTCGGGTACGACGAGCATGAGGTGGGGCGAGATCAGCGGAGCTTGAGCGTGGCCAGGCCGAGCAGGGCGAAGCCGAGCGAGAGCACCCAGAAGCGGAGCACGACCTTGGTCTCGGGCCAGCCGAGCTTCTGAAAGTGGTGATGGAGCGGTGCCATGCGGAAGAGCCGACGGCCCTCGCCATAGCGGCGGCGGGTGAACTTGAACCAGCCGACCTGCAGGACCACCGAGAGGAGCTCGAGCACGAAGACACCCCCGACGATCACCAGCGTGAACGGCTGGTGAATCATGAAGGCCATGACCCCGATCAGGCCGCCGAGCGCGAGGGAACCGGTGTCACCCATGAAGACCTCCGCCGGATGGGAGTTGTACCAAAGGAACGCCATGCCTG
This sequence comes from uncultured Opitutus sp., assembly GCA_964476965.1. Taxonomy (GTDB): domain Bacteria; phylum Verrucomicrobiota; class Verrucomicrobiia; order Opitutales; family Opitutaceae; genus CAMAXB01. The sequence goes on along the minus strand of CAYZCV010000127.1, from coordinate 8,713 downwards.
CGCCAATCAGCGCTCCGCAAATCACAGCCAGCTCACCCGCTCCGGGTACGTAACTGATCAGCAGGTACTCCGAGATGATGCGATTGCCAGCGGCATAGGCCATCAGGCCAAACACCAGCGCGACCGTGATGGTGCAGCCGACCGCGAGGCCGTCGAGGCCGTCCGTCAGGTTGATCGCATTGCTGAAGCCCACCACCCACAGATAGATCAGGATCAGCAGCAGCCACCAGGGCATGTGCGCGATGACCGCGTCCTTGAAGAAGGGAATCCACAATTCGCGGATCTTCTCCGAACTGACCGGGTGCCACAGGAGGACGCCCAGCGCCACCACAGTGGCCAGCGACTGCCAGGCGATCTTCTCCCACGAATTGATCCCGTCCTTGTTCTTGTGGACGACCTTCAGGTAGTCGTCACGCCAGCCGGGAACGGTGAGTGCGGCGTAGACAAACAGGGAAACGAAGACCCAGACATTCGGCGTGGCCCACAGGACCGCGCTGAAAAAAACGGCAATGAAGATGATCAGCCCACCCATCGTCGGTGTGTGCTTCTTGTCGAAGTACGTGGCGCCTAGGGCGCCGGTTCGCTCGTCGATGTAGCCGTGACCAAACTTCAGTTCGCGAAAACGGCGGATCAGCATCGGCCCAATGATGAAGCCGATCACCAGCGCGGTGAGGGTGGCGCCAGCCGTGCGCACCGTGAGGTAGCGCAGGAGCCGGAAGGGCCCGAAGAGGTGCTCGTAGTCGGCGAGGTAGCTGAGCATGGCAAAGGAGATCAGTGGGCGGTGGCCGCGGCGCCCTCGACGACCTGCTCGAGGCGGTAGCGACGGCTGCCCTTGACGAAGACCGCGCCACAAAATGGAGCGACCGCCGCGACGATGGGATCGAGCGATGAAGTCACCTCGATCTGGCCGGCGGACGCGCCTGCCAGCAGGGCGCCGCTGCGGACGGATTCCGCCTCGGTGCCGATCACGAAGACCCGGTCGCGCGACCCGAGTTTGAGCGAGCGGCCAAGCTCCTGGTGGTAGCGGGTCGCCTCGGGCCCCAATTCCTCCATGCAGCCGAGCACATAAAGTCGTGCCTCCCCCGCGGGCGCGATCTCGACAAACGCCTCCAGCGCATCGCGCATCGAGGCGGGATTCGCGTTGTAGCAGTCCAAGTACAGCAGGCGACCGGCCTCGCGGCGGATCTCACCCCGCAGGCTAGCCGGCGCGTACTCGTCAAGACGGCGCTGGATCACATCGCGAGGCACCCCCAGCCAGAGCGCGGCGCAAATCGCGAGGACCGCATTCTGGGCCATGCCCCCCGTCACCCGGGAAAGCGCAAACACGAGTGGCGGAGGCGGGCCGTAGGCCAGCGCGATCGCGGTGGTGTCTCCCCGCTGGGTGATCGTGTAGTAGACCCGGTCCCGCGGCGGCTCGGCGGGGCGCAGGACCTCGGCCGGCTCAACCGTGATCGTGCGCACGGACAGATCGCGGAAGGCGGCGAACTGGGTGCACTCGCGGGGAAAGAGGGCCAGACCACTGCTGCGGACCGCCGCCGGCAGCACGGCCTTCTCGCGAGCCACGCCCTCGAGTCCGCCGAGTTCCTCGGTGTGGGCAGGGCCCACCAGGGTGATCAGCGCGACATCGGGCTCGATCATCTGCGCCAGCGGGGCCATCTCGCCCGGCGCGCTGATCCCGGCCTCGATCACCGCAAACTTGTGCCGTCCCGGCTCCAGCCGCGTCAGCGTCAGCGGGACACCCAAATGATTGTTCAGATTTCCCTCCGTGGCCAGCACGCCGCCCTCCTCGCCGCCGAGCAGCAGGGCGAGCAGGTTTTTGGTGGACGTCTTCCCCGCGCTGCCGGAGATGCCGATCACCGGTGCCCGGAAAGTGCGGCGGTGAGCCGCAGCAATCGCCTGAAAGGCAACCAGCGGATCGGGCACGACCAGTTGCGGGAGCGCGTGGTCGGGGTTGGCCCGTGAGACCAGCGCGGCACTGGCGCCCGCGGCGGCCGCCTCAGCGAGAAAGTCGTGCCCGTCGCGGCGCTCCGTCCGGATCGCGACAAAGACCTGACCGGACCGCAGCGCACGCGTGTCCATGGTGAACCCCGTCAGCGGCGCCGGCGGCAACTGCGTCCACTTTCCAGTGGTCCAGATCGCAAGGGTCTTGGGGTCGAACGCAGGCACCGGGGGTCATCCTTCGTTGATCTGCTTGATGCCGATGAGCTCGCGCACGACCTGGCGGTCGTCGAAGGGCACGACGGTGTCGGCGAATTCCTGGTAGGACTCGTGGCCCTTGCCCGCGATGAGCAGGCAGTCGCCCGGCCGCGCCATGTCGAGGGCCAGGCTGATCGCCCGGCGGCGGTCGTCGATCCAGGCCAGGCGCTCCGGCTTGGTCGCGCCCTCGCGCATGTCCGCGAAAATCTGCTCCAGCGCCTCCCGACGGGGATTGTCGGCGGTGGCGAACGCAAAGTCGGCGAGATCCTGCACGGCGCGGGTCATGAGCGGACGCTTGGAGCGGTCACGATTGCCCCCGCAGCCGAACACAACGAGCACGCGGCCCGGGGTGACGGCCCGCAGCATGCCCAGGGCATTGCGCAGGGCGTCGTCGGTGTGGGCATAGTCCACGAAGACATTGAACGGCTGGCCCTCATCGACGCGCTCCATCCGGCCGGGTACGCCCTTGAAGGCGCGGAGCTTGGCCAGAAACACGACCGGGTCACGCCCGAGGCCCCACGCGGTGGCGACGGCGGCCAACAGATTGCTGAGGTTGTAGCGGCCAACGAGGGGCGACTCGATGGCCATCTCGCCCTGCGGCCAGACCAGCTTGAAGGTGGTGGACTTGAAGCCGAGTACGACGTCCTCGGCCCGTACTTGGGCGGCCGACGCCTCGCCAAAGGTCACCGTGCGGACTGCGGCCGGGATCTTTCCGACCAGTTCGCGGCCATGGGCGTCATCGAGGTTCACCACGGCCACGCGCGGGGCGGCACCCGTTGCGCCGGTGAACAGCCGGGTCTTGACCTCGAAGTAGGCCTCGAGGGTCTTGTGGTAGTCGAGATGATCCCGCGTGAGATTGGTGAAGACGGCCGCCCCGAACTGCAGGCCGAGCACGCGCTGCTGATCGATGCCATGCGAGCTCACCTCCATCACGGCCTGGCGGCAGCCGGCGTCGCGCATCTGGGCGAGCATGCCGTAGATATCGAGGGACTCCGGCGTGGTCCGGAACGAAGGGACCGTGCGGGCGCCGAGATCGTAGGAGATCGTGCCGATCAGGCCGACCTTCTGGTCACCATTGAGGAAGTGCTTGATCAGGTGGGTGACCGTCGTCTTTCCGTTGGTGCCGGTCACGCCGATCACGCCGAGGTCACGATCCGGAAACCCGTAGTAGCGCTGGGCGACCCGGGCCAGCGTGGCCCGCGAGTCGGCGACCTCGATGAAGGTTGCCCGCGTGGGCATGGCCAGCGGGAGCTTGGCGGTCACAATCGCTACGGCCCCGCGATTGATGGCCTCGTCGATGAAGGAAATGCCGTCGGCGCGGAGGCCCGGCAGGGCGAAAAAGAGAGCGCCGGGCACGACCCGGCGGCTGTCCATGACCAGACCCGAGATGGGCCGGTCGAGGGGTCCCTTGGAAGCGATGATCTCACCTTCGGCGAAGAAGTCGGAAAGTTTGGGGGCCATTTTGATCACGCGATTGCGAGCGGCGGTTTCCTTGCGCGTACGCCCGAAGACGGCGGGGCTGAACGCTTGGATGAGCGGATGATTGGAGGTCAGGTAGCCGATCACCGCCGGCCTCCTTCCAGCGCAAACAGGGGACGGCCGGCGACCGGCACGGCGGGCTTGATGTCGAGATAGGAAATGAGCTGCTCCGAGAGGTGCTTGAAGCTGGGGGCGGCCACGGTCGCGCCGTAGCCCGACCCACCGCCGGGAACCTTCGCGTCATCGACGATCACCGTGATGACCACGCGCGGCGCATTGGCGGGAAAGAAACCGACGAAGGACCCGACGTGATTCCGGTTGGAGTAGCGGCCATCGATGATCTTCTGCGCGGTACCGGTCTTGCCCGCGACGAGGTAACCGGGAATGGCGGCCTTGGGCGCGGTGCCCCCGGGGCCGACCACACCCTGCAGCATCTGCGCCATCTGGGCGGCGGTCTGTTCGCTGATGACCCGGCGACGGGCCACGCCGCCAAAGGTGTAGACCGGCTCGCCGCGGCTGTCGCGGATCTCCCGGATGATCTGCGGACGCATCAGCTCGCCACCGCTGGCGATCACGCCCATCGCATAGTGAATCTGCATCGGGGTCGCGGCGATGGAGTAGCCGGCGGGGATGCGGGTGATATCGATCCCGCTCCATTTTTCCGGGCGGTTGATCAAGCCGGCGATCTCGCCGCCGAAGGGGAAGCCCGAGGTCTCGCCGAAGCCAAAGGCGCGGGCCCAGTCGTAGAACTTCTGGTCACCCAGCTTCATGGCGAGGAGCGCCGCGCCGCGATTGCTCGAGTGGCTGATAATCTCCGAGACGCTCAGGGCGTGGTCCCACTCATGATCATCCCGCATGAGCCGGAGCATCTTGCCCTTGTAGATCGTCGTCTCAGCGGAGCAGTCGAAACGCATGCCCGGGGTGACGAGGCCGTCCTCGAGGGCTCCGGCCGCGGCCACGATCTTGAAGGTTGAGCCCGGGTCGAGCTGGTCGGTGATCGCGACGTTCTTCTGGGCCTCGAGCGGCGCACGGAAGAATTCGTTCAGATTAAAGTTGGGATAGTTGCCGAGTCCGAGGATGAAGCCGCTGCGCGCGTCGCTCACGATGATCGTCGCCTTGGCCGGATTGAACTTGGCGGCGATGGCCGCGAGTTCGGCCTCGACCATGTGCTGCACGGCGGAGTCAATCGAGAGCATGACACTGTACCCGTCGGTGGGGCGAACCTCACGGGTGCGGAACTGGGCGAGTTCGCGGCGGAGACCATCCTTCTCAGATTCGCGCCAGCCATCCTGACCCCGCAGGTAGAAATCGGCGAACGACTCCACGCCGGAGGCCGGGGTGTCCTCCTTGTTGACGAAGCCAACCACGTGGGCGGCGAGTCCGTTGCGCGGGTAGGTGCGGCGGTAGGAGCGCGTGCCATACACGCCCTTGACGCCGAGCTTCAGAATCTGGTCGTAGGTGGATTCCTCGACCGACTCGCTCAACTTGGCCCAGCGGATCACCCGCTCGCCGGAGGCAGAGGTTTCGTCGGCCAGGTTCGGAAGCGTGATGGTGGGCAGCGCGGTGGGACCTGAGGCCGGGATCGCCGGGGTGTCTTCAACCGAGCGGGTCTTGGTGCGGAAGACGCGGGCGAGTTCGACCGCGGGCATGCCGATCAAGCGGGCCAATTCCGGCCACTTGGCCTCGTCCTCCGGGCGGAGCGCCTGGGGATCGACGCCGAGCACGATCAGGGAGCGCGACGTTGCGAGCACATCCCCGCGCGCATCCAGGATATCGCCGCGCCGGGCCTGCTCCACGACGAAGGAATCGCGGGCCCGGTCCACGTTGCGCACGAGGCGCTCGCGATCGAGCACGTGCAGCTGGACCAGCCGGAAGCCGACCAGCACGAAGCCCGCAAACACGCCCGAGGCGAGGAGGACGATTCGGTAGTTGGAGGCGAAACCCTTGGACATGGCGCGGGAAGAGCTCAGCGGCCGGCGGCAGCGACGCGGAAATTGACGGGGGCGAGGCGGACGGAATCCTCGGTGAAGATCTCGAGGTTGCGCCGGGCGGCGAGGCGCTCCTCGGGGGACTCGGTGATGCGCACCATCTGGGACTCACGGGTGCGCACGAGACCGAGCCGCATGGCCGTGTTCTTCTGCTCCAGAGCATTGGGCGAATACTCGGCCGCGATCAGCGCGGTCGTCTCGGCGATGCGACGCTCGATCTCCGCGATGCTGGCCTCCAGCTTGCGCGATTCATTCGCGGTGACCGAGATGCGGTGACGGAACCAGACGGTCGCGAGACCGACCGAGCCGGTGAAGCAGATCATGACCAGGGTGTAAACCAGGAGCTGGTTAACGAAGGCGTGGGTGTCGGACTTGTTCATGACGAGGCGGACGGGAGTTTGCGCAGGGCGCGAAGTTTGGCGGAGCGGCTGCGGGGGTTGACGGCGAGTTCCTCCTCGCCGGCGGTGACCGGGCGGCGCGTGAGCGGATCGGCCAGCTTGAGGCGAAGGTCCTGGGGACGATGGTCGTCGGCGCTCTCCGGCTGGCCGCAGAGCCGACGGAAGAACTGCTTCACCGGGCGGTCTTCCAAGGAATGAAAGCTGATCACGGCAAGCACGCCGGATGGCGCCAGCCGCTCGAACGCGGCGGGCAGCGCACGCTCGATCGCACCCAACTCGTCGTTGACGGCGATGCGGATCCCCTGGAAGGCACGGGTGGCCGGGTGGAGGCGCGAGGCGTGGCGGTCGCGCGGGGGAATCGACGCCGAAATCAGATCGGCGAGCGCGGTGGTGCGCGCCAGCGCCCCGCTGCCCCGGGCCTCGCGGATCGCGCGAACCACCCGGCGCCAGTTGGGCTCCTCCCCATAGTCACGGACGGCTCGGACCAGCATTTCCTCGGTCGCCGTCTCGAGCCAGACCGAGGCCGGGACGCCGGCGCGCGGATCCATCCGCATGTCAGCCGGAGCATCCTGCCGGAACGAGAAGCCGCGCTCGGCCTCGTCCAGCTGGAAGGAGGAAACGCCGAGATCAAAGAGGATGCCGTCGAATTGCCCGATTGCGAGTTCGGCCAGGCGGCCGAAGTCACGGTCAACGAGGGCGAAGCGCCCCTGGTACTCCTCGTCGAGGATGGCGGCCCGAGGAGCGGCGGCGGGATCGCGATCCAGCGCGACCACCTGCGTCTCTGGCGCCGCGTCTAGGATCGCACGCGTGTGGCCGCCTCCGCCAAAGGTGCAGTCGAGGTAGCGCCCGCCGGCCCGCGGGGCGAGCAGGGCAATGACCTCACGCAGGAGGACGGGAAAGTGGCCGGGCGTCATGGCGATGACGGGCTCCTCAAGCAGCATGGCGCGCATCGGCGGGCCTCCTGGCTTCGACCAAGGTGAAAGCCGGACCGGCGAGCGGAACCAGGCCGTTCGCCGCAATCCGACGGAGAACGAGGTTCGCCCGGAGGCGGGGCATGACCGCCACTCCATGCCGGTGGCGCCCGAGGCGCACCGGAGAAGAGGCCGGCAGGCGGGTCGGGAAGATCTTGGCGTTGTCGCGCATGACTAGATCCCGAAGCGCCGCATGAAGTCGGCCTGCGTCGCAGGCGAGGACTTCTGCACGGTGGCCGCCCAGCGTTCCGGGCTGTAGACGTTGAACTTGCTCAAGCCGCCGCTGAGCACGGCGTCCTTGCCGATGCCGGCATGCTGCAGCAGTGCATCCGAAAGGCCGATACGTCCCTGCTTGTCGAAGGTGAAGGCCTGCGTGACGGCAAAGAATGAGGCGATCTCCGACTGCGCAGAGGCATCGGACAGAGGCACGGCCGCGATCTTGGCATAGAGCTTCTCGACCTCGGCCGGCGGGAGCACGGAAACATACCCATCCGGATTCGGCGTCGCCAGGAACGTGTCCGCTTCACCGTGCGCAGACCGCCACGTCGACGGAATCGTGAGCCGATTCTTGTCGTCCAGGGTATGCCGGAAGAGCCCGGTGTAGAAGGGTTTGCCTAGTTGAGCCATAACAGGGAACCCAAAGGTGCCCCAAAGTGCCCCATTTCAACCCATTTTCACCCCCTCCCGTCAAGCAAAGACCACCCAAAACGATCGAAAATCGCGTAAAAGTTGTTCACAGCTGTAAGAATTCGCGACTCATGCCGGCAGACACAAAGTCGTGCCGACGACGCAATTACCCAAGGCCCCGTTTTGCGGGCTATTGGCACTCAAGTGATGCCAACGATTTTGCAATTGGCCCGTTTGGGAAATTTACATCCGTTCCGCACATCCGTAAATTTTTGCCCCAGACCGAGCTCAAACACGGAGGTACTCGTACCCACCGCCGCCAATCGCACATTTGCAACTAGAGAGCGAAAAAGCCGGTACGACGGCATCCAAGATAGCGATGCGCGACCCAGCCGACGAAGCGGGCCGCCGCAATGATGACCGCCATCTGGATGAAGAAATGGATGCTGAGTTCGGCTGCTGTCATGAAGGAGCATTTGCCCCACGAACCGGGCGTTCGTCCAGCAGCGAACGGTGATCTTTGAAGTTCAGCGCACAACGGCGCAGAAAATCGTCGATCTGTGTGAGGTCATAGAGCGTGATGTCGTCGCCGGGTGGCGACAGGCGCGCGTCTGGAGGAAATGTGCCGTATCCGGCGAACAGGCAATGCCAGGACAGGCTCGCATAATAGCTGCCGATGCCCAGTTCAGCGATCACCGCATCAAGGTCCTGTGCGCGGAACCATGCCGTCATCATCGCCTTCAGATTGTCGGACAGGTTCTGGTTCGCGGCATTTGCCCGCCAATAGTCGCTGTCGGTCCGCTGGTTCATCCGGTAGTGCGCAACGATATAGTCACGGATGCCATCATAGCGATTGGCGATCGACGTGTTGAAGCCGGCGCGGTCCTCGGCCTCCCATGCGTCGATGAACTGCTCGACTGTCGTCTGCACGATGTGAAGCGCGGTAGCCTCTAGGGGTTCGATGAATCCCTGCGACAGGCCAACGGCGAGGCTGTTGCGGAACCAGCTCTCTTTCACGCGGCCGACGCGCATCTTGATCCGCCGCGTGGGCGTG
>CAYZCV010000126.1:0-10523 GCA_964476965.1 uncultured Opitutus sp. | reverse complement strand
TGTAGCCGTTGTTGACGAAGCTGTGCGGCACGCGGATCGAGGCGCCACGATCGGCGACACCGTAGCTGAACTTGTCGATCGACTGCGTCTCGTGCAGGCCGGTGAGGCGGAGGTGGTTCTCCGGCCCGTAGACGGCGATGTGCTCGTCGCGGTACTTGTTGAAGGCTTCCATGAGCTTCTCGAAGTAAGCCTTGCCGCCAACTTCGCGCATGTACTTGGTCGAGAAATTGGAGTGCATGCCGGAGCCGTTCCAGTCGAGCGAGGCGTTGAAGGGCCCGAGGATGGGCTTGCAGCGCCACTCGATGTCGATGCCGTAGGACTCCGTCAGGCGAGCCATGATGTAACGGGCGACCCACATCTGGTCAGCGGCGCTCTTGGAGCCCTTGCCGAAGATCTGGAATTCCCACTGGCCCTTGGCGACCTCGGCATTGATGCCCTCGATGTTGATCCCGGCGTCGAGGCAGATGTCGATGTGCTTCTCGACGATCTCGCGGGCGACGGAGCCGACATTCTTGTAACCAACCCCCGTGTAGTACGGGCCCTGCGGGGCTGGGAAACCGCCGGGAGGAAAGCCGAGGGGCGCGCCGTCCTTGTAGAAGAAATACTCCTGCTCGAAGCCGAACCAGGTGTCCGGATCATCCGGAATCGTAGCGCGGGAGTTGGACGGGCTGGCGACACCGGTGTGCTGGTAGCACTCGCACATGACGAGGGCGCCGTTCTTGCGGGTGGAATCCGGGAAAACCGCCACCGGCTTCAGCACGATGTCAGAGCTCTTGCCCTCGGCCTGCTGGGTGGAACTGCCGTCAAATCCCCAGTTGGGCAGCTCTTCGAGCTTGGGGAAGGACGCGAAGTCCTTGATCTGAGTCTTGCTACGCAGGCTCGCGAGCGGGGTGTAGCCGTCGAGCCAGATGTATTCCAGTTTGTATTTGGCCATAGGTAGAAGGAGTTGGGAAGGAGGTTGATGGGCATCCAGGGAGCCGGGGCTACCCCTCTGCCAGCACACACCGACGCTCATCAGGGAGCACCTTATATGCCAGAATTTCCACGATTAGCGGAATGGATGAAAATTTTCGATAGCTGGTCAAATTTGGTCACTGCCCTGCCGAAACGGTCCTTGCCAGAAGGATTCCCTCTTCGGATGGTGCGGCGCTCCCCGCCATGCACGAGGTCAAAGACACTCCCCGCGCGCTCGTGCGCATCGGCTACGACGGCCGGGTCTACAAGACGTTCCGCGGTCATCGGGCCAAGGAGCGCTACGAAAACGAGGTACGCGTGCTCCAACATCTGGCAGCAAGGGGCTGCACCTTCGTCCCCGAACTGATCGAGGCGGACCCGGAAGGCCCCCGCATTGTGACAACCAACTGCGGAACACGGGTGGATCATCTCAACGAGGAGCGCATGAACGAGCTCTACACGGAGCTGGAGCAGTATGGTGTGCGGCACGAGGACCGATTCCTCCGCAACATCACTTATCGCCGGACGGATGGCCGCTTCTGCATCATCGATTTCGAATTCGCGACCCTGCTCGAGTCGGGCATCGGACTCACGCCGGATCCGATCAAGCCCTGACCCATGCCCACCTCCGGCAATCCGGCCACCCCGCCCACCCCTGCCCCGCCTCCCACCGTTCGTTGGTCGGGGCTGACCCATCCGGGCAAGATCCGGCCCAACAACGAGGACTCCTTCCTCGCTCTGACCTTTGACGGGCATGACTTGCGCTACCTCGGCAAGACGGGGCAGTCATCCCTCGCCGGCTCCGACTACGTCTTTGCCGTCAGTGACGGCATGGGTGGGGCCAAGTCGGGAGAGTTCGCTTCCCGCATTGCCGTCGACCGCATCACCCGGCTGATGCCGCGGGGATTCCGGCTTTCGGCCAATGGGCTCGCCAGCGGCTTCAGTGACATCCTGGAGGAGCTTTTCTCCGCCATTCACCGCGACCTGATCAAGCTCGGCCAATCCTATGAGGAGTGCGCCGGCATGGGTGCCACGCTCAGCCTCGGATGGGTCACGCCCGAGTGGACGTACTTTGGCCACATTGGCGACAGCCGCATGTACTACCTGCCCGTCGAGGGCGGGCTGACCCAGCTCACCCATGATCACAGCCATGTCGGCTGGCTGCGGCGCAACGGCAAGTTGAACGAACGCGAGGTGCGCATGCACCCTGGCCGCAACGCGCTCCAGCAGGCGCTCGGGGCCGGACATCAATTCGTCGAGCCGCACATCGGGGCCGTCGGCCACCGTCCGGGCGACCGATTTTTGATCTGCTCCGACGGGTTGGTCGACGGTCTCTGGGATCGGCAAATCGAGGAGATCATCCGTACCCGGCCGGCCGCTGACAGCGGCAAGTCACCCGCACAGCAGCTCGTTGAGGCCGCGGTCGAGGACTCGGGCCGCGACAACACCACGGCTTTGGTCATCGAGATTACGCCCGCCGGAGCCTGAAGCCGACCCGGATTATTAACCACGGATGGACGCAGACCAGCACGCATTCCAAGTCACCGACCGGACTCGTGGACGGTCGTCCCTCTGGCGGCTGCCTGTGCGTGTCCAGCCGGGGCTCAACCCAGAATGATCGTCTCATGAGTTTGCTGTTCGTCTACGGCACCCTGAAGCGCGGGTGCTCGAATCATGCGCAGATGGCCGGCCAGCAATTTGTGGCCGAAGCGCGGACCGTTCCGGGATACCGGATGTTCGACGTCGGCGGCTTTCCCGGCTTGGTCACGTGGAAGGAGGACCGCGAGGGCGTGGCCGGCGAGATCTGGCTGGTCAGCCCAGCCGCGCTGCTCCGGCTCGACCGCTTTGAAGGTGTTCACGAGGGCCTGTACCGGCGTGAAGCGATTGCCCTCGTCGCACCGCACGACCGGGAGCCGGTCGCCGGCTATGTGTACGCACGCAGCATCGAGGGCCTGCGCGCGGTTGGCTCGACCTGGCGCGAGTAGCTCGCTGCCGTCGCGGTGGCTGAGCCCGGCTACACCGGCGGCGTCTTGAGCGCGTCCGCCGGGACTTTCCGCACGCCGGTGAACCGGGCGCGGAACAGCTCATCGAGCGTCTCGCGCACGTTGGGCGGGATCCGCTTCACCAACTCGTCCAGCGGCGGAAGCCGGACGGGCTTCTCGTCCGATTCGGCCGAAACGGGCTTCGTCCGCACCGGGGCTTCGCCGCGCTCGCGCAGTTCCGCGAGCATCGCACGTTCGGTATCCTCCCCGGGCATCGACGGCTCGTCGGTGTCCCCCGAGGGCGCCGCGACGGCTGCGACCGCCGCTTCTTCGGGAATGTCCACCGGGGCTTCCGCGGCTTCGCGCACCGGCGCGCTCACCCGAGGCGCCGCCGCGGCCAGACGGGCCGACAACCGCGACTCCAACCGATCAATCAGGGCTTTTTTTTTGAGCCATCGTCCGAAGCCGCCGTCGCGGCGGGCGCTTCGTCCGCCAGCGCAGTCAATTCACGGATCAGGCTGTCGATCGAACGGGCCCGGCTGGCTTCGACTGCCTTGAGCAGGGTCACTTCAAAATTGATCTTCTCGGCGAGGCCCAGCTTCACACTCGACTCGCCCTCGCGCAGGGCGTCGAGCATGCGCGTGATCTGCTCGGTCGTGAGCGGGGAACCCAGTCGGTCCGTGCTGCCGCCCTTGGCGATGGCCTCGAGCAGCGCCTCCCGAACAAAAGCCTGCAGATCGGTGAGCAGCCGCACCAGATCGCGGCCAGCCTCGTCACACTGGTCCACGAGCTCGATCATCCGGCGGTGCTCGCCGGCCGCGAGCGCCGCCGCGAGTTCGGCGATGCGCTCGGCCGAGACCAGCCCGTAAACATCCAGGACATCAGGCTCGGTGATGTCGCTGCCGCAGAAGGAGATCATCTGGTCGAGGATCGACTGGGCGTCGCGCATGCCCCCGTCGGCCATCCGCGCGATGCAGGCAAGCGCCTCGTCGGAGACCTTGACCTTTTCCTTGTCGGAAATGAGGCGGAGGCGCTGGGCGATGAGGGCGGAAGGGATGGGCTTGAGATCGAAGCGCTGACAGCGGGACACGATCGTCGGCAGAACCTTTTGTGGGTCGGTCGTCGCAAACACGAACTTCACATGCGCGGGCGGCTCCTCGAGGGTCTTGAGCAGCGCGTTGAAGGCTGCGGTCGACAGCATGTGCACTTCGTCGATGATGTAGACCTTGAACTTGCCCTGGGCCGGAGCGTACTGGACGGTATCGCGGAGGTCGCGGACCTGCTCGACGCCGTTGTTCGACGCACCGTCAATCTCGATGACATCGAGGTGCGAACCTTCGGCGATCGACACACAGGCGGGATCCGCCGGATCAAAGTCGGCCTTGGGGCCGTTCGTGCAATTGAGGGCCTTGGCGAAAATGCGCGCAGTCGACGTCTTGCCGGTGCCGCGCGGGCCGACGAAGAGGTAGGCGTGGGCGATGCGCTGGCGTTCGATGGCGTTCCGAAGCGTCCGGACCACGTGGTCCTGCCCCACCACATCGGCGAAGGTCTGGGGCCGCCACTTGCGGGCGATGACTTGGTAGGCGGTGGACAAGGCTCCGAAAGTCGAAAATCAGGATCCGAAAATCAAAAATAAAAGTGGCCAGGCACTCCACGGCACTGGGAGAACGTCGTTGCCGTTGCTACCTTCCGGTCCTGGCGGAGTTCACGCGTCTGCCCATGCATGGCACCTGGCCGTCGAGCAGCGTGGGCCCCTCGACCGGCAGTTCAACGAGAATCTTTGTCCCCGCGGATTGCGCCCAGCGCGGTCAGCTCGGCCAGATAGGCCGCCGGGAGCCGCTGCGCGCGGGCCGCGGCGACGATGACGGCCAGATCCGGCGAACCGGGGGACCCGGTGCTGTCAGCCGTGGGCAAATAGACCATGGCCTCCGTGCGCGGGCCGGCCGGGCTGACGACGCGGGCGGTGGTGCGCTGAGAATGGCCTGCGGCGACCCCAAAGTGCTGATCAAGCCAAGGCAGGACTTCGGCCGGGAGCATCCAGAGGGTGCCAAAAACGGCCGCGCCGGCGGCAGGCTGGAAAGTCAGGCGGCCGTCCGCGGCGCAGGCGATGCGGCAATCCTCGGCCCGGGCCGTGCCGAACCAATCCGCCGACTCCACCTTCCCCTGGAACGCTTCGCGCCCCAGAAATCCGGCAAAATCAAAGTAGAGGAGCGTGGCGCCCGCCATGGCGGCTGGCTCCGCTCAGGGCTTGGACGCGGGCGCGGAGCCCTCGCCAGCCGGCTTTGGATGCTCACTGCCCTCGTGCGGCTTCGAGCGCTCGCTGTCGCGCTGCTGGGCCCGCTCGCGATCGCGGCGGTCGCGCTCGCGCATGCGGGCGAGAAACTCCTGATGCTTCGCCTGCTGCTCGGGGTTGAGCTCCTTCATGATTCCGGCATGCATCCGCTCAAACGTCGCCGAGGTGTCGCGCCGAAGGCGGACGAGGTCCTCGCCGGTTGCGGTCACCACCGGACGGATTTTCTCCACCTGCGCCGGCGAGAGCGCCAGCGCCTCGGTCAGGATGCGCATCTGCGTCGTGGCGAACTGCTCCGTGAACACCCTGCGCTGGACAAACGTCGGCGCCATGCGAACGGCGACCAAGCCGCCCGTCACGCCTCCCGCCAGGAAGACGACCGCAAAGGCGACGGCGACTTTCCAGGGCTTGTTCATGATTATGAGGAGAGATCGAAGGCCAGAACCTCGACCACCGGGTCCTGGACCGCGAGGACATCATCCTCGAGTGCCTGCAGCACCGGCGGCAGGTTAGCGGCCACGCTGACCGCCGCCAGCAATCCGGCGACGCCGATGGCGCGCAGGGACAGGCGCTCGAAGAGCGCGGTGAGCGGACGCTCGGCGACACCGGACATCGCCAGCGAGGCCACCCGCGTGGCGAAGCCGTAGGGCGCCGCCGTGTCACGGGAATCGGCGGGGGCCCGGCGGGCCGCCGTCACGAGGCGCAACCATTCATTGTGATCGGATTTCATGAGCGTTCCCTGCGTTTTAAGTCGGCAAAAAGCTTTTGCAATTTCCGTCTGGCCCGAAAGGCCCGGACTTTGATGAGTGAGGAGTTCCAGCCGGTGATTTCATGAATCTCGGCGATGGTCTTTTGTTCGAGGTCGAGCAGTTGGATGACCATGCGGTCCTCCGGTTTGAGCTGGTCGAGGAGCTTATGGACCAGTTCGTGGGCCGCCACGGCGTCGTCGGGGGACTGGTCGGAATCGCTGGTGAGGACGGCATCCAGGACATCGGCTTCCGTCTCGGAGAGGTCAGCCCACCGGAATTCCGGCCGGCGCTGCTGAGATCGCAGGTGGTCGATGCAGGTGGTGACAGCGATACGCGAAACCCAGTGCGAAAACGGCACGGCTCCGTGATACTGATCAAGCCGGGTGAACATCTTAAGAAAGATTTCCTGGCTGAGATCCTCCTCCGCAACCCGCCGCGGGAGCCGGGCCCGGACGATCCGAATGACCATCGGATGCAAGTGCTCAACCAAGTCCCTGGCCGCCGACTGGTCGCGCCCGCGAACCCGTTCGAGGCACGCGGCCAAGTCGAACGTTTCGGGGTCAGCAGAGGACATGCAGCGATGGAAGGCAGCTCAGGCACGAAGATCAAGACGTTGCATCCCCCCGGGGGTTACAGCCATCCGCCCCTTGACTTCCCCCCGACAAAACCGCTATCACTGCCCACCTCAGGATGCTCAATCTGGTTCAGGTTCTTCGACTTAGCTAGGCGCACGATCCCTCAGGGGAGCCGCGCAGCGGCTGATCGTGCGTCCGCCTGACCGCCCGTTGATTCACCGCCCAGACCGGCGGTTGCCGTCACGTCACCGCATCTTAAAACCTGATTTACAATGTCTTCTGCAATTGCAGCCAAGTACCGCCCCTTCCCCCCCGTGCCCCTGGCCAATCGCCAGTGGCCCAGCCGCACCCTGAGCGAGGCCCCGCTCTGGTGCAGTGTCGATCTCCGCGATGGCAACCAGGCCCTCGCCCAGCCCATGAGCGTGGAGGAGAAGCTCGAGTACTTTGATCTCCTGGTAAAGATTGGCTTCAAGGAGATCGAGGTCGGCTTTCCCTCCGCCTCCCAAATCGAGTTCGATTTCTGCCGCCGTCTGATCGACGAGAACCGCATCCCGGCGGATGTCTCGATCCAGATCCTCTGCCAATGCCGCGAGGACCTGATCGTGCGCTCGCTCGAGGCGCTGACCGGCGCCAAGCAGGTGATCTTCCACCTGTACAACTCGACCTCGCCCAAGCAGCGCGAGTACGTCTTCAACCACGCCAGCCGGGCCGACGTCATCCGCATCGCCACGCACGGCGTCGCCTTCCTCAAGGAGAAGATGAAACCGCTCGTCGCGACCGGCACGACGGTCCGGCTGGAGTACTCGCCGGAGAGCTTCACCAGCACCGAGTTGGATTTCGCCCTCGAGATCTGTGAAGCGGTCACGGACGTCTGGCAGCCGACCGCGGCCAACAAGATCATCCTCAATCTGCCCGCCACGGTCGAGTACGCCACGCCGAATGTCCACGCCGACCAGATCGAGTGGATGTGCACGCACCTCACCCGCCGCGCCCACACGATCGTCTCCCTGCACACGCACAATGACCGCGGCACCGGCGTCGCCGCGACCGAGCTGGCCCTGCTGGCCGGCGCGGACCGCGTCGAGGGGACCCTCTTCGGCAACGGCGAGCGCACGGGCAATCTCGACCTGGTTACGGTCGCACTGAACCTGCTCACCCACGGCATCGACCCGAAACTCGACTTCACGGACATCAACGGCATCCGCGAGGTGTACGAGCGTTGCACGCGCATGGAGATTCACCCGCGCCACCCGTACGCCGGCGAACTCGTCTTCACCGCATTCAGCGGCTCGCATCAGGACGCGATCAAGAAGTCCTGGGCGCTGCAGAAACCCGGCGCGCCGTGGGATGTCCTCTACATCCCGATCGATCCGGCCGACATCGGCCGGAGCTACAAGGCGATCATCCGCATCAACTCCCAGTCCGGCAAGGGCGGCGTCGCGTACGTGCTCGAAAACGAGTTCGGCTACCAGCTGCCCAAGCTCATGCACAAGGAGATCGGCCGCATCGTCAACGATCTCGCCGACAGCAAGGGCACCGAGCTCACAACGACGGAAATCCACGAGGTTTTCCGCGCCGAATACCTTGATCGTCAGAGCCCCGTCCTCCTCCAGCACTTCAAGACCACCGAGCGCGACAGCAAGGTGAAGTGTGAGGCCGCGCTCGTCATCGACGGCCAGGCCCGCACACTCACCGCGCAGGGCAACGGCCCGATCGACGCCTTTGTGCGCGCGCTCGGCGAGACTGACCTGCCCAAGTTCGAGCTGCTCAGCTACTCCGAGCACTCGATCGGCACCGGCGCCGACACGCTGGCCGCGTCGTACATCCAGATCCGCACCGCGCGCGGCCTGACCGTGTTCGGCGCCGGCGTCGACACGAACATCGAGCTCGCCTCCATCAAGGCCGTCGTCAGCGCCCTCAATCGCGCCGTCTCGTGACGCGGGCCCGAGACCCGAAGATCTGAAATCGAAATTTTCAGATCTGACATCGGCGTAGTCCGCGGCGGGTACCGCCGCGGACTACGCCTTCCCGACCCGATTTGACAGCCAGAGCGCGAGGCCGAGGAAGAGCACGGTCGGCGTCCACAGCAGCAGGTCAGGCCGGATCGCCGGGTACTGGTCCAGCCAGCCGACGATCACCGTCAGAAAATAATAGCCCATCACCAGCGCGAGCGCGACACCCAGATTGGCCGAGGTTTCCTTGCGCGAGACGCGGATCCCCAGCGGTACCGCCAGAAGCGCGAAGGCCAGCACCGCAACCGCGCTGGAGGCCTTCTCGTGCAGGGCAAAGGATACCTGCAATCGCGCCAGCACGTCGTCGGGCCCATTCAGTCGGCGGAAGTCCGCCATGAGCTCGCCAAAGGTCATCCAGCTGAGCTTCTTTCGCAGCGTCGTTTTGCCAAAGATCGCGTCGAGCTTGAGCTCGACCGGCACTTCCTCCGAGGACCCGGTGCTGGGGGGCTTGCTGAAATTCTCCGGATCAGTCGTGTCACGCGTCTCGACCGACACCCGGCTGAGCGTCAGCACCAGCGTGTTGGCCGGCTCGTCGTAGTCGAAGCGGCCGGACTGGGCGCGGGCAAAGGTCCGAACCCGTTTTTCATCGTCGAGCTGCCACAGCCAGAAATCGCGCAGCTCCACCCCGTCCTTCTCGCCCACATACAGGACCACGCCGGGAAACTCACGGATGAAGGTCTTGGGCACGATGAAACTGAGCGGGTTTTTCCGCAACGACTCAGCCAGGGTCTCCTTGTAGGCCGTGCGCGCCCGTGGCATGTACTGGAAATTGATCAGCATCGCCAGAGCCGCGCCGGCCACGCCGAGGAGGATGATCGGACGGAGGATATAACTCAGGCCGAGGCCCGCCGCCCGCATCGCCGTGATCTCGTTCTGGGCCGACATCCGGCCAAGGACGAGCAGCACACCGGTCAGCACACCCATCGGCAGCGCGTACGCGCCGACGTAGGGGATCAGGAGCAAGACCAGCTTCACGAAGGCCTCAGGCGCCAGCTGACCTGCAATCGCATAGCCCAGCAGGTCCTTAAGCGCGTTGCCCACGATCAGCACGAACGCAAACAGGCCCACCGCCGCCGCGCAGGTCGAAAGGACGCTCCAGAACAGATGGCGGTGCAGCAGATTCACGCAGGTTTTCTTTTGGTGTCCTTTTGTGCTGTTTTGTGGCCATCTGTTCCCCGCGCCAATCATGAAGTTCACGCCCGCCAAAGCCCCGCTCACCGGGGAAACGCTCGAAACCCTCACCGCCCGACTGGCGGAACGGGGTGAACCGGCCTTCCGCGCCAAGCAGATCCTCGACTGGGTTTACAAGAAGCGCGCCCGGTCCTGGGACGAGATGACCAATCTGTCCAAGCCCCTGCGCACGTGGCTCGATGAGAATTTCGACCTTATGCCCGTCTCGCTGGTCAAGGGCCAGCAGTCGACCGATGTGACCGATAAGCTGCTGCTCGAGCTCGGCGACCGCTCCCTGATCGAGACCGTGATCATCCGCGTGCCCCAGGAAGGCGTTGGACTCGACCACTCGCGCAAGACCATCTGCATCTCGACCCAGGTCGGATGCGCCATGGGCTGTGTGTTCTGTGCTTCCGGGCTGGCCGGCCTGAAGCGCAACCTGAACGCGGGCGAGATCGTCGCCCAGCTCTTGCAGGTCTGCTATCGCGAGGACGCCCGGACGCCCCGCGCCCGGCAGGAGCTCGCCTCATTCGACAACATCGTGGTCATGGGGATGGGCGAGCCGCTCGCCAACTACGACGCGATCATCCGCGCCCTCACCATCGTGAACGCCGACTGGGGCCTCGGCTTCGGCGCACGCCGCATCACCCTCTCCACCAGCGGCCTCGTGCCGAAAATCCTGCAGCTCGCCGAGGAACCACTCGGCATCCGCCTCGCCATCTCCCTCCACGGCGCCACCGACGAGGTCCGCGAGAAGATCATGCCGGTCAACAAGGCCTACCCGCTCGCCA
>CAYZCV010000125.1:0-10612 GCA_964476965.1 uncultured Opitutus sp. | reverse complement strand
TCCGCTACACCTCCATGTCCCTGCCCTATCACATCGGCAACGGCTGGTTCGGCGGTTTTCTCCCGCTCATCGCCGCGTCCATCGTCGTCTTCACCGGCGACATCTACGCCGGCCTCTGGTACCCGATCGGCATCGCCGTCATCTCCATGACCATCGGCTGGTTCACCCTGCCCGAGACCAAGGACAAGGACCTGAACATCGACTGAGTTCAGCCCAGCCCGGGCGGGCGCGTTGCGACTCGCAGCGCTTCGCCCGGGAATCGGCTGCTCACCCTCACCGCGGCCAGCGCCGCAATCACCACCCAAGGGATGTCCGCGGCCCCAATTTAATCGTTTGATTAAATCGGACGATTAACCCAGCGTTGGCGCCACCATGGCCTCCGTTCGCTCCGAAGACACCCGCCGCCGACTGCTCGAGGCGGCGACGTCCGTCTTCGCCGAGGAGGGTTTCCACCAGGCGTCGACGCGGACCATTGCGCGTCGCGCGGGGACCAACATTGCGCTCATCCACTACCACTTCGGGGACAAGGCCGGGCTCTACCGCACCATCTTCACCGAACGCTTCCGCGCCCACGATGACGGCCTGACGTCCCTGCTGGCCGGCACACCGGTCTTTGCCGACGTCTATCCGCGCCTCGTCCGGCGCATCCTGACCTCCTCGGACGATTTTCGCCGGGTGGCCCGGCGCGAGGAGATCGAGCCGACCGGCCTGCTGGGGGCGGAGTGGCTGCAACCTCTCCGCAAGGGCCACGACCTCTTGGTGGCGACGCTTTGCCGCGAATTGGGCCTGACCAAGCCCGACCTCGAGGTCGACCGGCTCGCCTTCACCCTGATCGGCATGGCCACGATCTTCGGGCATAACCAGCACGTCATTCGGATGCTGGCACCGGAGGTGCTCGCGACGCCTGACTGGATCGATGTCACGATCGAACGCCTGTGCCGACAAGCCACCACCTTGATTCAGTCCGAGCGGAAGGTCCGCTCGCCCGCCGCTCCGCTTCGCCGACCTCGCTCCAAAGTCCGGACTTCCCGCGCCTCTCCATGACCCGCACTCGTTTCCTCCTTTCGGCCCTCGCGGCCCTCCTGTTCGCCAGCTGCCGCAAGGCCGAGCCCGCGCGGGCCGAGCCGGCCGCTGCGCTCACCGTCGCGCTCGTCTCACCGCGCACGGACACGTGGCCCGAGCGGATCGTCGCCAGCGGCAGCATTGAGCCGTGGGAGGAATCGGTCATCGGCGCCGAGATCGGCGGACTCCGCCTGAGCGAGGTTCTCGTGAACGTCGGCGATGTCGTCCGAAAGGGTCAGGTGCTGGCCCGCTTCAACGACGAGAACGTCCGCATGGACATCGTCCAAGCCGAAGCCAGCCTCCTCGAGGCCGAGGCCAACCTCGTGCTCTCAAAGGACCAGGCGGACCGCGCCCGCCAGCTCAACGCCACGAGCGCCATGAGCCGGCAGGACCTGCTGAACTTCGAGACCACCGAGAAGCGCAATGCCGCCCGGCTCTCCGCGGCGCAGGCCCAACTCGAGATCCAACGCCTTCGGCTGCGCTATACGCAGGTGGTGGCCCCGGATGACGGCGTGATCTCCGCCCGCTCCGCCACGGTGGGCGCCGTCATGGCCAACGGCACGCAGCTCTTCCGGCTGATCCGCCAGGGTCGCCTCGAATGGCGCGCCGAACTTGATTCGCGCGCCCTCGAGCGCATCCAGCCCGGACAGGCGGTTGAAATCCTGGTTTCCGGCGGCACTCCCCTGCGCGGTGTCGTCCGCCAAGCCTCCCCAGTCGTGAGCGCCACCACCCGCAGCGGGCTGGTCTACGTCGATCTCCCGAATCCGGGCGCCCTCAAGGCCGGCATGTTTCTCTCCGGGGAAATCCTGCTCCCGGGCGCACCGGCACTGCACGTCCCTGAGTCGGTCCTGGTTCATCGCGATGGCTTTCAGTACGTGATGCAGGTTCCGGCGGATCGTCGGGTCCGGCAGGTCAAGGTCGTCACCGGTCGCCGCAATGGCCGGAATGTTGAGCTGCTCCAGGGCGTCACTGCCGGGGACGCCCTCGTCGCATCCGGCGGCAGTTTCCTGAACGAGGGCGACCTCGTTCGTCTCGGCGAGAATGCCGCTCCCTAAGGTCGCGCCATGAATTTCTCTGCCTGGGCGATCAAGCAGCCCATCCCGTCAGTCCTTTTGTTCGTGGTTCTGTCCCTGGCCGGCATCGTCGGCTTTCGGGCTCTTCCGATTCAGAATCAGCCCGACCTCGACCTCCCCACCGTGGTCATCAACGCCGCCCTCCCCGGCGCCACGCCCTCCTCCCTCGAAACCGAGGTCACGCGCAAGATCGAGGACAGCGTCGCCACGCTGACCGGCGTTTCCCACATCACGTCCACCGTCAACGACGGCGTCTCGGTGACCCGCATCGAGTTCGTGCTCGAGAAGGATGTGCAGGAGGCGGTCAACGACGTCCGCAACGCCGTCGACAGCATCCGCAGCAACCTGCCGGCGGATCTCCGGCAGCCCGTCGTGTCACGCGTCACGACCTCCGGCGGCGCGATCCTGACCTTTGCCATCCGCTCCGAATCGCTCGATGTCGCGGACCTTTCGTGGTTCGTCGACAACGACCTCAACAAGGCGCTGTTTTCCGTGCCCGGGGTCGGCCGCGTCACCCGCCTCGGCGGCATGGAGCGCGAAATTCGGGTCGAACTCGATCCCGCCCGCCTCCTCGCCCTCAATGTCACCGCCGGCGAGATCTCTGCCCAAATCCGCCGCGTCCAGCAGGAGGCACCGGGCGGACGAGCGACCTTGGGTGATCAGGAACAGTCGATCCGCACGCTCGGCACCGTCGCCGACGCCGCCGAGATCGCCGCCCTGACGATCCCCCTCAACGACGGTCGTCGCATCCGTCTCGACGCGGTCGCCACCGTGAGCGACACCGCCGCCGAACAGCGGCAGCTGGCCCTCCTCAACGGCAAGCCGGTGGTCAGTTTCCAGGTGGTCCGCTCGCGCGGCTACGGCGAGGTCGAGGTCGCCGAGAAGGTCCGTGCCCGCCTCGTCCAACTCGCAGCCGAGCATCCGCAGATCGCCTTCGAGGAGATCAACAACAGCATCAAGAATATCCGGAGTAATTATGAGGCCGCGATGAACTCGCTCTTCGAGGGCGCCCTCCTCGCGGTCATTGTGGTGTGGCTCTTCCTCCGCGACTGGCGCGCCACGTTCGTGTCCGCCGTCGCGCTACCGCTCTCCATCGTCCCGACCTTCGCCGCCATGTCGCTGCTGGGATTCGGGCTCAATACCATCACCCTGCTCGCGCTCACCCTGATTGTCGGCGTGCTCGTCGACGACGCCATCGTCGAGGTCGAGAACATCGTACGCCACCTCCGCAGCGGCAAGCCGCCCAAGGAGGCCGCCCTCGAGGCAGCCAACGAAATCGGCCTCGCGGTCATCGCGACGTCGATGACGCTCGTCGCCGTCTTTCTTCCGACCGCCTTCATGGGCGGCATCCCCGGTCTGTTCTTCAAGCAGTTCGGCTGGACCACCGCGATCGCCGTGCTGATGTCCCTCCTCGTGGCCCGCCTGCTCACGCCGATGATGGCCGCCTACCTGCTCAAGCCCAAGGGCGGTGAGGAAAAGGACGGCCGCATCATGGAAATCTATCTGCGCGCGGTTCGGGCCTGCCTCGATCATCCGGGCAAGACCATGGCGGCCAGCGCGCTCTTCTTCGTGGGATCGATGTCCCTCGTCGGACTGCTCTCCACCACCTTCCTCGTCGCCGAGGACCAGGATCAGTTCAGTGTGGCCGTCGAGGCGCCCCCCGGCAGCACGAT
This sequence comes from uncultured Opitutus sp., assembly GCA_964476965.1. Classification (GTDB taxonomy): domain Bacteria; phylum Verrucomicrobiota; class Verrucomicrobiia; order Opitutales; family Opitutaceae; genus CAMAXB01. The sequence goes on along the minus strand of CAYZCV010000125.1, from coordinate 6,804 downwards.
CGAGCAGACCCTCGCCATCGCTGAGCAGGCGCGCCTCATCCTTCAGGCCAATCCCGAGGTCGTGAACGTCTTCACCTCGCTCGGCACCGGCACCTCCGGTGGTCTCGGCGGCGGGGGCGGCGCGGCCGCCGAGGTTCGCCGGGCCACCTTGAGCGCCCGGCTCACCCCGAGTGACGAGCGCAAGCGCTCCCAGCAGCAGATTGAGAGCGCCGTGCGCGAGCGGCTCGTCACGATCACCGGCGCGCGCGTCGCCATCGCCGGGGCCGGACCGGGTCAGCGCCTGTCCCTCGTGCTTTCCGGCGACGATCAACGGCTGCTGCTCGAAACGGCCCGGCAGGTGATGACCGAGCTGCGGACGCTGCCCAATCTTGGAAACATCACCTCCTCCGCCAGCCTCCTGCGGCCCGAGATCATCGTCCGACCTGACTTCGCCCGTGCGGCGGAACTCGGCGTCAGCGCCCCCGCCATCGGCGAGGCCGTCCGGGTCGCGACCACCGGCGACTACGACACCAACCTGCCCCGGCTAAACCTGCCGGCCCGCCAGCTCTACATCCGCACCCGGTTGGAAGCCTCCAGCCGCAGCGACCTCGAGACCATAAAGCGGCTGCGCGTCGCCGCCCGCGGCGGCACCGTGCCCCTCGGCAATCTGGCCGAGGTCACCATCGCCGGTGGCCCGGCCCAGATCGACCGCTACGACCGCAGCCGGAATGTCACCATCGACATCGAGCTTCGGGGCCGTGCCTTGGGCGACGTCACCAAGGAGGTCTCCGCCCTGTCCTCGCTGGCCAATCTGCCCACCGGCATCCGCCGCATCGAGGCCGGTGAGGCGGAGCGGCTTAAGGAGCTCTTCGGCGGGTTCGGGATCGCGATGGCCGCGGGCGTGCTCTGCATCTACATCGTGCTGGTTCTCCTCTTCCATGACTTCCTCCAGCCCATCACGATCCTGACGGCCCTGCCGCTTTCCGTGGGTGGAGCCTTCGGGATGCTCGTGCTCTTCGGCTTCAGCCTCTCCCTCTCTGCGCTCATTGGTCTCGTCATGCTGATGGGCATCGTGACCAAGAACTCGATCCTCCTGGTTGAGTACGCCATCATGGCCCGTCGCGAGCACGGCCTGACCCGCACGGCCGCGATCATCGACGCCTGCCACAAGCGGGCTCAGCCCATCGTCATGACCACCATCGCCATGGTCGCGGGCATGATTCCCATGGCCATCAGCGGATCCAGTTTCCGTTCCCCCATGGCCGTGGCCGTGATCGGCGGCCTGATCACCTCGACCGCACTCAGCCTGCTGGTCGTGCCCGTCGTGTTCGAGCTGGTCGACGACGCCAAGGCCTGGCTCCGCCGCCTCGTCCCCCAGCGTTCCTAATCCGGCGGCCGCGGCTTGCCTCCGACGGGCCGGCTTGCAGGCTCGTCCCATGAAGCTCGTCTTCACTCCCGAGGAGATCATCGCGATCGTCGAACCCCGCGCCCGCCGCGGATCGACCCAGCAGTCCATCCGTGGCCTGTCTGCCCTCGGTCCGGCCCGCGCCGGGGATCTCAGTTTTCTCGGCAACGCCAAGTACAAGGCCGAGGTCGCCAGCACGCAGGCCTCCATTGTGCTTGTTCCGGCCGACTACGAGGGCGAACCGCACCCGGATCAGTTGCTGCTGGTGGTCGACAATCCCTCCGTCGGCATTGCCCGCATCTGCGCGCGCCTCGAACAGCAACTCTGGCCCAAGCCGGCGCCCGGCCTTCACCCGAGCGCCGTGATTGCTCCGACCGCCCGCATCGCCGCCACGGCCACCGTCGGACCCCTGTGTGTGGTGGAGGACGGGGCCGTGATCGGCGAACGCGCGCACCTCCAGGCCCAGGTCTTCGTCGGTCGCAACGCCACGATTGGCGATGACTGCTGGCTCATGCCCGGGGTCATCGTCGCCACCGAATGCGTCCTGCACGAACGCGTGCGGCTGCAACCCGGCGTGGTCATCGGCTCGGATGGCTTCGGCTATGAGTTCGTGGCCGGCCGCCACCAGAAGGTGCCCCAGGTGGGCACGGTGATCATCGGGGCCGATGTCGAGATCGGGGCCAATTCCGCCCTCGATCGCGCCCGCTTCAGCACCACCGTGGTCGGGGAGGGCACCAAGATCGACAATCTTGTGCAAATCGCTCACAATGTGATCATTGGCAAGCACTGCATTCTGTGTTCCCAGGTCGGCATCGCCGGCAGCTCCACGCTGGAGGACTACGTGATTCTTGGCGGTCAGGTGGGTGTCGGAGGCCACGTGACCCTGCGCAAGGGCGCCAAGGCGGGCGGTCAGGCGGGCATCACCGCGGAGATCCCCGCGGGCGCCTATGTCAACGGCACGCCGGCCATGCCCTACATGCTCGAGCGTCGCCTCGCGGTGCTGCAACCGAAGCTTCCGGAGCTGTTCCGCCGCGTGGATGCGCTCCAGGCGGAGATCGAGCGGCTAAAAAAGGCTTCCGCCTCGTGATGTTCTCGTCACGATGCTGCCCGCATGAGCGCTCCGCGGCATCTGAAAGTGTTCTCTGGTAATTCGAATCGGCCTCTGGCCGAGGAGATTTGCAAAGCCATGGGGATGCCGCTGGGAGAAGCCACCGTCACCAGTTTCCCGGACGGCGAGTCCTTCGTGAAGATCAACGAGAACGTGCGCGGTCAGGACGTCTACATCGTCCAGTCGACCTGCACGCCGACGAATCATCACCTGATGGAGCTGCTAATCATGATCGATGCCGCCAAGCGCGCATCGGCCCAGCGAATCACCGCCGTCATGCCGTTCTACGGCTACGCCCGTCAGGACCGCAAGGACCAGCCCCGCGTCCCCATCACCGCCAAGCTGGTCGCCAATCTCCTCGTCGCCGCCGGCGCGAACCGGATCCTGACGATGGACCTGCACTCCCAGCAAATTCAGGGCTTCTTCGACATTCCGGTTGATCACCTCTTCGCCTCGCCGGTGTTCTTCAAGTACCTGGAGAAGCTCAATGCCGAGAACCTCGTGGTGGTCTCGCCCGATGTCGGCGGCATGAAGATGGCCGCGGCCTACGCCGGTATTCTCGGCGCCCAACTCGGCATGGTCTGGAAGAAGCGCACCAGCGCCACCACCGTCGAGTCCGTCAACGTGGTCGGCGATGTGGCCGGCAAGGACGTCCTCCTGGTCGACGACATCACCGAAACGGCCGGCACCCTCGTCAACGCCGCCAAGCTCATGCGCGAGAGCGGGGCCCTCAGCGTTCGCGCGGCGGTCAGCCATGCCCTCCTGAACAGCATGGCCTATGAGCGCCTCCGGCTCGGCCATATCGACGAGCTGATCACGACCGACTCCATCCCGCTCGATACCCGTGGCCTGCCTATCAAGGTCCTCAGTGTCGCCGGCCTGCTCGGCGAGGCCATCATGCGCATCAGCAACAACGAGAGCGTGACTGGTCTTTTCAAGATCAAGGGCTTCTAAGCCCACCAATCGCTCCGGGGCGGTTGCCCCGGAGCCGGATTCCATCAGTCTAGTCTCTCATGAGCATGCGCTTCCGGCTCCCCTCCCTCGCCCTTTCCCTCGCCGTCGTCGGCGCCTCGGCCCTCGCCCAGCCCGCGGCCGAAACCAAGAAGCTGGACCTGAAGGTGGACGCGGCTCCCCTCGTCCAGACCGCCAATACCCGCCTGGTCAGCTACGCCGACGTGGTCGAACCCGTCCAAAAGACCGTCGTCTCGGTCTACTCCACCAAGATCGTCCGCCAGCGGATGCAGGTGAACCCATTCTTCCGGGAGCTCTTTGGCGAGCAGGGTCCGCCGGAGCGCGAGTCCCGTGAGGAGGGTCTGGGCTCTGGGGTCATTGTCACCGCCGACGGCTACATCATCACCAATAACCACGTGGTCGAGGGCGCGGATGAGCTCAATGTCTCTCTCTCCGACGAGCGCGAATTCAAGGCCAAGGTGATCGGCGCGGACCCGAAGACCGACATCGCCATCATCAAGATCGAGGCGGAGAACCTTCCCTCCGCCACCCTCGCCGACAGCGATCGGATCCGCGTGGGCGACGTGGTGTTCGCGGTCGGAAATCCGCTCGGCATCGGTCAGACCGTCACCATGGGCATCGTTTCGGCCAAGGGCCGCAGCGTCGGGATCCTGGATGACGTTCAGGGCTACGAGGATTTCATCCAGACCGACGCGGCCATCAATCCGGGCAATTCGGGCGGCGCGCTGGTCGACGCCGCCGGACGCCTGGTCGGCATCAACAGCGCCATCCTGTCCACCTCCCGCGGCAATATCGGCATCGGCTTCGCCGTCCCAGTCAACCTCGCGGCCAGCATCATGCGCAGCCTGATCGAGACTGGCACCGTCGCGCGCGGGCGCCTGGGGGTCCAGGTCGATCCCATCACCCCGGAGCTGGCCGAGGCCCTCGGCATCAAGAAGGAGACGCGAGGCGTCATGATTGTCGAAGTCGTCCCCGACACCGCGGCCGAACGCGCCGGACTGAAGCGCAGCGATGTGATCGTGTCGGTCAACGAGCGTCCGGTCACCACGTCGAATGACATGCGGCTGCTGATCTCCCAGCTTCTCCCTGGAACCGAGGTCGCCCTGCAGGTCATCCGCGAAGGCGAGGAGATGGTCGTCAAGGCCACGCTGGACGCCGTTCCTGGCGAGGGCGTCGCCGACAACGTGCTGCTCGAGGGCATCACGGTCGATCCCCTCTCCGACGACCTCCGTCGTCAGCTGGGCATTCCGCGGACCATCACCGGAGTCGCGGTCAGCGCGGTCGAGCCGCGGTCGCCCTACGCCGCCACCTTCTCCGAGGGCATGGTGGTCCTCGAAATCAACCGCCGGCCCGTCACGGACGCTGCCACCGCCCGCGCGGCCCTGCGCGAGGGCCGTAACCTGCTGTACGTCTACACCCGCGGGGCGATTCGCTCGCTGGTTGTCGTCGTGGAACGCTAGGCTCGCGCCGCGGTCGCCAGAACGACCCGGCCAGCGTCAGCTGCCGGGTTTCTCAACCGGAATGGCCGCCAGCCAGTCCGGCACCGCATCGGCCGCGTAAGTGGGGAAGCTCAGCTCGAGGAGCGAGACGGCGGGAATCTCAAAGCGGGCCGTCCCGGCGCTCCGATCCACCAGCATGGCCACGGCGACCGGCACGCCCCCGGCCTTGCGAACAATGTCGATGCACTCGAGCACCCGGCCGCCCCGCGTGACAACATCCTCGACGATCAGGACCCGCTCACCAGGCGTGAGCTTGAAGCCCCGCCGCATCACGAGCAGATTATTTTCCTTCTCGGCAAACAGGTAGCGGACGCCGGCCTGACGTGCGACTTCCTGCCCCACCACGAGGCCCCCCATGGCCGGGGCCAGCACCGTGGTGTACTGGAGATGCGTCAGCTTCTGCAGCAGGAGTTCGGAGAGGCGCGTCACCGCATCCATGTGCTGGCACACCTGCGCGCATTGAAAGTAGTGGGCGCTATGCAGACCCGAGCGCAGCACGAAATGCCCCTGCAGGAGCGCCTTGGTGCGGGTGAAGATATCGAGGACCTCCGTCTGCGTGGATTGCATCCGGGGAGCGAAGCGACTCCCGCCGGAAATCCAAAACTTTTTTTGCCATGGCGCGCCAAACCCCCATGCTTTGCCCGTGGTCATCGAACGCGCACCCTTGGAAGATGAATTGGGCGATGTGCTCGAGAAAGCCATGCGGCACTCCGACCTGGCTCATTCCGAAGTGGCGCGGCTGGCCGGGCTGGAGTTTGGACGAATCCGCGATGCGATCGATTATCGCTACGATTTCAGCCGCGAGGAACTCGGGCGGCTGGCCTCCGTGCTTGGGCTGCGGAGCGAAGGCCTTTTCGCGCTGGCGAGCGGCCAGTATCCCCTACCGGAGATCAGCGGGCTCCCGTTCTGCCTGTATCCGCTGCGCATGCCCCATGGGATCGGCGTCGCCAACGCCTATATTGTCGCCGACTGCAGCAGTCAGCGGGGTATCCTCTTCGACACCGGCCATGACTCTGAGGCCCTACGCCGCGCCTGGCCGCCGGGGATCAAGGCGCTGGACGCCATCTTCATCACCCACGGGGAAACGGAACACGCCGGGGGTTTGGCCGGGTTGTCGGCTGACTTCGGCCGCGTACCGGTGTTTGCCCCGGCGGGCGCTGGCCTGGCCGGGGCCACATCCCCGGAGGAGGGCGCCTCCCTTCGCTTCGGGGCGCTCGAGGTGGCGGTCCGCGATACCCCGGGCCATGCCGAGGCGCATCACAGCTACGTGGTGCGCTCAAGGGAGGCCCGTAGCGGCGTCCCCTTGCTCGTCTCGGGTGATCTCCTGTTCGCAGGTTCAGTTGGCGGAGCCTACTACTGTCATCGCCGACTGGACGCGCATCTCCATCGCCTGTTGGCGGAGTTACCGCCGGAAACGATCGTGGCGCCCGGCCATGGTCCTCTGACCACGCTCCGAAACGAACAGGCGCACAATCCGTTCGTGCGGTAAGCGGATCGCGCAGGTGCGGCCGAGCGCGCGGCTGGACCGCGAGAGCGAGCCGGTCCGCTGATGCCGAAAGAGGGGCACCCGCCAGCGGGAATGTGGTCGGCAACCCGGGCCTTACGGCTCGTGAAACCCGCCGGTGCATCAATCGGGCGGGAAACCCAAGGCGATTGTTGCGTGACACCGGCACCAGCTAGATTGCAACACCGGGTCGGAAAGGTGTGATTCCAGCCGTTACCTTAAGGCCCAACGGTTGATAGCGCGGCAGGAGGGACAGTCGTAAACAAACAAAAAAGCCGCCTACGTACGTAAGCGGCTGATGAGAAATGGTCGGGGTGATAGGATTCGAACCTACGAC
>CAYZCV010000124.1:0-10730 GCA_964476965.1 uncultured Opitutus sp. | reverse complement strand
GTCGATGTCCCACGTGGGGATCATCTCCTTCATGCGCACCTTGTTCTCGGGGCTCTCAAGGAGGTGGGGCAGGCACTTCTTGATGACATCGAGCATCACGCTGACGCACACCGACGCGCCCGGCGAGGCGCCGAGGAGTGCGGAAATCGTGCGGTCCTGATTGGTGATGACTTCCGTGCCGTAGTGCACGATGCCGGCCTCGCCGTCGGTCTTCTTGATCGCCTGCACGCGGATGCCAGCGTCGATCAGCTTCCAGTCGGACGCCTTGGCTGACGGATAGAACACATGAAGAACCTCCATGCGGTCGTTCATGCTCTGCGTGCCCTGCTGGACGAGGTACTTGATCAGATCGAGATTGCTCCAGCCGATCTTCAGCAAAGTCGCCAAATTGTGGGGCCGCACTGAGGCGGGCAGATCGGTCCAGCTGCCCTTGCGGTGAAGGAACTTGGTGGTCCACGCGGCGAAGGGGCCGAAGAGCAGCGTCTTTTTGCCGTCGAGGATGCGCGTGTCGAGGTGGGGCACGGCCATCGTCGGAGCGGCGTCGAGCGCCTGTCCGTAGACCTTGGCCTGGTGGCGGCTGACGATTTTGGGATCGTCGCAGACGAGCCATTGTCCGCCGATCGGAAAGCCGCCGAGGCCCTCGGCCTCGGGAATCCCGGCCTTCTGCAGCAGGAGGAGGCTGCCGCCGCCGGCGCCGACGAAGACGAATTTGGCCCGGGTGGAGCGGAGTTGTCCGGTCGACTGATCCTTGGCGGTGATCTCCCATCCGCCGGCCAATTTCTCGAGGCCGATCACGCGGTGGTTGCTGGCGATCCCGCAGCCCTCCTGCTGCGAGACCCAGTGGAGGAGTTTGCGCGACATGACGCCGAAGTTCACATCGGTGCCGGTGTCCATCTTCGTTGCCGCGATCGGTACATCGGAACGGCCCTCCGTCAGCAGCGGCGCCCACGACCCGATCGTCGCGCGATCCGTGGTGTACTCCATTTCCTTAAAGAAATGATGGGCGGAAAGCCCGGCGTGCCGCGCCTTCAGAAAATCGACCTGCTTCTGCCCGTGCACAAAGCTGATGTGGGGCACGGGGTTGATGAACTCACGGGGTTGATCGACCATGCCGGTCTGCACCGCGTAGCTCCAGAAGTGGAGGGTCCGCTCGAACTGCTCAAAAATCTCGATGGCCTTGCCGACCGGGACCGTGCCGTCGGCGTTCTGGGTGGGGGTGTAGCTCAGTTCGCAGATGCCGGCGTGACCGGTGCCGGCGTTGTTCCAGCCGTGCGAACTTTCCTGCGCAAGCTCCTCGGTAACCTCGAAGACCTGGAGCTTCAGCTTCGGGTCGAGCCGCTTCAGCATCGCCGCGAGGTTGGCTGACATGACGCCGCTGCCGATCAAGGCGACATCCGGGCTCTCGACAAACGTGGAGTACTTCATGAGGGGGATCTCTCAAAATATGCCAAACGAGGGGTCAGGCAAGCGGCATGTGGGCGCGAATCCGGTGGCTACTCCTCGCCGTCGAAATAATCGGTCTCAATCATGCGGAAGAACTTACGTTGGGGCCGGATGCCCCACTTATTCGATTCGGGGTAGTGGAAGATATCTGCCGGCGGATTGTCGGCGACGATGTGGCAAATGAACTCCTCGGTTCCCTCGTTACGGATCTGGTGAGCGACGCCGGGTGGCTGCAGGAACACATCGCCCGGACCCACCGGAAAGCGCCCGTCCAAGGTTCGGACGACCGCCTGACCCTGCATCACTATGAACAGCTCCCATTGCACGGTGTGGGCGTGGAGCGGGCAGATCGCGGCGCCGGCGGGAACGCGCCGGGTCTGAAGATCGAAGGGATGACCGCCGCCCCAGACTCCCACATCGCGGATGCCGCCGACTGCGAGGGAGATGTCGCGACACTCCGAGGCGTACTTCCCGCCGGGGGAGGCGCGCCGTTCCCAGGGCAGAGTTGCGGTATCGACAAATCGACTGTCGGCCCACGGAAAGCCCGGAGCCGGCGCGGCGCTTCGCAGAGCGGCCGGATCCTCATCGAGCCAGTAGTCGACAAAGGTGGGCCGGAAACTGCCGCCATCTGGGCGGAAACCCAGCTTGTTGGAATCCGGGTAGTGCCAGAGGTCGACGGTCGGGTTGTCGGCGACCAGCAGGTAGTCGAGGTCGGTGGTCCCCGTGTTGATCAGTTGGTGGGCGGCCCCGGGCGGCTGGAGGATGGCGTCGCCCGCTTTCACGGACTGGCGTCCGCCGCGGTGGCGCACGGTACCGCTGCCGGCGAGGATGAGAAACAGCTCCCATTGGGTCGAGTGACGGTGATACGGACAACCCGCTTTGCCCGGCGGCAGTTGTCCGAGTTCGAGGTCGAACGGGTGCCCGCCGGTGTGGAGCGGGGCATTGCGCACGGCGCCGAGGGCGATCGAGAGTTCCTTGCTGCGACCCTGAAAGACGCCTCCGGGCGACGACCAATCACCCCAAGGAATGTCACCGATGTTGACTCTCTTCATCGGACTTCACGCTGGGCCGACTGCCGGTAGGAGGCAACGCCGCGCTGCGGGGTGCCTGCGAAGAGACGACGCGGAAGTCAGGATTCAGAATTCAGGAGTCAGAATTGCGCACTCCGCATTCCGAACTCCGCAATCCAACAGGTCTCACCCCGCGACGACCGGATTGCTGAGCGTGCCGATCTGCTCGATCTCGACGGCAATGGTGTCACCCGCCTTGAGCCAGACCGGGGGCTTGCGGGCGAAGCCCACGCCCTCGGGTGTGCCGGTGAGGATCACCGTACCGGCCGGGAGGGTTTTGTCGGCGCTGAGAAAGGCGATCGCCGTCGGCACATCGAAGATCATGTCCGCCGTGGACGAGTCCTGCATGACCGTGCCATTGAGGATCGAGCGGATGCGCAGGGCATTCGGGGCCTTCAGTTCATCGGGGGTGACAAGAACCGGTCCGAGTGGGCAGAAGGTGTCGAAGCTCTTGGCGTGGCAGAACTGCCCGCCGCCGAAGTCACGCTGCCAGTCCCGGGCGCTGACGTCATTGGCGCAGGTGTAGCCCAGGACGAAATCGAGGGCGTTCTCGCGGGTCGCGTTGCGGCAGGTGCGGCCGATCACGATCGCGAGCTCGGCCTCGTAGTCGGCCTTCTCGGTGGGCTGGGTCGCGGGCAGCTTGATCGGGTCGCCGGGATTCTGCACGGCACCCGGGAGCTTCATGAACCACATGGGGCGCTCCGGCGGTGGCTTGCCGCCCTCGGCCGCGTGCTTCGCGTAGTTGAGGCCGATGCCGATGATCGTGGTCGGCGCGACCGGCGCGAGGCGCTTGCCGGGAACCACCGTGCGATCGGAGACGGAAAATTGGCCAAACAGGTCGCCGACGATCTCGCGGGCGGAACCATCGGGTTGCAGGGCGGCCCAGGCTGGGCCGGAAGGAGCGAGGTGGCGGAGAATCTTCATGGGGTAAGCTGCCCCCGAAAAAGGGCCGCCGGCCCGGCTTTGTCGAGGCACTTGTCCGTGCGGGCGATCAAGGCGCCAATTCTCCGTGTCGCCACCCACCCATCAGCGCCGCGCGGCGAACGCGTCGACCACCTCAGGCCGACGGAGGGCGGTCAGGGTAAGCAGGGCGGACATCGTGCCGTGGGGAAAATTGGCGAGACTCACGAACGAAGCGGCGGCGACGAAGCGGGGTCGGCTCGCCTTCAGGCAGCAGTAGCCGGCGGCGAGCTGCAGGGAACCGGCGAGCCATCCGATCGTGAGCTGCAGCGACACATACGTGGCGATGGCGCGGTCGAGCAGGTTGGCCGTCGAGGAAAACGCGAGGGCGGGGTCAAGCAGGGGGGTGTGAATAAACAAGGCTTGGAAAATGAACATCAGCGACATCGTCAGGCTGAGGATGCCCGCGGCGATCTGCAGGTAGCCGAGCGCGGAGAGATAGCCGTCGTCGGCGCGCGAAGCGCACTGCGGGTGAACGTGGTCCATAGGGAGTTGGGGTAGAGCCAGGCCGCGGAGGGGTAGAGACCTGACTGCCGGTAGTCTGCCAGAATTCCTCCTACCGGCCAGCGCGAAACATCGGCTTGGCCACTCCCAAAGGTGGCGCCCTAGGCGAGACAGCTAGGCGTAGTCACGATTCGTCCCGAACGCTCGTTTGCGCCTGCGCGGCTTGAGGTGGACTCCCGGTCGGGTCCCGTCGGAATTCGATCTCACGCGAGGAAATAGCGCTCGCGAATAACGCGTTTCACGAGCGCTGGTCTCACTAGGGGGGAATACACACAACGGCCCGATCCCAGCAGCCGAAGTCGGGCTTCCCGGATTCTCGTGGGTGCCGTTGATTTTGTGGTTACCCCCGCGGGGAGGTCTGATGGGCGACTCAGGCCTCAGGCCGTTGCGGCCTCGGCGTAGGCGTCCATGCCGATGCAGGAGCACACGAGGTTGCGGTCGCCGTAGACATTGTCCACGCGGCCCACGCTCGGCCAGAACTTGCTGGCGCGGACGGAGGCGCTGGGGAAGGCCGCGGTCTCGCGCGAGTACGGGCGGTCCCAGGTGTCGCCGCAGACAACCTTGGCGGTGTGCGGGGCGTGCTTGAGCGGATTCGAGGCCTTGTCGGACTCGCCGTTCACCACCGCCTGCATCTCGCCATGGATCGAAATCATCGCGTCGCAGAAGCGGTCGAGTTCGGCCTGCGTCTCGCTCTCCGTCGGCTCGATCATGAAGGTGCCGGGGACGGGGAAGGACATGGTGGGCGCGTGGTAGCCATAGTCCATCAGGCGCTTGGCGGCGTCCTCGACCTCGATTCCATGCTTCTTCCAGCCGCGCAGGTCGATGATGCACTCGTGGGCGACGAGCCCGTCATTGCCCCGGTAGAGCACCGGGAAGAAGGTCTCGAGGCGCTTGGCGACGTAATTGCCGTTGAGGATCGCGACCTTGGTTGCATCGGTCAGGCCGTCGGGCCCCATCATTCGGATGTACATCCAGGAAATGACGAGGATCGACGCGCTGCCCCACGCCGCCGCGGAGACGGCGCCGATTTGAGATTTCGAATTCTCCGCTTCCGGCCGCATCCGCACAACCGGGTGTCCGGGCAGGTACGGTGCAAGGTGTGCGGCCACGCCGATCGGGCCCATGCCGGGTCCGCCGCCGCCGTGGGGGATGCAGAAGGTCTTGTGGAGGTTGAGATGGCAGACGTCTGCGCCGATGTGGCCGGGGGAGGTCAGGCCGACCTGGGCGTTCATGTTGGCACCGTCCATGTAGACCTGGCCGCCGTGCGCGTGGATCGTGGCGCAGATGTCCTTGATCGCGGTCTCGAACACGCCGTGGGTCGATGGGTAGGTGACCATGAGGGCGGCGAGGTCCTTGCTGTGGGCCGCGGCCTTGGCGTTGAGATCGGCGACGTCGATGTTGCCGTTGGCGTCGCAGGCGACCGGAACCACCTTGAAGCCGCACATCGCCGCGGAGGCGGGGTTCGTGCCGTGGGCGCTGGTGGGAATCAGGCAGATGTTGCGGTGGCCCTCTCCGCGGGCGCGGTGGTGCTCACGGATGACCAGCAGGCCGGCGTACTCGCCCTGCGAGCCGGCATTGGGCTGGAGCGAGATCGCCGCGAAGCCCGTGATCTCGGCAAGCCAGGTCTCGAGGTCCTTGAACAGGCGCGCATAGCCGCGGGTCTGCTCGGACGGAGCGAAGGGATGCAGTTTGCCGAACTCCGGCCACGAGACGGGGAACATCTCGCTGGTTGAGTTGAGCTTCATGGTGCACGAGCCCAGCGAAATCATCGAGTGGCAGAGGGAAAGGTCCTTCGCCTCGAGCCGCTTGATGTAGCGGAGCATCTCGTGCTCGGTGTGATACTGGTTGAAGACGGCCGCGGTGAGGAACTTCGACGTGCGCGCGAACGGGGCAGCGTAGTCCGTGGGCTTCACGGAGGGCAGGGGCGCGGATTCGCTGAAGCAGCCGAGCAGCGTCTGCAGCTCGTCGGCGCTGACGGTCTCGTCGAGCGAGATGCCGACCGTGTACTCGTCGATGACGCGGAGATTGATCTTCTTGGCGTGCGCCGCGGCGTGGACGCGGGCGGCGGCGACGTTGCTGATCGTCAACGTGTCAAACACGGGCTCCGCATTGACCTTGGCGCCGAGGGCCTTGAGGCCGGTGGCGAGCGCATCGGTGAGGAGCTTGACCCGACGCGCGATGCGGCGGAGGCCCTCGGGGCCGTGGTACACGGCGTACATCGACGCCATGACCGCGAGGAGAACCTGGGCCGTGCAGATGTTGGACGTGGCCTTGTCGCGGCGGATGTGCTGTTCGCGCGTGCCGAGAGCGAGGCGCATGGCCGGATCACCCTGGGCATCCTTGGAGACGCCGACGAGGCGGCCGGGCATCTGGCGCTTGAAGGCATCCTTGGTGGCGAGGAAACCGGCGTGCGGTCCGCCGAAACCGAGTGGAACGCCGAAGCGCTGCGCGGAGCCGACGGCGACGTCGGCACCAAACTCGCCCGGAGCGCGGAGGAGCGTGAGCGCCAACAGATCAGTGGCCACGATGGTGTAAGCACCGGTCGCGTGCGCGGCGGCAAAGAAGGCCTCAAAATCATTGATCGAGCCGGTCGTGTCCGGGTACTGCACCAGCACGCCAAAGCACTGGGCGCTGGGCGTGTAGGTCCGGTGGTCGCCGACGACCACCTCGATGCCGAGGGGCTGGGCGCGTGTGCGCACGATGTCGATCGTCTGCGGGTGGCAGCGTTCCGAAACGAAGAAGATGCGGTGGGCGGCGGCGTCACCCTCCTTGAGGCGGTGGCACATCATCATCGCCTCGGCGGCGGCCGTCCCCTCGTCGAGCATGGAAGCGTTGGCGATCTCCAGTCCGGTGAGTTCCATCACCACGGTCTGGTAATTGAGCAGGGCTTCGAGACGGCCTTGAGAAATCTCGGCTTGGTACGGCGTGTAGGCCGTGTACCAGCCGGGATTCTCCAGAATCGTGCGCTGGATCACGCCAGGCGTGATCGTGTCATGATAGCCGAGGCCGATGAAGCTGCGGAAAATCTGGTTCTGCTGCGCGATCCCGCGGAGCTCGGCGAGCGCGGCGGTCTCCCCGATGGCGGCGGGCAGGTCCATCGCGTCGCGCCGGATGTGGGCGGGCACGGCCCGGTCGACCAGGGCGTCGAGGGAGGGTTGCCCCAGCACCTTGAGCATGGCGGCCTGTTCGGCGGCATCGGGCCCGAGATGGCGGCGGGCGAATGAGTCGGTCGGAGCGAGCAGGTCGCGAAGCGAGGACATACGTGGGCACGCTAGGGCTGGGGCGGGGGCGCGCAACCGAGATTTGGCTTTTCCGTGGCAATTAAGGTTTGGTTTCCCCGGTCCAAGGCGCTCTGTTTTTCGCGCCATGGCCACCCCCTCCCCGTACCGTTCCGCCGCCGACCGGGCGGCCCATGCGGACCGCCGGTTGGCGGAGCTCTACCCCGAAACACCCGTACCCCTGGACCATCGGGACGCCTACACGCTGCTGATCGCGGTGCTCCTCTCTGCCCAGTGCACGGACAAGCGGGTCAACCTTGTCACGCCGGCGCTGTTTGCCCGCGCTGCGACCCCTCAGGCCATGGTCAAACTGTCCGTCAGTGAAATCGACGCCATCGTGCGCCCGTGCGGCCTGGCGCCGCGGAAGGCGGAGGCGATCCACGGGCTTTCGCGCATCCTGCTGGCGAAGCACGGCGGCGAGGTCCCGGCCAGCTTTGCCGACCTCGAGGAACTCCCCGGGGTCGGGCACAAGACGGCGTCGGTGGTCATGGCGCAGGCGTTTGGCGTGCCGGCCTTCCCGGTGGACACGCACATCCACCGATTGGCGAAACGGTGGCGGCTGTCGAAAGGGACAAGCGTGGAGCAGACGGAGCGCGACCTGAAGCGACTCTTCCCCGAGGCGCACTGGAACCAACTTCACCTGCGGATCATTTTCTACGGCCGGGAGCACTGCACGGCGCGGGGCTGCGACGGGCACAGCTGTGAGCTGTGTGCCGCCTTTTCGCCGCGGCCATCGCGCCCGACGGCGCGGAGACTCAGGGCCTCATAGGACCGCACGAAGTGCGGCGGTCCCCGTGCCGGTGACGACCGTGTAGACATGCCGTGCGTCGGTCCAGGTGGCCGCCGCGAGGCGACCCTGTTCGGTAAAGAGCGGGACGCCATCCATGCCCTCGGTGTCAAAAGAGCCGCGTGGCGCGATGTACACGTGGAAAGCATGATTGGGCCCAAAGCAGAACTCGAGCACCTCCTGTCCGCCGACCGAGACCGTGCGGCAATTGGCCGCCTTGAGCGCCGCCAGTTCGGGCAACGCCAGGACGGCGGCCCGGAGGCCGCCGGGGCCGGGGTAGGCCGCAGCGGGCCCGATCAAGGCGGGGCTGCCCACGTGTCCGGAATGGGCCGGGTCCGTATCGTGCAGGGCAAAGGTGATGAGCTGGCGCACATCCGGAGTGGACGGCGACACTCGCAGGGTCGCAGCGAGCGTGAGGAGGATCGCGATGGCGGCGGCCGCGAGCCAGACCGCGGTCCGAGCGCCTTGCCGCCGCTGACGGCGGCGGTTGATGCCGGCGATGAGCTCGGCCGCCGGCCGTGGTGCGGGCAGGGCGGCTTCCAGTTTCGCGCGCAGGGCACGGTCGAGCTCGCGCTCATGCTCCAGCCACGCGCGCAGACCGGGATCCCGATCCGCGCGAGCCAGCGCATCCCGGAAGGTGGGGTCGGAGGCATCGCTGCCATCAGCCCGGAAGGAGCGGAGGATGAATTTGGCTTCGTGGTTCGTCATGACCCGGTACCCTGTTGAGGGAATTCGATGATTTTTCCCTCGGTGGCCTTGCGGGCGAGGAGGGCGCGGAGCTGGATCTTGCCGCGGGAGAGGCGCGACATCACGGTGCCGATGGGCACGTCGAGGATCTCGGCGATCTCAAGATAGGAGAGATTCTGCAGGTAAAACAGACTGAGCGGCTCGCGTGCGAGCGGGGGAATCTCCTGCAATGCCTGCAGAACGAGCTCGGCGTCCATCCGGTCGATGGCGCTCACCTCCACATCGGGGGGATCCTGCTCCGCGGGCGAAAGGTCGTCGAATGCGATGTGTCGCGTCGATCGGCGGCGGCCCTTGAGGAACTCGCGGTACAGGGTGGTGAACAGCCAGGTTTTCAGCTTGGACGCGTCGCGCAGGGTGTGTCCCTTGGTCGCCCACACGTAGAAGGTCTGCTGTGTCAGGTCGTCCGCGTCCGCCGCGTTCCGCGCCAGGCTCAGCGCGAAGCGGAAAAGGGCGGTGTGGTAGTCGGCCACCACCTGGGCAAAGACCTGATCGGACATCGAGGGTGAGAGCGGGACCGTTCCCGGATATTCCATCCCAACGGGAACCGCCATCGCAGCGGTCAATTATTTGTAAAGTGTTGCCTGATCGCGCCTCGGGTGCCCGAGCCGGTCCACCTGGGCTGGACACCCTAGAGGTAAAAAGATGAGATTACGGCGACCCGATGGCCAGTCGATCGCCGCCGGTCTTGAACTCCCATGGAAGCCACGCCCAAACGCATCCTGCTCGTCGAAGACGATGAGAAGCTTCGTCTGATGCTGGCCGACACGCTCGAGGCGGCGGGCTACCGGGTGGGGCACGCCAGCACGGGCGAGGAGGGTATTCGGGTCGCGCGGGAGTTCGATCCTACGGTCATCGTCTGCGATGTGCAGATGCCGCGGGGAGACGGACGGTCGGTGCTCGCGGCCCTGCGCGATGACAAGCGACTGGGAACGGCGCAATTTGTCTTCATGACGGGAGACAGCCACGCGACACCGCAGCGCGAGGGCATGAACCTGGGGGCAGACGACTACCTCGAGAAGCCCTTTTCGTCGGCCGATTTTCTCGCCTGCGTGGCGGCGCGCTGCGAGCGGGCGGAGATTCTGCGCAAGGCCGACGAGCGCGCGCTGACCCGCTTGAGTGCGACCGTGACGAAGGAGCTGCCGCACGAACTCTTCACTCCTTTGACGGGCATCATCGGCTTGGCCGAGGTGCTGCTGGAGGAGGGCGACGACCTCGACCCCAAGGTGGCGAAGGAGATGATCGCAGGCATTCGGGCGAGCGGCGACCGGCTGAATCGCACGCTGCGCAATTACCTGACCATTCTCGAACTGATCAACAACCGGCCGATCGCGCCGGATCCTGAGGCGCGGATGGACCCGGAGATGGTGCGGGTCGTGACGAGCGAGGCCGCCATGTCAGCGGCACAGAAAAACCGGCGCGAAGCCGATCTGCGGGTGGAGGGCGACGGCTTCGTCATGGTCGGATCGCGCAATAATCTCGCGGCCGTCGTGGTCGAGCTGGTGGACAATGCCTGCAAGTTTTCCGATCCGGGCACACCGGTGGTGGTGCGCCTCAGTCGCGACGACGAGCACCTCCGGCTCGAGGTGTCGGATCGCGGGCGCGGCATGAGTGCGGAGCAAATTTCGCAGATCGGCGCGTTTCGTCAGTTTGACCGCAACAAGTACGAGCAGCAGGGCCTCGGTCTCGGCCTGACCCTGACGCAGCACCTGGTCGAGCGCGATGGTGGGACCGTCAGCCTCGCGAGCGGACCGGAAGCAGGGACGGTGGCGGTGGCGAGGTGGCCCGCCGTGAAGGACGCGGCCTGACCGCCGTCTCCCGAGGGCTGCTGGCTCCCTCCGACCAAGTTGACCGGGCTGGGGAGGATGGTGGACGCTACAGGACTCGAACCTGTGACCCCGTGCGTGTGAAGCACGTGCTCTAACCAACTGAGCTAAGCGTCCG
>CAYZCV010000123.1:1923-10844 GCA_964476965.1 uncultured Opitutus sp. | reverse complement strand
TTAACCACGGATTACACGGATGGGCACGGATGGGGAAACCTCGGACCTGAAACCGGGATCTGTTCTACAGGAGGGAGCGGAGAGAACAGAGATGAGGATCCACCGGGCTTAGGTCTGCCCTCCTGCCCGTCTCGGTTCCCCTCCTGTTGAAACCTTCTGTTCCGGAATCCGTGTTATCCGTGAAATCCGTGGTTAAATCCGTCTGATCCGGGTCAAGTGGGCGGAAATTTTAACAGTTCAATCCTTTCGCGCGGATCCGGACTTGTTCCCGTCGTCGGCACTGGCATCCTCTTTCCTACCCCATGAAACGTCTCCTGCTCGCACTCCTCGCGGCGGCCGTGTCCACCGCGTCCGCCCAGACCCTCAACATCGCCGTCGTCCCCAAGGGCACGACGCACGAGTTCTGGAAAGCCATCCACGCCGGCGCGATCAAGGCCGAGCGGGAACTCACCGCCGCCGGCACCCCCGTGCGCATCATCTGGAAGGGCCCGCTCAAGGAGGACGACCGCGAGCAGCAGGTGCAGGTCGTCGAAAACTTCGTCGGCCAGCGCGTCAGCGGCATCGTGCTCGCCCCGCTCGATAGCCGGAGCCTCGTCGCCCCGGTCGAGACCGCGGTCCGCGGCAAGATCCCGGTCGTGATCATCGACTCCGGCCTCCAGTCCAAGGCCTACTCCAGCTTCGTCTCGACCGACAATCGCGAGGGCGGCCGCATCGCCGCGCGCGAGCTCGGCAAGCTGCTTGGCGGCAAGGGCAATGTCATCCTCCTGCGCTACGCCGTCGGCTCCGCCAGCACCGAGGAGCGCGAGGAGGGCTTCCTTGAGATCATGAAGCGCGACTTCCCCGAGATCCGCCTCGTCTCCGCCGACCAACACGCCGGCGCGACCCGCGACACCGCCCGCCGCGCCGCGGAGAATCTGCTCAATCGCCACGGCCGCACGCTCAATGGCGTGTTCACCCCCAACGAATCCTCGGCCGCGGGCATGCTGCTCGCGCTGCGCGACGCCGGACTGGCCGGCGGCAAGGTCAAGTTCGTCGGCTTCGACTCGGGCGAGACCCTCAACGCCGGCCTCCAGGCAGGCGACATCCAGGGTCTGGTCGTCCAGAATCCCTTCAACATGGGCTATCTCGGCGTGAAGACGATGGTCGCCATCCTCAAGGGCGAGAGCGTCCCGCCGATGATCGACACGGGCGTGGGCTTTCTCACCCGCGAGAATTTCAATGACCCGAAGCTGGCCGAGATCGTCAATCCCCCGCTCGACCAGTACCTGAAATGATCGCCGCTGGCGTGCGCCTCCGCCTCGCCGATGTTCGCAAGCGCTTCGGCGCCACGCAGGCCCTGGCCGGCGTCTCCCTCACCGTCGCCCCGGGTGAGATCCATGCGCTGATCGGCGAGAACGGCGCGGGCAAGAGCACGCTCATGAAGATCCTGAGCGGGGCGCACGCGCCGGACTGGGGCACGCTGGAGTTCGAGGGTCGTCCGTACGCGCCCACCGATCCGCTCGACGCGCGGCGGCAGGGCGTGGCGATGATCTACCAGGAGCTCAATCTCGCCCTGCACCTCAGCGTCCGGGAAAACATCCTGCTCGGCAGCGAGCCCTCTCGGCTCGGCTGGATCGACCGCGAGGCTGCCCGCACCCGCGCCCGCGAGGCCCTCGCCCAGCTGGGCCACGCGGACCTCGATCTCGAACAACCCGCCGGCGGGCTCTCCATCGCCACCCAGCAGGTGGTCGAGATCGCCCGCGCCCTCCTCGCCAAGCCCAAGGTCCTCATCATGGATGAGCCGACCAGCAGCCTCACCCAGGCCGACACCGAGAAACTCTTCGCCGCCATGCTCCGGCTCAAGCAGCAGGGCGTGAGCATCATCTACATCAGCCACTTCCTCGAGGAGTGCCGACGCATTTGCGACCGCTACACCGTGCTCAAGGACGGACAGACCGCCGGGGCCGGGGCGATGGCGGACGCGACGATTGACGGGATCGTGACGCTCATGACCGGACGCGAGGTCAAGGACCTCTACCCGCGTCCCGCCCAAGCGCCGGCCGCCGGGCCGGTCGTGCTCGAGGTCCGGACCGCCGCCGCGCCGCCGCGCCTGGTGTCCGCGTCGTTTTCGCTCCATGCCGGGGAAGTCTTCGGCCTCGCGGGCCTGATCGGGGCCGGGCGCACGGAGCTGCTCCGCGCCGTCTTCGGTCTCGATGACCTCGCCGCGGGCGAAGTCGTGGTCGCCGGCGGCACGGCGGGCCGGGCGACCGCGGCGACGCGCTGGCGCGAGGGCATCGGCCTGCTGAGCGAGAATCGCAAGGAAGAGGGGCTCATGCTGGTTCGCTCGATTGCCGACAATCTCACGCTCACCGCGCTCGCCCGCTTTGGTCGCTGGGGCTGGATCGACGCCCGCCGGCAGGAGGCCGCCGCGCAGCGCTGGGTCGGCGAATTGCGGATCAAGTGCCACGACGCCAGCCAGACCATCGGCGAGCTCTCCGGCGGCAATCAGCAAAAAGTCGCCCTCGCCCGCCTGCTGGAGCACCCCGCCCGCATCCTGCTGCTCGATGAGCCGACCCGCGGCATCGACGTCGGCAGCAAGGCCCAGATCTACGAGCTCATCGGCGCCCTCGCCGCGTCGGGCAAGGCCGTGGTGGTCGTCAGCTCCTACCTGCCGGAACTCCTCGGCCTGTGCGACACGATCGGCGTCATGTGCCGCGGCGAACTGGCCGCGGTCCGGCCCCGCTCCGAGTGGACGGAGGCCTCGATCATGCGCGTCGCCACCGGCAGCCACGCTGAGCCGGCGAACGCCTAAGACGCTCCACACGCCGAAAAGACCACCAACCCTTTTTAACCACGGATAACACGAATGGGCACGGATAGCCGAACCGCAGCCTGAACGTGATCCAAACCACCCAAGCTCCTTTTTCCCTCTGCCTTGATCCGTGCAATCCGTGTAATCCGTGGTCGGTTCGATTTGCTGAAGTCTGAACCAACGAGCTCGCCCTTTCAATTTATCGCCAAGAACTGATGAACCCTGCCCTGAAATCCTTCCTCGTCCGTGCCGGTCCGTTCTTTGGCCTGCTGCTGGTCATCGGCCTCTTTTCGATTCCGGCCGAGACGCGGGAGTTCTTCCTGACCTACCATAATTTCAAGATCATCTTCACCCAGACGGTCATCGTCGCGATCGGCGCGCTGGGCATGACGATGATCATTGTCGGGGGCGGCATTGATCTCTCGGTCGGCTCGACCATCGCGCTGACGAGTGTGGTGGGCGCGCTGCTCATCCAGCAGGGCTGGTCCGATCCGGCCACGGTCATCGCGATGATTGCCTGCGGCGGCTTCATCGGCCTGCTCAACGGCTCGGCCATCGCCGGCCTGCGCATGACGCCCTTCATCATCACGCTGGGCACGCTCGGGATCGCCCGCGGCACGGCCAAGTGGCTGGCCGACAACCAGACCGTCAATTACGACGCCTCGGCGATCAATGCCTGGATGACCACGGCGGATCCCTTCAGCCGCGCCCTACCGGTCGGCGTCTGGGTGACCGTGATCCTGGCGATCGTCACCACCCTGCTCCTGCGCAACACCGTCTTCGGCCGCCATGTCTTCGCGCTCGGGTCGAATGAGCAGACCGCCCGGCTCTGCGGCATCCCGGCGCGCCGGCTTAAGATCGCAGTCTATGCGCTGGCGGGCTGCTACTTCGGCCTGGCCGGCCTGTTCCAGCTCTCGCGCCTGCGTCAGGGCGATCCGACCGTCGCGGCGGGGCTGGAGCTGGACATCATCGCGGCGGTCATCATCGGCGGCGCGAGCCTCAATGGCGGCGTGGGCACCGTGCTCGGGTCGATGATCGGCGCGCTGATCATGGCCGTGCTCCGCAACGGCTCCCAGCAGATGGGCTGGCCGACGTATTTCCAGGAAATCATCATCGGCGTGGTGATCATCGTCGCCGTCTTCCTCGACCGCCTCCGCCAAAGCCGGCGGGAGTGAGTTATCCGCTGCTCCGCAGCCCTTGCAAAGAGAACGTTAGCCGGCGGTCGCTGACCCAGTCCGCCGACCGCTGCCACCCGCGTGGAGGTCCACGCGATGACCTCAGGCCATCAAAGCGGCTCCGGCCAGGGATTGACAGGGCCAGGTTTGTTGCCACTGCTTTGCAGACCTCTTTTACCCCATGAAATCTCCCCTCACCTTGCTGGCGTTGCTCGTGATCGCCGTGATCCACGTTGGCTGCGCCTCGCGTCCGTCCGGGATTTCGCGGGAGGCTTGGGCGCGATTGACCCCGGCGCAGCAGCAGGAACGTCTGCGCGAGGCTCGGCAGCAGCGCGAAACCATGACCGAGAGAGATGTGCGGCAAACCCACCAACAGTTGGTCCGCCAAGCGGAGGCACTGCCGACGATTCGCATGGTGTCCGACTCGGCGCCCTGAGGCACCGGGGCGCTCTTCGAAAACACCGCCGGTCTTTCCAGCGTTGCAGAGCGAATGAGATCGGCCGCCCCCAAGCTGCCGGCAACGTTGAGGACCCGGCCCGATTTCAGCCGGCGCCTTCGCGCTACTTCAATGCGGCGATTTCCGCCCAGAGCGGCTGGAGGTCGGAATCGGTCAGAGCCGACGCCTTCCATTCCTCGTTGATCCGCAGCGCGCGGCGCAGACGGCGGATGGCCTCAACGTGATTGCCCAGCAGGCAGGCGTAGCAGGCCAGGTTGTAGTGCAGCACGCCGCAGGTCTTGCCGTGACGCAGCTCCGCCTCTTTCAGGACGGCCTGGGCCTCTTCGACCCGGTTGAGCTCACGCAGGGCATAAGCCCAGGAGATCCAGCCACTCTCGTCGTCCGGCATGCGGCGCACCAGCAAGGCGGCCGTCGTCACCAAGGGTTCCCATTCCCGCGTCTGCATCAGGTACTCCGATCGCACGCGCAAAACCTCGGGCAAATCCAGGTCCGCCAGATCTATCGCCGCCAGTTCCTCCGCCGCGGCCGAAGCGAGCCCGAGCTCCAGGTAGCCGGTGGCGTACTCGATGCGGCGGCGGGTGGAGATCATGCGGGCGCGGGACCGCACTGAGCCTCGACCAAATCCAGGAGCGAGGCGAGATCGGTTTCCGGCCGCGGTCAAGTCCCCTGCTCCGCCGCCTGATAAAGGCGCGAGAGTTCGATGAACTTGATCTCCAGCTGCCGGTAGTACTCGTCGATGAGCATGCGCTCCTTCGACTCGCGCAGTTCCGAGATTTCCCGCTCGAGGGCATCCCGCTTGACGCGCACCTCGGCAGGCAATCTCCGCTCCGCGGCCGAGGGCACCAAATGCAACTGGTGCGCCCGGTTGCCGTCCAGCGCCACGCCCTCCGCCGGACGCCGCACGGCCCGCACGCCGCGGAACCAATCCGCTGGCGTCCCCCGGCCGTCGCCCGTGTCGTCCAGCAGGGCATGCTCCGTCGCGAGCCGGGCCTCCGTCTTGTAGAATTCAGCGACGCTCTGCGCCGCGGAGAGGTACGCCTCAAGCACCGAGGTCTGCCCGTCCTTGTCCAGATCGCCGCGCGGGTCCGCAATCGCCTCAGCCAGGTAGAGGCCAAAGCGCGCGTAGTTCTGCTGGTAGCCGCTGCGCGTCGACGTGACGATGATGCGGTCCGGCCCCTTGAGCAGATTCATGAAGGGGGCGCTGGCCGAGGCGGCGTTGATGATGACCAAGGGCCGGGTGAAGGGCTGCAGATCGAGCGCGAGGTCGGTCGCGGTCAGGTCGGGCCCGCGCAGATTGAATTTCGCCACCTTGCCATCGAAGGTGCCATGGCCGAGCAGGATCAGCCAGAGCGGCTCCGTCCCTTCCCGCGGCTCGGCCGCGAGGGCGCTCTTGAGGCGGGTCAGGTCATCCGGCGCACCGGAAACCAGGGCCTCTTCCCCGATGGCGACCAGCCGCGCGCCACCCCGCACCGCGCCGTCCTTCCACAGGGCCGCCTGCTTGGCAAAGGTCTCCTCGTAAGTGGTCTCGCCACCGGCGCCCAGCACCACGATGGCGGACGGTTGCGTCGCCCGCGCCCCAGCGACGGAAGCCGTCGCCGAGGGGGCCGCCGTCGCGCCGCCGACGGGCTCAGGCGCCTGGCCGCGCGCGGACGCGAGTGCGCCGATCACCCCGGCCAGCAGAAGCGAGCCTACACGGCGCAGCCTCATGGGAGTCCTTTCCAGCGGCGCACACCCCACTCCGCCAGCAGGCAGGCGAGCGCAAAGGCGAGCATCGCGGGCGTATGCCAAAGGGGATAGGCCCAGGTCTCCATCACCGGCACCTTGCGCTCGGGCAGGCTCTGCACGAACTCCGCGAGGCGATCCGCCGAGATGACCTCCCCGCCGGTCCGGCGGGCCAGATCCTCGAGCAGGGCCACGTTGGGCGTGAGCGAGCGAAATTCCTCCGCGGCGAGGTCCGTGCTCCAGCCGGCCTCATCCCGCCCGACCTCCGCGCCGAGCGCATTGGTCGCCACCGCCGAAGCCCGGTAACCGCCGGTGAGACGCGGCACAAAGGTGACCTCGTAGAGGCCCGCCTCGGTCAGCGAGGCCTCGGCCTGGAGCTTGAGCGGGCCCGCGGCGCCCTCGGCCATGACCGGGGTGACCTCCACGGCCACGGTCGCATCATCGACCGCCTGGAATTTCTCGTCGCGCACGCGCACCTGAATACGGACGGCGCCATTGGGATCCCCCGCCTCGGGTTCAATCGAGAGGTCGACCCGGGCGGGAACGTCCGACACCAGCCAGCGCACCGTCTGCCGCCAGGCCTTGTCCATGTCCACCCGCGCAGCCGCATCCTGCATGCCCCAGCGCCAGAAATCCCCAATCGTCAGGGCGCCGGTCCGCCCGCGGCCGAAACGCTGAACGACGAGGGCCGGCACCTCCGCACCTTCAAGATCCTGCGCGGTCGCGATCACGCTGGCGCCGGGCTTCACCGCGCGGACGCGGTTGATCACCTCAAAGGCCGGCAGCGTGTCGATGCGCTCGCGCTCGTCGGCCTCGCTGTCGCGCAGCCGCGCCCACGACTGCAGCCAGCCCTCGCGCGCCATCTGCCAGCGCACCGCGCCCGCCGGCAGCGGGTCGCCAGCGCGGTCGAGGTACACGGGGAGCATCTCGCCCACGGGCGTGCGCTGATAGGATCCCTCCTGAAAGGACTCCATGCCCCCAAGCATGAGGAAGCCGCCCCCGCGCTCGGACACGAATTTCTGCAGCAGCATGGACTGGTCGGCGCTGAAGAACTCGGCCTCGAGGTCATCCACGATGACCGCGTGGTAGCCATACAGATCCTCCGGCGTGCGGGGGAAGCCGCTGCGCAGCTCAAACTCGTCGCGCGTGTTGAGCCGCACCAGCACCGGCTGATCGTAGCGCTCCACCTCCTCCGGCGCCTGGTTGCCGAAGCCGCGGAAGAGCGGATTGCTCGTTTCGCCGGCCCGGCCGCGGAAATCGAATTTGGGCTCCCGCTTCGCCACGCGGATCAGCGCCACGAGCTCAATCTCGCGATCCTCGGAGATGGCGCGGTTGAGGAACTTGAATTCCCAGTTCGGGCGGCCCGTGACATAGAGCACGCGGTACGGCCCCTGCCCGCGGTCGACCGCGATCACACGGGCGTTGTTCACCGTCGTGGCTTCCTCGGTCGGTCCGCTCGGCGGCGCGCCGGACGCGGAGGCCACCGGCACGGGCGCATCCTGCGGCGCGACCTCCACCCGGTAAAACGAGAGCCCCGGCCGCTCCGGCTTCAGCTGGAAACGAAACGGGAGGACCTGGCCATCGGCCCGACCATCCAGCGTGCGCTCCTCGACGAGGCGCCCATCCTGATCAAGCAGGCGGGCGGTCACGGGCTCCCGGCTGAATCCGGCAGCGGCGACGTCTGCCTGAATGGTCACGGGCGCATCCTCAAACGCGCTCTGGCTGACTTGGACTTGCTGCACCGCCAGATCGCGGGCCGGCCCGCGCTGGCCAATCACGACCGGATAGATCGGCGGCAGGCCCGTCACATCAAGCGCCGCGCCGGTCAGATCCGTCGCATTGCCGTCCGTCAGCAGCAGCACGCCGCCCAGCGGCCGTCCCTGGAAGCGCTCGGCAAGCGTCTTGAGGGCGCCGCCGATGGCCGAGGATCGGCCGTCAAAGGTGAGTTCGCGGAAGTCGCGCGTGGGCTGCAGGCGTCCGTCAAAGGTGTAGCGCCGGAGCTCGAAGGTGTCGGCCAGCGTCGCCTGCCAGTCGGAGCGCAAGGGATCGACGAGGGCCTGGAGGCTTTCGCCGCGCGTGATGCTTTCGCCCTGGTCCTTGATCTGCAGGCCCTGGCTGTTGTCCGCCAGCACCGCGAAAAAATTCGACCCCGGGCGCGCGCGCTGGCCGGTCCAGGTCGGCTCGAGCAGACAGAGGGCGAGCGCGGCGAGGCCCAGCAGCTTCAGCGCAAGGCAGACTCCGCGCCAGGGACCGGCCGGTCCGGGGGCGCGGTAGCTCCAGATGACCAGCACCGCGGCCACGGCGACAAAGGCCAGAGCCGGGAGCAGCCAGTTCTCGGCAGCAAAACTGAGGGCGGCGAAGCTCATGGGGGGCTGTCCTTGCCGAGCTCCTCGTAGTACTTGCGGACCTGATCCGCGTAGCGATTCGGCACCGGGTCGCGATCAATCGGCACGAGGGAGTCCTTGGACTCGCGCCGGGCGAGTTCCTCGGCGACGCGATTGCGCACCTCGACGAGGGGCCGGACGATCTCGAGCTCGACCACGGCCCAGTCGGGCTTCTTCAAATCCTGCCGGAACTCCCGGCGCAGCAGCCGAGCGCGTTCGCGCGCTTGGGCGACATCCGAGCGCAGGCCCGGCTCGTCGATCAGCTCCTCGACGTCCCGCAGGCGATCGGACCAGCCCGCGAAGGCCTCGCCCGTGATCGGGCCGGCGCCGTAATCGTCACCGTTGAAGGCGCCGCCATTGAGCACGCCGCCAAAGTCGAAGCCACCCCCGCC
>CAYZCV010000123.1:0-1823 GCA_964476965.1 uncultured Opitutus sp. | reverse complement strand
GCTTGGGCGAGTCCTTGGCCGCGCTGGCCGGCTTGGCCACGCTGGCCGGGTTGATCACCGGGTGAACCTTCGCCGGGCTCGGCCGATGGGTTGCCTTCTTCACCCGGGGCGTTGCCCGGTTGGCGCTGGCGCTCATCGGTCATCGCCAGTCCATTCTGACCGGCCTCGCCGGGTTCTCCGCCTTGACCGTTTTCGCCCGGGGTCGTGCCCCCCGCCTGGCCGCGGCGGGCCTCGGCGATCTCGCGCTGCAATTGTTCGGTCACGGCATCCAGCTCGGCCCGAGCGATGCGCAGCGACTCCGCGTCGTCGCCCACCACGCGCTCGGCGGCGCGCTCGACGCCCTTCATCAAATCCTCGATCCCCGCCCGTGCGCGCTGCTCGGCATCGCGGGCCTGCGGGATCATGTTCTCGCGGAGCAAATCGGACGCGGCGGCCAGCGAACGACCGTTCTCCTCGCTCTGCGTCCGCTGCTGCAGCTGCTCGTAGAGGTCGCGCGACATCTGCCCGCGGCCCAGCAGGTCCTGCTGCAGCTCCTTCACGTTGCGCACATCGTCCTGCGCCACCTTGCGGAGGCTGTCATAGAGTTCGCGGGAGAGCAGCGGCTCGGTGTTCTCGGCCTGGCTCGACACCTCAGTGGCCTGGTCGATCAGGGACTTGAGGCGTTCGCGCTGCTGCGCGAGCTCCTCGGCGACCTGCTGGCGATCGGGCGATTCCGTCTCGCTCAGGGTGCGGCGACCCGGCTGCTGGCCGAGATTGGCCATGCGCTCCGCGAGCTCCTCCTGGTCGCGGGCGAGGTCGCGCGCCTCGGCCCGCATCGTGCGGAGGTCCTCGGCAAACTGGCTGGAGCTCTCCTTGCGGAGTTCATCCCGCATCGACTGGAGATCGCGTTGGGCGCGAGTGCCGGACGCGAGCGCCTGGCCGACGTCGCCCTGCGCGGCGGCCTCGGCGGCGCGCTGCAGCTCCTCGCGGGTCTGCTCGAGCTGCTGGCTCTGTTCCGACATGCGCGACTGGTTCTCGGGCCGCTGCATCCGCTGCTGGAGCTCGTCCGCATCGGCGAGCATCTGCTGCTGCTCCTCCTGCAGGCGGCGCAGCTGGCGGCGGAGTTCCTCGCGCTCGGCCTCGGTCTTGGCCTCCTGCAGGGCGGTCTGCAGCTCGCGCAGGCGGTCGTTGAAATCCTGCTGCCGGCGGGCGAGTTCCTGCAGGCGGTTGAGCACCTGGTTCTCCTCGCGGCGCTCGGGGCTCTGCGGTGACTGCGCGATGCGCTGGGTCTCGTAGCGGTTCTCCGACTGCTCGAGGTCGAGCTGGTCGATCTGCCGCTGGGACGCCTGCTGTCCGCCGCCCCCACCCCCGCCGCCCTGCTGGCGCGTGACGGACGTCTCCCGGGCCTGGAGCTGCAAAAGAGTCTGGTAGGCCGCCTGCTCGGCCGAGAGCGCCTGGGGCAGCGGCTTGGGCGAAGCGGTGGCCAAGCGCAGCTGGTTCACCGCCTTCTCCATGTCGGAGAGGACGCGGCTCCACAGCACCTGCTCGCGCGGATCGCGCGCCTCTTCCTGTGCGCCCTTGGCCTGCTCGAGGGCCTGCGCCTGGGACTCCTGGACCACGGTCGCATCCGCGGCATAGGTCGGCGCGGTCGCGGTGCGCTGCAGGCGCCAGGTGGCGTTGATGATCTGCTTCTGCAATTCCACGAGCTGCTGCTGCGGGGACTGCTGACCACCCTGCTGGCCGCCCTGCTGCTGCTGTCCGCCGAGGTTCTGGCTTTCCCGAAAAATCTCATCGAAGGGCCGGATCTCGGCAAAGTAGAGATCGCTCGTCGTCCGCCGCACCTG
>CAYZCV010000122.1:8661-10899 GCA_964476965.1 uncultured Opitutus sp. | reverse complement strand
GGGCGATGCCGGCGCGGAAGATGCGGGAATGCGCGAGCAGATTGGCGGTCATGAAGGCGCCATAGCTGTGGCCGCCCACCGCCACGCGATTGGGATCGGTCACGCCGCGCTTCACGAGTTCGTCGACGGCCGCCTGCGCGCTGGAGACGAGTTGCACCACGTAGGTGTCATTGGGTTCCTTGTCGCCTTCGCCGATGATCGGCATGGCGGGGTCGTCGAGCACGACATAGCCCGCGAGGAGGAAGGGCAGCGGACCGTTGGGCGCGACCGGGGTGAAGCGGTAGGGCGACTCGCGCACCTGTCCGGCGGCGTCGGCGCTCTTGAATTCACGGGGGTAGGCCCAGAGCAGGGTGGGGCGGGGACCGTCGCGCTTGGCGTCGTAGCCGGGGGGGAGGTAGAGATTGCCGGTCAGGGCCACGCCGTCGGCGCGCGTGTACTTGATCAGCTCGCGCTTCACGTCGTTGAACTGGGGATGCGGATGGGGGAAGGACGTGACGGCCGTCAGGGCGCCGGAAGTCATGTCGCGCGTGAAAAAGTTGGGCGGGGTGTCGACCGATTCGCGGCGGAGGAGGGCGCGACTGCCGTTGTTGTCGAGGAAGGCGAAGAAGGTCTCGAACCACGGCGCCTGCGAGCGCCAGAGGCGGCGGGTTTGTTTTGACGCGAGGTCCAACTCGTCGAGGAAGGGCTGGTCGCCCTCGGCCGACGCGCCGGAACCGGCGAGGTAGATCTTGCTCCCGTCGGGGCTGAACTGCAGCGCGAGCCGGCCCAAGCGGTTGCGGGCCTGCACGGGGGTGCCGGGATCGGAGTAGCGGTCCTCCGAGGAGCGGTCGAAGAGTGCGACGCCGTCGGTGCCGGGGGTGGACGGGTTGACGAGCCAGGTGCGGGTGCGACGCGTGCGGGTCCAGGCTTCGGTGACGAGGGCGCGGTTGGCATCGCCCCAGTTGACGCCGACCACGCGCAGGGCGAACTGCTGGTGGCGGGCGGGCGCGGCCTCGAAGGGCGCGGCGAGCGTGAACCACGCATCGCGCCAGTTGGCGGGCTTACCGCCGTCGCCGCCATCGATCGCTTCAACCCAGCTCAGCGTCGCGGGGGCGTCGGCCCGCCAGGCCATGCCGCGGGGGCCGGTGCGGACGGAGCCGCTCGCGATGGAGACGTTTTCGGCGAGCGGGAGATCGGCGACAGTCTTGATGAATTGGCCCTGGCGGTCAAAAATCTGCGTCCGCATCGCGAAACGGCCGACGGGAACCAGGTACGAGTAAGGCCGCAGCACGGTGGAGACCATGACGTAGCGACCATCCGGGGACGGGCTGGCGCCGCCGATCACGCCGCGGGGTCCGAAAGGCGTGACCTTGCCGTCGGTGCCGACGAGCACGAGTTCGCCCGAGCCATGGTGCTCGAAGAGGGCCTCATCGTGAGGGCTGCCGAGCAGATCCTGATAGGTCGGCGCGGGTGCAGGCGGACCGGAGTTTTCCTGGAGAATGGGACCCGAAGGCGTGCGTGGCTCGATCGGAGCGGCGCCGCGGTCGGAGGGAACCCGGACCACGAGCAGCGTGGTGGCGTCGACCCAGGCGAAGCCGTCGGTGAGCGTGGCGTTGACCGGCAGGTCGGCGAGTCGACGGGCGCGCGCGGACACGGCGTCGGCGATCCAGAGCTCGATGCGTGACGCTTGCTGGAGCGTGAAGGCGAGGGCCTTGCTGTCGCTGGACCAGGCGGAGGTCAGGATGCGCGGGGCGGCGGGCAGGCCGGTAACCGGCGTGGCGGCCCCGTTGCCAAGGGAGGTGAACGAAAGGCCGTTGAAGGTGATGGCGCGGCTGGGGCCGTCGACGGCGGGATTGAGACGGAGCCCGGCGATGCGCAACTCGGGCTGGGCCAGCTCGGCGATGTCGGGCCGTTCGGCCCGCGCGAGGATGGCCATGCGGGTGCGGTCAGGACTGATGCTGATCGACGGAGTGGCGGGGGCGTCGACGATGGCGGCGAGGACATCCGACGGTTTCTGGTAGCCGGACTGCGCCGGAGAAAGAAGCGGGAGGGCGGCGGCCATGGTTGCGGACATCAGGCGGGTGAAGGAACGCATGGCGGGACGCTGACGGGAGGGCGGGTTATTGGCAACGGCGGAGCGGATGAAAGCGACCGCGGGCGCGAGCGCGTCTGACCGGGTGGGATGGCGGCGGTACTGTGCGGGCAAGGAAGGGGTTTACGCGTGTCAAACGTACCTGGCACCCTCATGTTTCGCCCCCC
>CAYZCV010000122.1:0-8651 GCA_964476965.1 uncultured Opitutus sp. | reverse complement strand
CCCCTGCCCATGTCCGCCTATGTCAAAGAGGCCCGCGCGACTGCTGCGCTCGCCCTGCCGATCATCGTCGGCCAGGTGAGCCAGATGCTGATTGGCATCACGGACAGCGTGATGATCGGGCGGGTCGGGACGGTGCCGCTGGCGGCTTCGGCCTTTGCCAGCACGCTGTTTGGCATGATCTTCGTGGTGGGCATCGGACTGCTGGTGCCGGTGGCGGTGCTCGTGTCACGAGCCCATGGCGCCCGGAATGACGCCGAGGCTGGCGCATGGCTGCGGCATGGTCTGGTCCTCGGCGCAGGCGTGGGGCTCGCCGGGGCGATCGTGCTGCTGTTGCTGGGAACGCAGCTGCACCGCTTCGGGCAGCCGGCGGAGGTGCTCGCGGAAGTCAGCCCGTACTATGAGATCATCGCGCTGACCGCGATCCCCTCGATGATTTTCCAGGTCCTGCGGCAGTTTGCCGAGGCGATGGGCAAGCCCTGGTTGCCGATGGTGATCATGCTGGCCGGGGTGGGGCTAAACGCGCTGCTCAACTGGATGCTCATCTGGGGGCACTGGGGCGCGCCGGAGCTCGGCCTGGCGGGGGCCGGCTGGGCAACGCTGATTTCGCGCATCGCGGGGGCGGCCATCCTCTACCTCTGGGTGCGAAACCACGCCGGATTTTCGGCCGCGTGGCCTTATCGCGGGGCGCAACGCGGCTGGCTCGACGGACTCTCGCGCGAGCGGTTCGCGACGATGGGGCGCATTGGTGTCCCCGCCGCCGGCATGCTGATGTTCGAAGTCGGGGCATTCTCCGCCGCCGCGGTGATGGTGGGCTGGCTGGGGGCCGTACCGCTCGCGGCGCACCAGATTGCCCTGACCTGCGCGTCGTTCACCTTCATGTTCCCCTTGGGGCTTTCGATGGCCGTGAGCATGCGGCTGAGCCGCGCGGTGGGGGAGAACAACCGGGCGGCGTTGCGGCCGATCGGGTTCAGTGCGCTGGGGATGGCGACCTCGGTGATGGGGCTTTCCGCGCTGACGTTTGCCGTGGTCGGCGGCTGGCTGGCGGCGGGTTTTGTGGAGGATCCGGAGGTGATCGCGCTGGCCGGACGCCTGCTCTTGGTGGCCGCGATCTTCCAGCTCTTTGACGGAGCCCAGGTGGTCGGCGCGGGCGCGCTGCGTGGCTTGTCGGACGTCAAGGTGCCGACCGCGATCACCTTCATTGCGTACTGGCTGCTGGCGCTGCCCGGGGGCTATTTGCTCGGCGTGCGCGGGCCCTTTGGCGCGGTCGGGGTGTGGGTCGCACTCGCGGCTGGCCTGGCTTTTGCGGCGGTGTTTCTCGCGTGGCGCTTCGCACGACTGACGCGACCAGTGGCTACGGGGTGAGGCGCGCCCTGACCTCGTCGAGGGAAAGCCCGTCGATCTGAACGCGTTTCTGGCGCGAGGTGTTTCCGGTGGCGACGGTCACGGCGCGGCGCGGCAGATCAAGGGCCTCGGCGAGAAAGCGGCAGAGCTCCTCATTGGCGCGACCCTCGACGGCGGGCGCGTGAACCTTGATCTTGAGGGCGTCACCCAGCCAGCCCACGACCACGCTGCGCGGCGCGTTCGGCACGGCCTTGATCGCGAGTTGGCAGGTGGAGACGGTCATGGAGCGCTGGAAAAGTTTACCCCAGATGAACACAGATGGGCACAGATCCGATCCCGCTGGAAGTTCTCTATCTGTGTGGATCGGTGTCCATCTGTGGTGAACGGATCGAAGGATCGAACCGATCCTAGCTCAGTGCTTCGGCGAGGGCGGCGATGATGTCCGCGGGGGCTTCGCAGCCGATCGCGAGGCGCAGCAGCTCCGGATTGAGGCCACTGGCGGCCAGCTCGGCGCGGCCGGCCTCGCTGGTGACGAGGTCGTAGTGGGCGAGGTAGATGAACGGGCAGATCAGGGAGGTCTTCATCCCGAAGCTCGGGCCCTTGGGGATGCGCAGCCGGTCGTAGAAGCGGTCGAGGGGCATGCGCAGGGTGAAGGTCACCAGGGCGCCCACGTGGGCCGGGCTGCGCGCAATCTTGAGGTAGTTAGCGCGCGAGGCAGGATGGAGGGACCAGAAGACGTCGCGCACCCGCGGGTGATTCTCGAGGAAGGAGACGATCTGGGGGGTTGTCGCGTTGGTGCGGGCGATGACCGCCTCGTAGTCGCCGATCTGCGCGGCGAGCCGGGCGAGGTCTCGGCGGTAGATTGATTCGGCCCGCAGGGTGCAGTGCGTGCGGAGGTGCGCGGCGTCGGGTCCGGCCGGATTGACGATGATCGCGCCGGCGATGACGTCGCCCTCGCTGGCGGCGTACTTGGTCAGGCTGTTCACCACGAGGTCGGCGTGGGGCAGGACCTCGACATTGAACGGGGAGACGAGGGTCGGATCGAGGATGACCCGTGCGCCGTGCTGGCGGGCGAGGGCAGCGACGGCGGCCAGATCCGAGGTTTGGACCAAGGGGTTGGTGGGAGCCTCGGTCACGATGCCGGCGACGCGGTCGCCTCGCTCAGTGAGCACGCGGGTCAGGGCGCCGAGGTCCTGCACGTCCGGGAGGTAAACGTAGTCCTGGGGTCCGGAGGTGAATTTTTTGACGATCGCGATTGTGTCGAGGTAGAGCCAGCCCAGTTGGATCCAAACCGTGCGTCCACGAGCCGCCTGCAGGTCGGAGAGCGCGCGCCACGCGGCGTGGAAGGCGCTCATGCCGGTGTTGGTCAGAATGAAATCAGCGTCGCCGGCGGTGGGGTAGGCCTTGCGCAGCACGGTGCGGACGGCGGCGAGCGCATCGCCCGGGTGGGCTTCCTCGGGCGCCGCTGCCGGCAGGAGGCCGAGTCTGACCAGATGGTCCTCGGCCTCGCGCGAGGACAGGAAGCCGCCGGTGTGCTGGAGGTAGGTCTTGGCCCGCGAGGAGAGCTCGGGGCTTTCCGGGTGGGCGACCCCGTGGAGGCCATCGTGATTAATCCGCGTGGACTGGGCGGCCCCGAGATGAGCGGCGAGGGCCTCGGCGGACCGGAGCGAGGCAGTAAGCCAGAGGGTGTGTCCGGCCAGGCCCAACTCCTGCCCAAAGTGCGCGGCCAGCTGCCGGCAAAAAGGATGCACGACAAAACGGGGATAGCCCGACGTCAGGTGACGCGTGATTTCCGGGTCCTTTTCCTCGTACCCGATGACGGCGCGCATGGTGGGCAGGCTGCAGGAGACTCCATGGACACTGGAGGGGATGCGCTGGCCGAGCGGGAGAGGAGGAAACGCGGACATGGGATGGGGAGGATGGCAGACCCGGCCGTCGGCTGGCAAGTCGGCGGACGGTTGCCGCGGGCTGTACCGCATCGGTGGAGGAGGCGCTGTCCTACCGGTTTTGAGGTGGTAAAAAATATCGCCAGCTGCCGAACGCTCACTGAGCGTGTCCGCTCATGAAATTGATCTCATGGAACGTGAATGGCGTGCGCGCCGCCCTCAAGAAGGGCCTGCTGGAGTTCATGGAGGGCAGTGGCGCGGACGTGATTTGCCTCCAGGAAACCAAGGCCCATCCGGGGGATGTGCAGCACGTCGCCTGGGCGGCGGGCTACAAGCCGCATTGGTACTCGGCGCTCAAGAAAGGTTACTCCGGCACCGTGATCTTCACCAAGGTCGCGCCCAAGGCGGTGACCTGCGGCATTGGCATGGCCGGGCATGACGATGAGGGCCGCGTGATCACGGCCGAGTTCGCGGACTTTTATCTGGTGAACGTTTACCAGCCAAATTCTCAGCGCGGCCTGACCCGGCTCGACTACCGCACCAAGGAGTGGGACCCGGCGTTTCTGAAGTACCTCCTCAAGCTGGAGAAGAAGGGCAAGCCGGTGATCTTTGGCGGTGACCTCAATGTGGCCCACACGGAGATCGACCTCACGAATCCCAAGACCAATCGCCGCAATGCGGGTTTCACGGATGAGGAGCGCACCAATTTTTCCACGCTGCTCGATGCGGGGTTCGTGGACACCTTCCGCGAGTTTGAAAAAGGTCCCGGTCACTACTCCTGGTGGAGCCAGATGATGAACTGCCGGGCCCGGAACATCGGGTGGCGCGTCGACTACTGGGTGGCCTCCGCCAAGCTCAAGCCGGCGCTCAAGCGGGCGTGGATCATGCCTGAGGTGATGGGCAGCGATCACTGTCCGGTCGGGGTGGAATTGAAATGAGCATCGGCGCGGCGATTTCGAAATGGGTGCGTCACGGACGGTCGTCGATCCATGGCCGCGGGCTCTACGCCCGTTGCGCGATCCCGAAGGACACGCGGGTGATCGAGTACGTCGGTGAGCGCATCACCAAGGCGGAGTCCGACCGCCGCGATGCCGAGCGTTGCGCGCGGCGCGACGGCGGCGGGGATGGGTGCGTGTACATCTTTGAGCTCAACAAGCGTCATGACCTTGATGGGGACGTCACGTGGAACCCGGCGCGGCTGATCAACCACAGTTGCGAGCCGAACTGCGAACCGCAGGGCATTCGGGGCAAGATCTGGATTGTGGCCACGCGCGACATCGCGGCCGGCGAGGAATTGCTCTACGACTACGGTTTCGATTACGAGAACTGGCGGGACCACCCCTGCCGGTGCGGGGCGGCGGAGTGCTTTGGCTACATCGTGAGGCGGAGCCAGCGCTGGCTGGTCCGGCGGGCGATTGCCCGGGGTGCGGCCGACACCAGGAAGTCACGATAACGGGCTTCCGGCCGCGCCCGCCCGCGCTTTAGGGTTGGGCCATGATGCGTGCACCGCTGGTTCTGGTTTTCCTTTTGGCCATAGGGCTGGCCCCGGCCGCCGAGCCGGCGGCGCGGTTCAGTTTCGTTGCGATCGGGTGCATGCCCTACGGGGAGCAGAACTACCCCGGATTCGAGCGATTGATTGCGGAAATCAATCGGCAGGACCCCGCGTTCACGGTGCACTGCGGTGACACCAAGGGAGGGTCGGAGGTGCCGAGCGACGCCTTCCTGGCGCGCGTGCGGGACTGGTTTGACGGCTTTGCGGGTCCGCTGATCTACACGCCGGGGGATAATGAGTGGACGGATGTGCACCGGGAGAGCAACGGACGGCAGGACCCGCTCGTCTGGCTGGCCAAAGTGCGCGCCGCTTACTTCGCCGAAGAGAAAAGCCTGGGGAGGAGGCCGCTTCCGTTGGTCACCCAGCGTCGCGACCCGCGATTCGCCGCCTACGTGGAGAACGCCCGCTGGAACGTAGGTGGGGTCGTTTTCGCGACGGTGCACGTCGTGGGCAGCAACAACAACCGGGATCCGGAGCGCGCGGAAGCGATGGCCGAGTTTACGTCCCGGGATGAGGCCAATGAAGCCTGGGTGCGGGCGACTTTCGCGGAGGCGAAGGCCACGCAGGCGCCGGGAGTTGCGCTCTTCTTTCAAGCCCAACCCTTTCAGCAGGGCGCGGGCGCGACCGGCCGGCCTGAAGGGTTTCGGCGCTTCCTGGATACGGTGGAGGCCGAGGCGAGGGCGTTTGGGCGGCCGGTCTTGCTGGTCCACTCGGATGAGCACCGCTACCGGCTGGAGATCGGCAAGGCGTTTGAAGCGGGGGCCGCACCGCTGCCCAATGTGACCCGGCTCGAGACATTTGGAGCGGGAGATCTCCACGGAGTGATCGTGACGGTGGACCCGGCATCGGCGCAGGTTTTTCTCGCGGGGCCGCTGCTGGTCCCCGGCAACCCGCTGCCGATTCTGCCGCGGGCGCCGACGGCGCCCTGAAGCCCGGCCGGCGATTTCAGCGTGCGCCCGGTCAAGGGATCCGCGATGGTCGCAGCATGAGCGAACTGAAGGATCTGATGATGGCCGCGCCCACGTGGAGCCTGGCCGTGGCCGAGAGCCTGACCTCCGGACATCTGCAGGCGAGGATTGGCGCGGAGTCCGGGGCTTCGGGCTTCTTCGCGGGTGGGGTCACTGCCTACACGCTGGAGCAGAAGGTGAACCTGCTGGTCGTCGACCGTGCGGTGGCCGCTCCGGTGGACTGCGTGTCCGACGAGGTGGCGCGGCAAATGGCGCGCGGGGTGTGCCAGCTCTTCGGCAGCACGATCGGCGCGGCGACGACGGGCTATGCGGAGATTGATCCGACGAAGGGAGTTTTCTCGCCCGCCGCCTATTGGGCGCTGGCGCGGCGGGACGGAGAGCAGGGCTGGATCTACCGCTCGGGGCGCATCGTCGGACCGGGCCTGGAGCGGACCCGCTTCCAGCTAACCGTGGCCGAGGCGGTTTACGCCGAATTGCCGGGCTTTGTCCGCGCCGCTCGCGGCTGATGGCGGGCTCCGGCGGTGAGGGGCAGAACCGCCGAAACGAAACAACCGGCCCCGTTGGGCCGGTTGCGTGAGCGCTGCGGGCGGCAGCGATCGAGGTTCGGGAAGGTTCAGCGGGCGATCTGCTGGACGTAGGCCATCAGCGGCTGCACTTCCGGGCTCGGCGTGACCCAGTCGCTGTAGAGAATCTCGGGCAGCGTGTAGGTCGTGTTGTAGAAGGACCGATTGGCGGTGTCGTCGCGGGAAAGGTAGCCGGCCTTGACGGTGGCGCCGGCGAAGAGGCCCATGTTGCGGGTGTAGACGAGGACCGGGGCGGCGATGATCGGTTGGCGATTGTTCTCACGCTCGGCCACGCGGGGACCGGCGATGGCCTTGGCGTCGGCGCCGACGTTGAAGCGCTGCTTGTAGAGCAGGCGGGGGGTGGCGTCGTCCATGATCACGTAAACCGTCTCAACGGCGCTGGCCCCGAGCTGGAGGCCGAGGCTCGCTTCGCCGGCCTTGAGGAAGGCGGGAACGCTCCACTGGCCGCTGGGGCGCTTGACCATGACCACGCCATAGCCGTCCTTCACGCCGAGGATGATGCCGGCCTTCACCTGGTTGGTGATGACGAGGCCGCGGGCCTGAGCGAGGATGTCGGCCGGAATCGCGGTGGCCGGATTCATCTGGAGCTCCCGGAGGATCGCCTCACACGACTCGATGCGCTTGACGTATTCG
Source organism: uncultured Opitutus sp. (assembly GCA_964476965.1). Lineage (GTDB taxonomy): Bacteria > Verrucomicrobiota > Verrucomicrobiia > Opitutales > Opitutaceae > CAMAXB01. Next base: position 1,687 of record CAYZCV010000122.1, on the reverse strand, counting down.
GAGCGCGCAAGGGCGGTGTCGGCGCCAAAGGCGGCCGCAGCGGTGAGCACGGAAAGGAGGAACAGACGGAGTTTCTTCATGACGACCTAAGGATGTCCCATGAACTATGCACGGGCGCTTCTCCTTGGAAAGCGCGGAGTAAGGGAGGTTCCCACCGTTCCAAACAACCGGTCGGGCGCTGGTTAGCCCAGCCCGCGGGCCTCCAGCTCGTCCTCGTCCCAGCCGAAGTAGTGGCCGAGCTCGTGCAAATAGGTAATCCGAACCTCGTCCCGAAACACCGCGGGGTCCCCCTCCGCGAAGTCCCAGAGGTTGTCGAGGAACAGCAGGATATGCGGGGGCACGGACCCGTCGCCCCCTTCGTCCTCGAGGGCGGGGCCGACAAAGAGGCCCAGAATGTCGGGCTCGAACTCGGCGCCGAGGATCTCCGGGGAGGGGCGATCATGGCAGACCACGGGCAGGCGGGTCGCCGGGTCGCGCAGGCCAGCGGGGAGCCGACGCCGGGTGGCTTCGATGATCTGTTCGGCGACGGCGATGCGCTGGGCAGGTGACATGACGTTTCGGTAAGCCGGCCATGTAACCGGAGGGGTGGTCGTGCGTCTAGTTTCTTACACAACGCGATTCACTCGCTCACCCAATACCCATCCAAGAAAGAAGATTCCCATGAAGACCCTCACCAAGATCACCCTGTCCCTCCTCGCCCTCGCGGCGCTCGCCGCTGCCCCGATCGTTCGTGCCCAGAATGCGGATACGCCCAAGTCCGAGCGCCGCGGTCCCGGCGGCCCGGGTGGCCCTGGCGGCGGCATGGGCGAGGAACGCATCAAGGCCATGGCCGAGCGCCTCGGCCTGACGGCCGACCAGAAGGCGAAGCTCGTGGCCGTGGCCAAGAACCAGCGGGACGCGATGGCCAAGCTGCGCGACGACGAGTCGCTGACGCGCGAGGCCCGGCGCGAGAAGATGCAGGCCATGCGGACGTCCCAGCAGGCCGAGATCCGCGCCATCCTCACCCCCGAGCAGGCTGAGAAGTGGGAAGCGGCGATGGCCGAAGGCGGTCGTCGCGGCGGACCCGGCGGTCGCGAAGGCAAGGGCAAGGAAGGCGACGACGCCCGCTGAGTGAGTTTTTGATTCAGGTCAGGATGCAGTGCAACCCGCCGCCGGGTCCCACGGGACCGGCGGCGGTTTTCGTTTCGACTTGGACAGTTGCGATGGTCGTGCGCACGCTGCGCCCTCATGCAACGATCACGCATCGTCATCGCCGGCGGCGGCGCGGCCGGTTTTTTCGCCGCGATCACCTGCGCGCAGGCGAATCCGTCGGCGGACGTCACGTTGTACGAGGCAACGGCCCATCCCCTGGCCAAGGTGCGGATCTCGGGCGGCGGGCGCTGCAATGTCACGCACGCCTGTTTCGAGCCACGCGAGCTGGTCAAACGCTACCCGCGCGGCGGCCGCGAGCTGCTGGGCGCCTTTCATCGCTTCGGCCCGCGTGAGACCGTGGCCTGGTTTGCGGCGCGCGGGGTTGAGCTGAAGCAGGAGGACGACGGCCGCATGTTTCCCGTCACGGACGACTCGGCGACGATTGTCGACTGCCTGCAGCGGGCGGCCGCCGAGGCCGGCGTGAAGGTGGTCACGCCCTGCGGGATCCGCACGGCGGAGTTGATCCACGGCGACGGTTCCGCGCGCTTCAATGTGA
>CAYZCV010000121.1:5535-10968 GCA_964476965.1 uncultured Opitutus sp. | reverse complement strand
CACAGCTTCGTCAACAACGGCTACAAGGGCTACCTCGAGGACCGTCGTCCGAACTCCGCCGCGGACCCGTACCTGGTCGCCGGCCGGATCCTCAAGACGATCCAGTCGGTCCCGACGGCCTAAGTCCGCCGTCTGGGCTTCATCCTTCGCGCCGTCCTTCGGGACGGCGCTTTTTTTTGGCTATCTCCGAGCTAGGGTTCGGCCTTGTCTTCGGGGCCTAAAGGGGGGAATCCAGACGCCGCCCCATGAATGCCGCCGCGCCCCCGCCGTCCGCTCCCTGGCTCGATTGGGGCGTGGCGACGTGCCTCTCGGCTTGCCTCGGGTGGACTACGCTGGGTTTGGGGGGCTACCGGCCCGAAACCATGCTTGCCCCGGCGCTGATCATCGCCGCCCTCGTGGTCGTACTCCTTTTGGCGCGGGCGCTCGGTGTGCGCCGGGAGCCGTTCGATCCCGTCGGTCTCTGGCTGCTGCCGTTTCTGGTCTATGCGGGCCTCAACGCTGCCTTCCTCAGTCCGGTCCCCTGGCTCGGATGGGCCGATTGGATGACCTGGGCCATGCTCGCGGCCGTTCATTGGCTGGCGCTCAGTGGACTGGACCACGCACCGGCCCGCCGGCTCGTGCTGGGAACGCTGGCCGCCGTGGCCGTGGTTTCCGTCGGATTGGCCTGCTATCAGCGGTGGTTTGATCCGGACTGGCTGATGCTGGGACGCACGCAGACGATCTACTTTTCCGGGCGCACCAGCGGCGCGTTTGGGATCCCCAACAGCCAGGCGGCCATGCTGCTGCTGCTGCTGCCCGTGGCGATTGCGTCGATGGCGGACGCTGGTCTCCCCGCCAAGCGGCGGATCCTCGCCGCGGGCCTGGGTCTGATCTACCTCTTCGGCCTCTACCTGACGATCAGCCGCGGGGCCTGGCTCTCCTTTGCCCTCGCGCTCGCGCTGTGGCCGCTGCTCGCCCCGGGGCGCCGCTGGCAGGCGCGGGTCGGCCTCGCGGCCTCGGCCCTGGTCGGCAGTCTACTAGTGGGACTGGCCTTGTACAGCTGGGTACCGAGCGTGCAGACGCGCTTTGACGCGCTGGTGGTTGATCGCGGCGAAGCCACGCGTCCGATCATGTGGAGGGGAGCCTGGGCCCTGTTTCGCGAGCAGCCGGCGACGGGGAGTGGCGCGGGCAGCTACAACATCCTGTTTGAGCAGCACCGACCGGCGGGATTTCGCGATGAACCGCAGTGGGCGCATAATGATTATCTGAATACGTTGAGCGACTACGGCCTGGTGGGGGTTGCCCTGCTGGCCGTTGGCTTGGGCTGGGCCGCGGCCCACGGGGTGCGCCGGGGCGCGCTGCGCGATCGCGCGAAGCGGGCGATCGCGATCGGGGTCGTCGGCTTCGGCCTGTCCCTGGTCATTGACTTCCACCTCAAGATTCCGGCGCTCGCCATGTTCCTCGCGGTTGCGCTGGCGGAGGGCCTGCGCCGTCCGCGGGCGGATCAACCGTCCGTACCGGTCCCGCCCGCCGCCCGCGCGTGGGCCTTCGCCGCGGCGCTGGGGGTGGCGGGACTGGGTGCGGTGAAGATCGCTCCCCACTACCAGGCCGAGGCCGCGCGGTACGGTCCGCGCCGGGAGATTGACGGGCTCGCCGGGTCGGCGCCCGACTCGCCCGCGGCGCGGGCGACGGTGGCGCGGGGGCTTGCGGCCTTTGAGCGAGCGCTGGCGGCCAATCCGGCGAATGCCCAGGCGTGGTCCGACCGGGCGTATGCGCTCGCGCTGAGCGCGCACGCCGAGCCGGAGCGCACCCGGGAACTCGGTGAACAATCGGAGGAGGCCGCGCGGCGCGCGATTGCGCTGGCGCCGGTCGTTCCCGAATTCTGGTGGCGCCTGGGCGTGGCCCTCGACATGCAGGGCCGCTGGGCCGAGGCGGGTGCCCCCTTCGCCACGGCGCTTTCGCTCGCTCCGCACAGTGCCCTGGCATGGTACCACCAAGCCTATCACTACAGCCTCAAACCGGCGACCCATGCCCTGGCCCGGACCGCGGCGGCGACCTCGCTGCAGATGGACGGCGGCCACCATCCCGCGGCCGAGCTTTTGCGTCAGCTGGAACCGCCGCGTTGATTTTTACATCGTTTTGCGCGGGTGCTTCTCCCTCGTGGCCGCAGGACGCGAAGCTGCAACCCGCGGCGGGCAACCTGTTTGCGCCTTGACCCACCCGGCGTAAAAAATGATCCTCCCGCGGTCAGCGACGCCCGCTCCGGCGCGTTCGGCGAGACGATTTTCATGCACAAGAATCTCCTGCAGTGGGTCTTTCTGCTCGGTTTGGTCGCGATGGTCGCCTCGCGCGCCTTCGCTCAGGGCACCGAGCCCGGTCGCATTGTCCTCGCCCGCGTCACGGGCACGGTGACGCTGACCAATAAGGCGGACAGCACCACGCGGCCCGCCGTCAACAACGAGCAGATCGCCGCCGGTTTCATCGTCACGACCGCGCCGGACGCCAGCGTGGTGCTTGTGTTCTCCAATGGTTCAACGGTCAACCTGCGCGGCGACTCGCAGCTGGATATCGAGACGTTCCTGCAGGATCCCTTCGCGGATGATTTTCGCATCACGGAGGCGACGACTGAGCCCTCGACTTCAACCACGCGCCTCAACCTCACGCGCGGTGAGCTGATCGGTCAGGTCAAAACGCTGAATTCCGCGGGCGGTTCGTCCTTCGTGATTCAGACTCCGGTGGGTGCCGCCGGCATCCGCGGCACCACGTTCCGCATCGTTTTCCGCCCGGATGGCACCGGCAACGCGTTCTTCGCGCTGACCACCATTGAGGGTAATGTCGTGCTGGCCCGGGGTGGGGTGGAAACCCCGGTTGCCGCCGTGAACAATCAAGCCCAGGAAGTGGCGATCAATGTGGAGGTCACGGTCGACACGGCCACGGGCGTCGTCACCGTGACGACCCCGGCCGGCCAGAGCTTTACGGTCCAGACCGCCGCTGCCACGACCACGGCCTCGGTCGTGGAGGCGGTGCAGCAGTCGATTGAAGTGATCGCCGCGATTGTCTTCACCCCACCGGCCCCCGCGGCTTCGTCCAATCCGCCATCCACTGGGACGCCGCCCGCGAACGAAACGCCGCCCACCACCGAGACGCCCCAGCTGCCGGCGCCCCAGCCGCCGGCCGCCCAGCCGACCCCGCCGCGCACGACCACGGGGGACGGCGTCGTCTAGTCCTGCGAGTTTCCGCTTTCTTTGGTCCGTTCGCGATCTAGCGTCACGTTGTGGGCCGGTTAAAATTCCTTGCCGCCGCCGGGCGGATTTTCCTGCTCCTGCTGATCGTGGCGGGTTGGTGCGTGGCGTATGACCGCAACTGGGGCGAATTTTTTGAGAACAAGCTCATCGATCTTCGGTTTCATTACCGCGGCGAGATCGATGCCCCGGTCAAGCTGGTGTACGTCGACATCGATACGGATGCGATCCAGCAGTACAAGTGGCCCTGGAATCACAGCCGATTCGCTCAGATTCTCGACGCCCTGTTTGATGTCGGGAAGGTCAAGGCGGTCGGGATCGACGTGGTTTTTTCCGACAACGCCCTGCCTGATTTCGGTCGCGAGGAATTGATTGTCGGACGCCGCGAGTTCGGCCGCGCCGTCTTCAAGCACCGTAAGGTCGTATTGGCCGCCAATTATGTGCCGGGTCCGGGCACGCTGCGCTACAGCCGCCAGTTTCCCTATATATTTGATGGTTTCACGGACCCCGCGCGCAATGACACGCCGGAGGCACCGGGATTTCCGATTGCCGGACCGACTCATGGCATTGTCGGCTTGATCGACACCTACCGCGGCGAAACGCGGTCGGCTCCGTTTTTTGCCGAGACGACCCTGGGCACGTTCTACCCTCTGTCCCTGCAACTCGCGCTCCTGGAATGGGGCCTGGGCCAGGATGCGGTGAAGCGGTTCGAGGACCGCATGGAGATTCACCGGCCGGATGGAACCCTCGTGACGACCATCCCGCTCCGTCGCGGCCAGCTGGTCGATGTGAACTGGTTCTCGCCGTGGATCTCCCCGCGCAATCCCCGGGCCAGCGTCGCGAACCTCGGGGACTTCCTCACGCAGCTCGACAGCGAGGATCCGGAAAAGCAGGCCCGCGGGCGCGAGTTCTTCGATCAGTTCAAGGACGCGATCGTGCTGATCGGCCCGGTTGACCTGCTGCTGCAGGATCTGGGTCCCGCCTCGTTTGATGACCAGCCTGTGCCGCAGGTGGGCTTCCACGGCAACATGCTGAAGACGATTGTCTCCGGAAAGCACCTGGTGCGCCTGCCCGAGTGGGCCACGTATGGAATCATTTTCCTGCTCGCCGCGGGCACCAGCCTGCTCGCCGTCTCCGGTGGGCCGCGGTCGGTCTTTTCCAAGACGATCGCCCTGCTGACCGTGCTCTCCTACGTGATCGGGGCGTTTCATGTTTTTGCGGAGCTTCACCTCGTGCTGCCGGTCTTCATCCCGGTTGGCGCCGCCCTTTCGACCAGCTTCACCGCGCTGCTCCTGCAGGTGATCGAGGAGCAGAAGGCCAAGGGACGCATCAAGGGCATGTTCGGAACCTATGTTTCGCCCCAACTGGTCGAGCGCATGGTCGAGTCCGGCGAAAATCCCCAGCTCGGTGGACACGAGCAGGAGATCACGGCCTACTTCAGTGATATTCAGGCTTTCTCCAGCTTCTCGGAGAAGCTCCCGCCGGCGCGACTGGTGGAATTGATGAACGAATACCTCACGGCCTGCACGGATATCGTGCAGGAGGAGGGGGGGACACTCGACAAGTACATCGGCGACGCCGTGGTCGCCATGTTCGGTGCGCCCATTGCCCTTCCGGATCATGCGCTGCGCGCGTGCATTGCGACCCAGCGGGTGCAGCGGAAGCTCGCCGACCTGCGAACGAAGTGGAAGGCCGAGGGAGACCGCTGGCCGGAAATCGTCTGGCACATGCAGTCCCGCATCGGTCTCAACTCGGGGCCCGCGGTGATCGGCAACATGGGCAGCCGCACGCGATTCAACTACACCATGATGGGGGACAACGTGAATTTGGCGGCCCGGATGGAGTCGGGGGCCAAGGCCTATGGCGTCTACACCATGGTCACCGAGACCACGCGGCAGGCCTGCGAGCGCCACGGGGCGGATCGGCTGGTCTTTCGCTACCTCGACAAGATTGTGGTCAAGGGACGGAGCGTCCCGGTCCCCATCCACGAGGTGGTCGGACTCAAGGAGCACGTGGATGATCGCACCCGCGAATGCCTACACGTGTATGCGCAGGGGATCGAGCGCTACCTGGCGCAGGATTGGGACGGCGCGGAGGTCCACTTTCACCGCAGTGCGGCGATCGAGCCCAATCAGCCGGGCGCAACGCCCGGGGTGGAAACCAATCCCTCGCTCACCCTCCTCAAGCGCTGCGCCCACTGGCGCGCGAACCC
>CAYZCV010000121.1:0-5435 GCA_964476965.1 uncultured Opitutus sp. | reverse complement strand
GGGGCGACGCCGAGGTAGGTGCTTAGCTGCGGGACATGAGGGTAACCCATGGTGCGCTCGGTGACGTAGTTTCGATAGAGGGGGTCCTGCATCAACGTGACCCGCCGGTCGGTGGCCGGGATCGTCGTGCTGTGGATGCGTAGTTCGCCATTCGTGAAGGTGATGATCTCCTCGCGCCAGTCGCCCAGAAGATCAGCAACCTGATGGGTCGCCCCCTGCAGGTTGCGCGTAAGAATTGCCCCCTGCCACTTGCCAATGGTCCGTCCGATCGGTGCGGCTGGCGCGGACGACGCGGGCCCGCCGCCGGTGATCTGCTCGCGCAGAAGATCCGCATCCCACCACACGAGATCGCTGGTGGTGGGCACCGGGCCGGGGATCGGATCCCCGTTCGCGGCGTAGAAGAGCTGCTTCAGGCCCTTGTTGGCCCAGACCTCCATCCCGGGATAGGCCGGGTCGATGTCACCAACCATGAGCTGATCGATGGAGTTGTCCTGATTGGGTTCACGGGCGCCGAAGAGGAGATCGCCGCTCCGGGCGTCGCGCACGTTGAGGCCGAGTTGGGGGTGCGGCTCCTCGATCACGTAGGCGACTTCGAGGCCGGGGCGCGCCGGATTGATGTCGGTGAGGTAGAAGCGGTCGCCATGGCCCAGGCCGCTGGTCCAAAGGGTCCGGCCGTCGTTGTCGATCGCGAGCGAGCCGTTGATGATCTCGTCACTCCCGTCGCCGTCGATGTCGCCGACGCGGATGCTGTGCTGTCCCTGGCCCTGGTAGGCGAAGGGCGCGCGCTCATTGGTCCAGCGCCAGATCTTCTCCAGCTTCCGATTCTTCAGCGTCCACGCGTCGATCTTCATCCGGCCATACGTGCCGCGCGCGGCGAGGACGGACGGGGCTTTCCCATCGAGGTAGGCGACGGCCATGAGATGCCGGCTCGCACGGTTGCCCGTGTTGTCGCCCCAGTCCTGCACGGTTCCGAGCTCAATCCAGGGCGCCTGGTCAACCAGCTGGCCATTCTCGCCATTGTACACCGCAATGAATTCCGGGCTGTCGAGCGCATTGCCCGCGCGGGCGCCCGGCGTGGCGGCCTCGAGCGAGGCGGCGTAGGGCGCGCTGCGCACAATGACCTCGGCCTTGTTGTCCCCGTCGAGGTCGCGCACGACCATGGGCGTCCACCAAATCCCCATATCCACGTTCCAACCAAGATCGATCGTCCATAGATGCTGGCCGGTGCGGCCGTCGTAGCCGTCGAATTTATAGGTGTCGCGGCTGAGCGTGATGCGCCCGGGGTCCTTGCCTCCGCCGGGGTGCTTCACGACGAAATCATAGGTGCCGTCACCGTTGAGGTCGCCGACGCCGACCATCGAGACGCTGGTCAGTCCGTCGCGCAGCTTGATCGCCCGGTAACCGGTGACGGGTGCGTTCGCGTCGAGTGTCACGCGGGGTGATTCGGGTCCTTCGCGGCCGTCGACCACGGGACGCACCCACCAGGTGTTGGCCTGCGTGAGCGACGCTGACGTGTCGACAAAATCGGTCGTGACGCGAAGGGGCTCGGCATTGAGTTTCACCCCGCTGCCTCCGGGGTTGGCGCGATAGACATTGAAGGCCGCGTCGGTGCCATCCCCCCGCAGGAGACGCCAGCCGAGATAGACTTTGCCGCCATCGATCGGCAGGGCGACGAGCCCACGGTCGAGGGTCTCCTCAATCCGCTCCGTGGCCCAGCCCAGGGGCGTGCCCGGACGGTACAGCGGGTCCATCGCGTAGAAATTCAGATTGGGCGCGATTTCCTCGGGACTGAGCGGGCGCAGGCCGGCATCGTTGCCCTCGGGCGGACGCGTATCGAGGGTCTGCAGAGCATTGGTCTTCTGGGCCGGCGCGGGCTGCGCCAAGCCAGCGGTGAGACCGAGGGCGAGCAAGGTGGAGGACGCGAGGATGAGGGAAAGCAGGGATCTCATGGGGCGAAGGGCGCGGGCGGTGGGCGCAGACGGGCTTACGCTGGACGGGGTGACTCTGGTTCAGGGGAAAACTCAGAGAGGAGGCGGAGACGGCAGAATGGCAAGCGGCTGAGCGGGCGATGAGGCCGGCGTTGGTCTGACAGTGCGAGGGCGCGGCCGCCGGTCTGGATGTTCGTTGTGATTTCAGGACCGGCTGCGCCGGTCGCGCCAGGCGGCGGAAACAAAAAAGCCCGGGCGAAAGACGCCCGGGCTGAGATTGAACGGGGGGCAATGCCCGCCGAGTTACTTCAGGATCATGTCCTTCACCGTCTTGCCGGCAGGGATCATGGGCAGCACGTGCTCCGTGTAGGGCACGATCACATCGAGGACGTACGGGCCGTCATGATCGAGCATCTCCTGAATGGCGGCCTTGAGTTCGCTCTTCTTGTGCACGCGGCGTCCCTTGACGCCGAAGCCCTCGGCGATCTTGACGAAATCGGGGTACAGGCCGTCGAGGTTCTCGGGCCCGCCCACGTTGTTGGCGTCACCGAGGATCGTGTTGCCCCGGATGGAGCTGTAGAAACGGTCCTCCCACTGCACGACCATGCCGAGGTGCTGGTTGTTCAGGATCATCGCCTTGGCCGCGATCTTTTCGATGTGGCAGGTGGCGAGCTCCTGGATGTTCATGACGAACGAGCCGTCGCCATCGATGTCGATGACCTGCTTGTCCGGGCACGCAACCTTGGCGCCCATGGCTGCCGGGTAGCCGTAGCCCATGGCTCCGAGGCCGAGGGAGCTGATGTACCGGCGGGGCTCGTTGAAGCGGTAGAACTGCGCGGCCCACATCTGATGCTGGCCGACGCCGGTCGTGATGATGGCATCACCCTTGGTCAGTTCGTACAGGGCCGCGACGGCTTCCTGCGGAAGAATGTGGGGGCTGTTGCCAAAACCAGCGGTGCTGTTGAAGGGCTGCTCGCGCTTCCAGGTCGCGATCTGGTCGTGCCAGGCCTTGGTGTCCGGCGGGCTGAAGCGGGCGGCGGAGATGAGTTCGAGCAGGCGGCCGAGCGCGTGCTTCACATCGCTCTGGATGGGGAAGTGAACGCGCTTGTTCTTGTTGTGCTCGGAGGCGTCGATGTCGAGGTGGACGATCTTCGCGCCCGCGGCGAACTTGCTGACCTCACCGGTGATGCGGTCGTCAAAGCGTGCGCCGAGGCACAGCAGCAGATCGCACTGGTCGACTGCCCAGTTGCCGTAGGCCGTCCCGTGCATGCCGAACCACTGCATCGAGAGGTTGTGCGTCTCGGGGAAGGCGCCAACGCCCATGAGCGTGGTCGCGACCGGGATGTTCGTCTTTTCGGCGAAAGCGGTGAGTTCCTTGTGGGCCTCGGCCGAGATGATGCCGCCGCCGGCGTAGATCACCGGGCGCTTGGCCTCGGCAACCAAGGCGAGCATCTGGTTGAGCTGCTCGTCCGTCGCGCGGGGCGTGTGCAGAATCGTCGGGTTGGCGAACTCAACCGTGGCGGGGAACACCGGGGTGACCTTCGCCTGCTGGACGTCCTTCGGGATGTCGATCACGACGGGACCGGGCCGGCCGGTGCGGGCGAGGACGAAGGCCTCCTTCATGATGCGGGGAAGATCCGCCGCGTTGAGCACGAGGTAGCTGTGCTTCACGATCGGCAGGGTCATGCCGAAGAAGTCGGTTTCCTGAAACGCGCTCTTGCCGATGTACTTCTGGAAAACCTGGCCGGTGATCGCGACCATGGGGGTCGAGTCCATGTAGGCATCGGCGATGGCGGAAACGAGATTGGTCGCCCCGGGGCCGCTGGTCGCCATGCACACGCCGACCTTGCCGGTGGCGCGCGCGTAGCCCTCGGCGGCGAAGGAGCCGCCCTGCTCATGGCGGGGGAGAATGACGCGAACCTTGTCCGAACGGGCCAGGGCCTGGTGCAGCTCCTGGGAGGCGCCACCGGGGTAGGCGAAAATGACGTCGACGCCTTCCCGAACGAGACACTCGACGACGACGTCGGCGCCTTTCATTTCACGGCCGATTTCGGGCTTGGGAAACGAGGTGGGGGAGGTGGACGATTTCATGGCGATACGTGGGTGAACGGAAACCCGCAAGAAAGCCGGGAAGTAGCGGGCGAGGCAAGCGTGTAAAACCGTCGCCACGGTCACAGTTCGGAGTCGGAATTGGTTTGGTTTGAACCGCATCCGTGTCCATCTGTCTCGTTCGTGGTCAAATTTCTCTTCATTGGCGATATCGTGGGACGCCCGGGCCGGGATATTGTGGTCGCCCAAGCGCCCATCCTGCGGGAACGCCATGGTCTGGATTTCATCATCGCCAACGGCGAGAACGCCGCGGCCGGCTCGGGTATCACGGGCCTGATCGCCAAGACCCTCCTCGGCGCCGGAGTCGACGCCATCACGCTGGGCGATCACGTGTGGGACCAGAAAGGCTGGGAAACCGAGATCGGGGCCCTCGATCGCGTGTGCCGTCCAGCCAATCTGCCGGCGGCCTGCCCGGGGCGGGATCACGTTATTCTGACCAACCAGGCCGGCTTCCGCCTGGCGGTCTTCACCCAGCTCGGGCGCAATTTTATCGGCATGAAGGGCGAATGCCCGTTCCTCGGCGCCGACGCGCTCCTCGCCAAGACAGTGGGCGCCGGGCTGGCCGATGCCGCCTTCGTGGAGATCCACGCCGAGGCGACCTCGGAGAAGCAGGCGATGGGCTGGTACCTCGACGGACGCGCCGCGGCCGTGCTGGGCACCCACACTCACGTGCCGACGGCGGATGCGTCGGTGCTGCCCCAAGGCACGGCCTTCATGTGCGATGTGGGCATGACCGGTCCCTATGCGAGCGTGCTGGGCCGTGAGATCGCGCCGGTGCTCGGGCGCTTCCTCGACGGGATGCCGCGCCGCTTTGAAATTGCCGAGGGCGACGTGCGCCTGTCGGCCGCGCTGGTCGAGTACGACCCGGTGGCGAAACGGTCGGTCCGCTGCGAGCTGATCACGGTCCGCAAGGACGGGTGAGGTCGCGGCATTGATCAGACCTGGGAGGGGTGCGCCATGGGCGCGCCCGCGGAGGGGTGGGCAAGCCCCGCCCCGGCCCGAAGAGCATCACCACCAGGCGTATCCGCTGAATCCTTACGACGTCACCACGCCGGCTTCCTCGAACATGCCGAGGTGGCGGAAGCGCTCGTAGCGTGTGTCGAGGAGCCGTTCCTCGTTGAGTCCGCGGAGATCGTTCAGGTGCTTGTGCAGCGCGTACTTGAGGGCATCCGCGGCCTTGCCGGGGTTGTTGTGGGCGCCGCCGAAGGGCTCGGCCACGACCTCATCGACCACCTTGAACTTCTCGAGCGTGGGGGCGTCGAGCTTGAGGGCCTCCGCCGCCTTGGGGGCCGCGGCCGAGTCCTTCCACAGGATCGCGGCGCAGCCTTCGGGCGAGATGACCGAGTAGTAGCTGTTCTCGAAAATCAGCACGCGATCGGTCACGCCGATGCCGAGCGC
>CAYZCV010000120.1:5694-11109 GCA_964476965.1 uncultured Opitutus sp. | reverse complement strand
CTCGTGTCACCCATTACGTGACACTCCCTCCTCCCGCCCACGCCAGTGTCACGCAATACGTGACACTTTGGCTAGGGCGCGATCCAGCCGACTGCCCAAGGCGGGAAAACTCGGGAAGGACGGTGTTCCCGGTCTAGGCGGCTCTAACCGGGAAGCGCAGGCCGCCCGGCGCTCTCCGGCTCGAATCTCCCGCGAAACACGCGAAAAGCTGCGGAGACGGATTGAAGGATTGCCACGAACAACGCCAAAAGGGCCCCTTCATCTTCGCTCGCCGTCCGAGCGCCCACCGGCGTAGCCCCGGATTCAGTCGCCGGGCGTTTCCTTGGGCTTCTCTTCGCCGAACCTGAAGGGGGTCGCCCGTCGCGCCGGCGACAATCCGTTGACAAGCCGCCGTGGCCGCGCACCGGTAGCGGCGTGGGCCAACGCGAAAAGATCCTTGTCGCCATGTCCGGCGGAGTCGACAGCTCCGTCGCGGCGCTACTGCTCAAGCAGCAGGGCCATGACGTCACCGGGGCGTACATGAAGAACTGGATCAACGAGGACAATGTCATCGGGCATTGTCCCTGGCAGCAGGACATCGACGATGCCCGCGCAGTCGCCGACCAGATCGGGATCCCCTTCATCGTGGTCAACCTGATGAAGGACTACCGCGAGCGCGTCGTGGCCTACCTGCTGGACGGGTACCGCCGGGGGCTCACGCCGAATCCGGACGTGATGTGCAATCGCGAGATCAAGTTCGGCGTCTTCCGCGCCTGGGCCCACGATCACGGTTTCCCCATCGTCGCCACCGGTCACTACGCACGCCGCATCCCGGTCAGCTCTCTCGATGAGTCATGTCAACTCATGGTTGACGCGACCGCGAGCGGCCACGACGGCGAAGTCGGCCTTTTCGAGGGCGCCGACAAGAACAAGGATCAGTCGTACTTCCTGGCGCTGCTCTCCCAGGAGCAGCTGCGCGACGCCCGCTTCCCGATTGGTGACCTGCCCAAGCCCGAACTGCGCCGGCTGGCGCGCGAGGCGGGCCTGGTCACCGCGGAGAAGAAGGACAGCCAGGGAATCTGCTTCATTGGTGAGGTGAAGATGCAGGATTTCCTGCGCCAGTACGTCCCGGACGAACCCGGCCCGATCGTCCGCGCGGGGGATGGTCGGGTGCTCGGCGAACATCGCGGGCTCCATTACTACACGCTCGGCCAGCGGCGCGGCATCCGGGTGCCCTCGAATGCGGATCACCAAGCCTATGTCGTCGTCGGCAAACGCGCGGAGGATCGCGCGCTGCTGGTCGCATTTGATGCCGCCGACGCCCCGGGCCTTTTCCAAACCGAGGTCCGGGTGCACGGACTGCAGTGGAATGCCCCGGCGCTCACGCAGCCCTGCACGCTGGAAGGTCGGGTGCGCTACCGCGATCCGCGCGTGGGACTCGACTTCGTCCCTGATCCAGCCACGCCGGGCTCCGCGCTGATCCGCTTTCACCAGCCGCAGCGCGCGCTCGCGAGCGGCCAGATCCTCGCCCTGCACAAAGGCGACCGCCTGCTCGGAGGCGGCGTCTACATTTGAGTCGGGCGGAGAGGGTCGGCAACGGGCCCGGCACCGCCTGGACCGGGACCGGCGTCAACCCTGACGCGACTCCCCCGCGCTAGCGAATGGTCGCGAGGGCAAGGCCGACCGCGAACCCCAGAATCACGACCCCGAGCGCGCGGTCGATCCAGTGGCTCCAGCGCAGAAAGGCGCGCCGCGTCGACGGCTGGGTGAACACGACCGAGACGAGGGAAAACCAAGCCATCGTGGCCAGCGCCATCCAGAGCCCGTAGCCCACCTGCACCAGCTTGGGCGTGGTCGGACTGACGACGACCGGAAAGAGGGCGACGAAAAAGAGGGTCGCCTTGGGGTTGAGGGCATTGGTCAGAAAACCCGTCGTCCACGCCGCCCGAGTCGACGGCTCCGGCCTCGGCTCCGCCGCGGCCAGTTCCGGCCCGGTCCCACGCGGGCGGGCGGAGCGCAGGGCCTGGATGCCCACCCACGCGAGGTAAGCCGCCCCGGCGTACTTGAGGACATTGAACGCGGTGGGCGAACTGCGGAGGATCAGGCCGATGCCCAGCAGCGAGTAGCTGACATGGAGCAGAATTCCGCTCCCGATTCCAATACTGGTCCAAACGGCGGTGCGGCGGCTGTGTGCCAGGCTCTGGCGCAGCACCATGGCAAAGTCCGGTCCGGGACTGGCAACCGCGAGTAGATGAGCGACCGTGATCGCCCCAAACTCGGTCCAGTAGGTTTCCATGAAGTCGCCCCGCCCAGGGACGGAAGGTTTCGCGCGCCGCCGCCGAACTAGAGGGCGACCGACTTGAAATTCGGGTCGCTCATCATCCGGTCGATGGCCTGCGAGCGAAGGAATTCCTGGATCTCGCGATCGGCCGGATAGTCCTTGGCGGCCTTTTCCAGGAGCGCCCGAGCCTTGTCGGCCTGACCCAGCAAGGCGTGGACGTACACCTGCTGCAGCAGCAGATCCGTGCGCTTCGCATCCGCCTTGAAGCCGCGCTCGAAGGCGGCGAGCGCCTCGCGGTACGCCGTGCGGGCTCCAGAGGTGTCATTCAAGCGGCGACGCGCGGCGCCCAACAAAACCCAGTTCTCGCCCACGTCCGGAATGATCGCAACGGCCTTGGCCAGCAGCGGCTCGGCCCGGGCGTAGTCCCGCAGCTGGTTGGCGAAGTCGGCCTCGCTCAGCAGATTGGCCACTTCGGCCTGCATCTGGCGGGTGACTTCCACGGGCTTCTTTTCACAGCCGGCGAGCAGCACGGCGGCCACGAGGCCAAGGAGGGGGAGCAAACGGGGGGACGTCATGGTGATTCGGCTAGGCGCTCACTTTACCCGGCGCAGGCCGGGCGCAAGGGAAAAGCGGCATCAGGACATGTCGGGCGGTACGGTGGCGATCGCCTCCTCAAACGTGGAGATGCCCTCCTTCACCTTCTGCATGCTGTCCTGGTGGAGGGTCTTCATTCCCTGCCGCTGGGCGATGCGCTTCAGCTCGGAGGTCTCGGCCCGCTTGTTGATCGCCTCGACGAGTTCCTCGTTGGTGATCATGAGTTCGTGGATACCCACGCGACCTTTGTACCCGCTGCTGCCGCACTTGGGGCAGCCGGCCGGGTTGGCCTTGAAGATCGGCCCGCTCCAGCCAATCGCCTTTTCCATGATCTCCTTCACCCGACCTTCGGGCGTGTACTGCTGACGGCACTGTTTGCACACGCGCCGCATCAGACGCTGGGCGCAGACGCACAGCAGCGACGACGAGATCATGAACGGCTCAACCTCCATGTCGGTCAGACGGGCCACGGTGGAAGGCGCGTCATTGGTGTGGAGAGTCGAGATGAGCAAATGGCCCGTGAGCGCGGCCTCGACCGCGATTTCGGCGGTTTCCTTGTCACGGATCTCACCGACGAGGATGATGTCGGGATCCTGACGCAGAAAGGCGCGCAGCGCGGTGGCAAAGGTGAGCCCAATCTGCCGGTGCATCTGCATCTGATTGATGCCGGCGAGCGTGTACTCGATCGGATCCTCGGCGGTGCGGATGACGAGGTCGGGCGCGTTGATCTCATTCAGCGCCGAGTAAAGCGTCATCGACTTGCCGGACCCGGTCGGGCCGCAGTGGAGGATCATGCCGTACGGCTGGCTGATGCAGCTCCGGTAACGGGCCAGATTTTCCTCCGTGAAGCCGAGGGCCGTCATCGGGAGCGTGGACTTCTGCTTGTCCAGGATACGCATCACGATGCCTTCCCCGTGATTCAGTGGGGCGGTCGAAACGCGAAGATCGATATCGAGGTTCTTCTTGGTGTACTGCTTGAAGACGATGCGCCCGTCCTGCGGCAGCCGGCGCTCGGCGATGTCGAGGTTGCACATGATCTTGAGCCGCGCGACGAGGGCCGGGCCAACCTTGGCGGGGAGGCGGAGCTTCTCGTGGCAGACCCCATCGATCCGGTAGCGCACGATGACTTCCTTCTCCCACGGCTCGATATGAATGTCGGAGGTCCCCGAATAGTAGGCGTCCTCGATGATGCGATTCGAGAGATCGATGATCGGGCCCGACTCTTCGCTGGTCAGGTCATCCTCGTTGATCTCGCCCTCGCCCCCGAACTCGGCGCCGATGGCGGAGACGACGTCGGCGAACCCCGCCACGGGTTCCTGCCCGCGCGAGAATTTTTCCCGAATGTCCTTCTCCCGGCCCAGCAGGCGGATGACCCGCTTGCCAGTGATCTCTTGGATCTTGGTCGGGAGCGAAACATCGAACGGATTCGCAAACGCGACCAGCAGCAACTCGCCCACCTGCCCCACCGGGAGCACCAGGTTCTCCTGGCAGAACTCGGAGGGCACCCGCTCAAACGTCTGGGGCGTCACCCGGTAGCGGGCGACATTGTAGGGCGCGAGGCCGAAGGCCCGGCCCTTGGCGACCAGCAGCTGGAAGGTCGTGATGCGAAATTCTTCCACCAGGAGCTTGTCGAGCGCCTCGCCGGTAAGTTCGTCGGGATTGCCGGCAATGGTGGCGCGCTGTTCCGCGGTGAGGCGGCCCATGCTCTCGAGCGCGGTCACAATCTGGGTCTGGATCTTTCCGAGTGGCATGGTCGTGTCAGCGGGCTGCAGGGGCGGCGCCGCCCGGAGCCTGTTTGCGTTCCGCATCCAGACGCTCGAGGAAGTCGGCGATGACGTCGAGGGTGGTGCCGTACCAGATCACGGGTCCGCCCAACTGCTTCTCCCAGTGGGTCCGGACGGCCGGGCTGAGATAGTAGGCGGTCGCGACACAGTGGAAATCCTCCTCCTTGTCGAAGGGCACCGTCCATGTCGCCCAGCAGGCGGAGATGTCCACCGTGGTCCGCAGCTCCTCGGAGACCTCATAATTGCGCAGATCAATCAGCCCGATCCCCTCGGAATCGGCGAGGTAGGTCAGGACGTCGTCCTCCTTCAGCACCTTTTTCTCGTAGGCCAGGACGCCAAGCACGGTGCTCTGGCGGGGATTGCCCTCGGCCACCAGTTCCAGCAGGCGCTCATTGGCCGCCTCGAGATCCTCGATCTTCACGAGGTTGTGCTCGACCAGCTGCGCGCCCAGCAGGCGGTTGGCGCGCATAAGGAGAGGACGGTGTTCGGCAGACATGGCGGCAGGCTGGTTCAGGCCTTCGGCTTTGGCGACTTCTTTGGCTTGGCGGCCGCCTTCGGACGGGCCTTGGCCTTGGGCTTGGCCGAGGTGGCGGGCTTGGCCTTGGCCGGCTTGGTCCGACGGTGGGCGCGCACGCGTTTCCAGAGGAGCTCCTTCAGTTCCTCAATGCCCGCGCCGCTGAGGCAGGAAATCTCCGCGACATCGACCGGGTACTTCTTTTGGAAGGCCTTGAGATTCTTCGCCGCACCCTCGAGATCCATCTTGTTGGCAACGACCAA
>CAYZCV010000120.1:0-5594 GCA_964476965.1 uncultured Opitutus sp. | reverse complement strand
ATCACGCCAATCTGCGGATGGAGCGTGGTGAACGGGTAGGCCGCGGTCTTGGGCCGGGCCTTGGTGATCCGGCCGGTGAGCGATGACTTGCCGGCGTTGGGAAAGCCCACGAGCCCGATGTCCGCGATGCTCTTGAGGACGAAGCGATAGCTGCCGGCCTCCCCGGGCTGGCCGCTGTTGGCCCGCTTGGGGGCGCGATTGGTGGAGGTCTTGAAGTGGGTATTGCCCCAGCCGCCGTTGCCGCCCTTGCAGAGGATGACTTGCTGGCCGTTCTCGACGATCTCGGCGACCACCTTGCCCGTGGCCTCGTCCGTGACGACGGTTCCGAGCGGCAGCTTGATGATGGCCGGCACGCCCTCGCGGCCGTGACAATCCTTGCCCATGCCATGTTCACCGCGTTCACCGCGCCAGTGAGGCTGGAACTTGTAATCGACCAGATTGTTCGTGTCGTGGTCGCCCACCAGGATGACGTCGCCCCCCTTGCCGCCGTCGCCGCCATTGGGTCCGCCCCAGGGCTCGTACTTCTCACGGCGAAAGCTGACGCATCCGCGCCCACCCTCGCCCGCTTGGGCCTTGATCACACACTCGTCGATAAACATGGACCGAATGGTGCAGAATCCCCCGCCCTTGCCAAGGAGGGGATGGGTGAATCCCTCGTAAACCTTTGGAGGAAGCCCGAATGGCGAAATCCGAATACCGAAGCCGAGCGGTTCAAACCCCACCGGGGGAACCTGATTTCGTCATGCGGGCTCGGTTAATCGGATTCCCCCCTCTCAGGCCGACGGCACATCGATCCGGAAAATCGCGCTCTGGCCCGGCGGACTGATCACGGCAATCGTCCCCCCCTGCAACTCGAGCAGACGGTGCACGATGTAAAGGCCCAGGCCGCTGGAGCTCTCACCCGCCGTGGGTCGGGCGGACAGCTTCCGATAGCGGCCGAATAACTGCGACATGTCCGCCGCGCTGAAACCGGGTCCGGAGTCCTGCAGCGCGATCACAACCCGCCCGGGAACGTCGCCGGCGACCGCCTGGAGCAGAATGGCACCGCCCGCCGGGGAGTACTTGATCGCGTTGCTGAACAGATTTTCCAACACCCGCTGGAAGCGATCCGCGTCCACCAGCACTCTCAGGTGGTCCGGCACGCGGAGACTAACCGTGATGTGCTTGGCTTCGGCTGACCGGGCGAGCCCGCGCCACGCCCGATCAACCAGGCCGCGCAGATCATGGGGAGCCCGCGACAGCTTGAGTCGCCCCCCCTCCAAGGCGTCGGTTTCGAGGAGGCTGTCGATGATTCCGAGCATCTGGTGGGACGAATCCTCAATGTCGGACAGGAATTCCTTCCGCTCCGCAGGCGCCATGCGCTGCGCGGGGGGCAGGCTCTCGTCCGCACTCAGCAGCACCGCAATGCCCTGGACGGCATTGAGCGGGTTCTTGAGGTCGTGCGCGGCGATGCCGAGAAACTCGCTTTTCTGGCGATCCAGTTCCTCGAGCTGCTGCTTCTGCCGCAGGATCTTTTCATGCGCGAGCTCGAGCCGCGTGCGTTCCACCGACTCGGCCAGCGCCTTCTCCTCCGCCGCAATCTTCTCGTCCCGCATGTGGCGGATCTTGTCGGCGAGGGCGAAGGCGAAGAGGAGCATCTCGACCGCCGAACCGATCTGAACCCAGTAGATGTCGGATACGGCCGCCGTGCCCTGGGCCTGCGACACCAGCACGGGGATCAGGAAGAGATAGATCGCCCCAAAGCCGAGGAGGTAAAACCGCGCCTGGCGGCAGCCGGCCTTCAGCGAAGCCGCGGCCACGACCGAGATGACGGCGTACGCCGATGCCGTGACCAGCGAGAGCGCTTTGAAGATGGCGAGATAGAAGGCCGGGAACTCCGTCCAGAGGTCGCGCCGCACCGCGACCACGAGCATGTACAAGGCAAGCAGTCCACAGAGGCCGGCAAACAGCCGGCCCAATCGCTCCATCCAGCGGTCAAATCCCGGGATGTAGTCGGGGATGGCGAGAAACTTCCGGCTGAATTGGACCAGCGCGTAGATCGAGGCGCAGGTACAGAACGCGATCAGCAGGTTGTGGTGGGGCGACTGGAGCCAGGGCAGCCACCGAAACTGCAGCCCCTGGTAGACAAAAAAGCCAACCCCAAAGGTCCCGACATACAGCAGAAAATACAGGATTTCCACCCGCCGCAGGACGGTATAAAGAAACAGATTATAGAGCCCCAGCGCGAGCAGGGCGCCGTAGTAGAAGCCCAGCCAGACATCATGGCCCCGCCGGCTCTTAAGGTAGCTGTCCGCCGGGTCGTGGATCTGGAACAGCGGCCACTGCGACTCGTCGTTGCGCGCGTTGATCCACGTCACGAATGAGGCCGCGCCGGGCGTGGAGAACCACGCCACAGGCTCGCGTCCCCATAGGGAGCGCTCCGGAAACGGAATCCGCTCCCCCACCCGATGCTCAGTCCAGCCGCCGGCAGCATCCGCCACCCAGATTGACGTGTCGTCCTCAAAGAAATCGCGCAATTCGAGCGCCACCCAGCGGACCGACGCGTCCGGGTTGGACCAGACCACCCGCAGCCACAGGTCCTCGCCCGCGGCCGTGATCGGCAAGGTCCCGGCCGGAGGCACCGGGGCAAATCGCCCCCCAGTCCACGCCTGCTCCGCCGCTTCCCGGCCGAGGCCGGCCGGCAGGAGGGCAAACTCAACGGTGCCCGATTCGAGGGATGCCGCCCGGGCCTGCAGACCGAACGCCAGCGCGAGGAGCAGCCAGCCGATGCGAACGTAGGACCGTGCCGTCTGTATCAACGGACGCAGCCAAGCCGTGGACCCTCGCTCCGTCAACCTCATGGCCAGCGCTTCCGAACCGGTTCGCGCCCGCGGCGGCGAGGAACGCGTCCTCAGAGGACGATCTTGATGCCCTTGCGCAGGTAGGTCGGAACATCGAGGTCCTGGCCCTCGAAGAGGTTGCGATCCGTCCGCTCAAAATAGCCCCGAGTCTCGGCCTCGCCGGCCAGCATCATTTCCTCTTGGATTGCCCGGGCGGACGGTTCCGCCGGCGGGGTTGGCATCGCGGAGACGCCGGTCGCCGGGAAAACACCGGAGGCGGCGGTCGGCAGGCGGGACTCTGGCGGCAGACAGGCCGGAGTCGACAGTCGCGACTTGGCCGGGGCGGCTGGTCGGCGCACGGGGATGCGGCCACCGACATCACTCGTGCCCAGGACGCACACCTCCACCTTGCCCTGCATCTGCTCGTCGATCACCGCGCCCATGATGACATGGGAATCGCGGCCAAACTGCTCGGTCACGGCTGACATGATCTCGTTGACCTTGGGGAGCGTGAGATCAGTGCCTCCAATCAGATTCACCAGCACGCGGTCCGCCTTGCGCGAGAATTCCGGGGTGGCGAGCAGCGGGCACATCTTGAGGCTCTCGATCGCATCCGCGACCGCCTGCTCACCCTCGCCACTGCCCAGACCGAAGAGGGTTTTGCCGCCACGCGTGTGAAACGCCTGCCGAAGAGTCGAGAAATCCAGGTTGATCAGGCCCGTACGAAACAGCATCGACCAGATCGACTTCACGCCGCGCCCGATCCATTCGTCCGCGCGCGCGAACGAGTCGAGCGCCGTTTCCCCGTCGGCCGACTCCTGCAGCAGGATGTCGTTGGGGAGTGGAATCACGGCATCGCAGGCCCGGCGGAGCGTCTGGAGGCCCTCCTCGGCCTGCTTCGCTCGGCGACCACCTTCGAAGCTGAACGGAAGGGTGACGAAGGCGATGACCAGGGCCCCGGCTTCGGCGGCAATTTCGGCGATGACGGGAGCGGCGCCGCTGCCCGTGCCGCCTCCCATACCCGCCACCAGAAAAACGAGATCGCAGTCCTTGACCACGGCCGCGATCTTCTCGCGGTCGACTTCCGCTGCCTGGCGCCCGATGTCCGGTTCGCCGCCGGCGCCCAGTCCGCGCGTGATCGACGCGCCCAGCAGCACCTTGTCCTGCACCGGCGAGGCCGAGAGGGCCTGCAGATCCGTGTTGAGCACCGCCATCTGCAGGCGCTCGAGGTTCTCCATCTTGAGCCGGTCGACGGCATTGGCCCCGGCTCCGCCAATGCCGATCACCTTGATCGCAATGCTGCGATCCGTCATCAGGTCGGTCGCGAGCGGAAGTTCGTTCGAATTCGAGGTCACGTTCATGGTCAGTTCCCCACCGCAAAGAGCTTCTTGATGAACCCGCCCGTGCTGGTGCGCTTCGGTGGAGCGGACTCCGCCCTCGACTGGGCTCCGTAGTTGAGCAGGCCGGTGACGGTGGCGAAGGCGGGCTCCCGCAGTTTCTCATCCACGGCCCCCGGCAGTTCGCCGATGTGGACCGCCACGCCGAACACCTTGGCCGCGGCCTCGGTCAGACCCGGCAGCCTAGACGTGCCGCCGGTCAGGATGACACCGGCGCCGCAGCGCTCGGGGACAAACGCGGTGCCGAGCTTCTTGCGGACCACCTCGAGAAGCTCCCAAGCCCGCGCCGACGTGATGGTTTCGATGGTGTGCTTCGGAAACTGGCGGTCGCCGATCGCAAAGTCACCGTTGAGCCAGACCTTCTCGGTCTTGTCCTTGGAGAGGACCGTCCCGCGTCCGAAGCGGAGCTTGAGCTTCTCGGCCTGGCCCTCCGTCACTCGCAGCCCGAGCGCGAGGTCATTGGTCAGGTGGCTGCCGCCGACGGGAACGACGCCGGTGATAAACGCGCCGCCATCGCGGTAGAGCACAAAGTCGGTGGTGCCCGCGCCCACATCGATGACCAGCGCCCCGTTCTGCCGGTCCTGGGGAGACGTGAGCACGGCGCCCGCGGCCAGGCTGGAGAGGATGAGGTCGCCCACGCGGACATTGAAGCCGCGGATCACATGAATGTTGTCGGCAATGCGGTTTTCCTGGCCGTGGACCGTCCAATAACCGACGTCGAGCCGCTGCCCGACGAGATGCTCCGGGTTGGAGCCCACCATGCGGCCGTCGAGGTAGAAGGGGCGGCGGATGTTGTGCACCACCATGCGCCCCTCCGGCAGGGCCTTGGACTTCGCCAGACGGCAGACGGTGTCGATGTCGACCTGGCTCACCATGTTGTCGGCCGCACTCACACTGACCGAGGCCTCGTTGTAGAAACCCTCCAGGTGCGCGCCGGTCTGGGCGAGATAAACTTCCTCAATCCGCACGCCGGCGCTCTGCTCCGCGGACATCAGCGCGCTGTGCGCGGCGTCGCTGGCCGCCTTGAAATCAGCCACGGCGCCCTTGATCACGCCGCGTGACTGGCATTCACCGAAACCGATGAGGTTGAGGCTGCGACCGTTGACGACTTCGCCAACGAGCACGGCAACCTTGGAGGTGCCAATCTCGACGGCACCGATGAAGCGGGACTTGGACATCTTGCTAGAGGGAAATGCGGGGAGGTGGACGGAAGAAGGTCGGGGTCTTCGGCGCCGCTTCCGGCACGCGCGCCGGCGCTCCGCCGAACGCCACGGGCACCTGACGGCCGCCCACCGCGAGATTGATCCGGCTCGGCCGGCCCAGCGCCGGATTCAGCGAGATCTGCTCAATTGTCGAGTCGAGCAGCGCGACCTGGGTA
>CAYZCV010000119.1:0-11128 GCA_964476965.1 uncultured Opitutus sp. | reverse complement strand
GACGGCGCCAAGCTCGCCGAGGTCCTGAAAGCCTGAAGACTGCGGCAGAAGTCACCACGATTCCAACGGAGCCCACCGCAAACGAAGACATGCGGCTTCGGATCCGGGGTCCCTTGGTTCCCCAGGTCTCGTGGTGACTCCATGCTCCTGTGCGCTTTCTCGGATTTGCCTCCACGTAAAACAGCATCATGTTTCCGGCATGAATCTGCGGGGCATCATCGAAGAAATCGCCAGTCAGGCGGATGATTTTCTCGAAGGCGCGTCCAACCGCGCGGAGGCGCGGGCCGGCGTCAATGAGTTGATCAACGCGGACCATTTTGAACTCAGTCCGGCCGACCGCCAAGTCGTGGCCGATGGCGTCATGGCCATCCTCGAGGACGAGGGCTTCTTCGACCGCGCGCCCGGCGGCGCCGAAGATGACGAGGGCGCCGCGGGCGATGCGGAGGAGCCATGATCGATTACACCGCGCCCGACCTCACCCGCCATCCGCCTCGCAGCCCCCGCGTGCGCCTCGGCGGATTCGTCCACCTGCCCCGGCTCCTCGACAAGACCCGCGCCGTGCTCGCCGGCCGCCAAGGCGACTACCTGTTTCCCTGCCCGCTGGATGAACGCTTCTTCGCCTTCACCGGCATCGCGGCGGAGGCATTCCTGGCCGCCGTGCGCGCCGGGCACAACGACACGGCGATGCTGGCGTGGGTGCGGGCTCAGCTCCGGCCCGCCCGGACGGCTCAGGAAATCCTCGCCTGGTCCGCGGCGCTCGAAGCCTCCGGCGCGGACAATGTGCGCCGGCACACGACGATCGCAGCGGACATCACCCGCTTCGCCGCCGCGCGCGACGACGTGCACACCGCGTTCGATCGTCTCGACCTTGACGACTACGTGAGCTTCGGCGGCAAGGGCTGACGGGATTTTTGAATTTCGATTTTCGAATTTCGATTGTCGGGCAGCAGAAAAGATCGGGGCATCCACCGACTCGCTTGCTCAGTGCTCCGCTGAATTCGAAAATCGAAAATCGAAATTCAAAAATCCTCCCCCTTTCTTTAAGCTAGCTCCGTTGCCTGGGCTGTTCAGACTGCGCTCGTGATCGACGCACCGTCCATCGCCCCCCTGACCGCCATCCTGGCCTTCGACGCCTCCAACCGCGTTGCGGTGCGGGCGCTTGGCTCCAAGGCCGGACTGGCCTTCACGGGAACGGATCTGGCCATGGCGACCGCCCGCCTGGAGTCGGCCTTTCCTCAACACACGCCGCCGGTGGAGTATTTCACGCAGACGAGCACCGGTCGGTCGCATCGCGTCTTCTTTGTGCAGATTACCGGCGAGTCCCGCGACGCCGAAATCGCCTTCTGGACCATCGACCGCCTGATCGAGGATCCCGCCGCCGCGCCGTCGCTCGCGGCGATCGCCCGAGGCCTCGAACCCCACCTCGCCGCGATTCCCTACCTCCATCTCGGACCGAATGACTTCATCTACAAGTTCCGGCCCGAGAAGGACCGCAACCCGCGCAGCTACCAGTTCGACGAGATCACCGGGGCCCTTTACCAGTCCAAGCTCTGCGCCGCGATCAAGGCCGTGACGCGCGGGCATGAGCGCTCCGCCACGGATCCCGTCACGCTGGATTTCGGTCTCGTCGAGTATGTCATCCCGAGCCACTTCGGGTTCTGCCTCGGCGTAAAGAACGCGATTGAGCGGGCCTACGAGACCCTTGCCGCCAATCCCGGCCGCCGGGTGTTCATGCTGTCCGAGCTGATCCACAATCCCTTCGTGAATGAGGACCTCCTCCGCCGCGGCCTGAGCTATCTTCAGTCCGAGAAGGGTGTGGCCTTCACGGTATCCGGCCGCAAGGCGACGGTCGGCACGCCCGAGGATCCGCTGCGGTGGGATACGCTGACCAGCGACGATGTCGTCATCATTCCGGCCTTCGGAGCCACGGACGAGGACAAGGCTCGCCTGGTTCGCAAGGGCATCGCGGTCAGTCCTTACGACGCGACCTGCATGCTGGTTGAGAAGGTCTGGAAGGCGGCGCGCTCCTACGGCCGCGAGGGTTTTACTGTCATCATTCATGGCAAGTCTGAGCATGAGGAGACCAAGGCCACCTTCTCCAACGCGCGGCGCCATGCCCCCACGGTGATCGTCCGCAACCTCGAGGAGGTTCGCGCGCTGGGCGAGATCATCGCCAGCGACGATCCCCGGGTGCGCGCGCGCTTCCACGATCTCTTTGCCGGACGCTTCTCGCCCGGTTTCGATGTGATGCGCGATCTCGAGCGCGTGGCGGTCGTCAACCAGACCACGCTGCTGATGAACGAAACCCTCGAGATCATCGCGCACTTGCGCTCGGTCTACGCGGATCGTCACGGCGCCGAGGAGGCGGAGCGACGCGTCGGCGGCGGTGCCAAGCGCGACACCCTGTGCTACGCCACCCAGGTCAACCAGGATGCGCTTGGCCGGGCGCTCCAGCGTCCGCTCGATGTGGCGTTCATCATTGGGGGCAAGAATTCATCCAACACCTACCAGCTCTACCGCCTGTGCGAGCAGCAGCTTCCGGGGCGCGCCTTCTTCATTCAAAGCGAGGCCAATATCCGCTCGCGGCAGGAGGTGGAGCATTACGTGTTCCCCGCCGGCGGCCCCACCCACACGGGTCACATCGAGATCCATCCGCTCTGGCCGGACGCCGGAACGCAGAAGCGACGCGTGCTCATCACCGGCGGCGCGTCCTGTCCCGATGGCCTGATCCAGCAGGTGGTGACCCGCGTCAACCGGCTCTGGCCGGCCGAAGGCCTGCGCTCGATCGACGAGGTGCTCGCCGATCTCGGCGCGACCTGAGCCGCGGGCACCGCCCATGAAAAACCCGGGCCCGCGTGGGCGGCCCGGGCAAGCATTTCACCGCCGCCGGTCAAGCCGGGCGGCGGAAGGCAATCGGCTCAGAAGCGGGTCGTGATGCCGATGCGGACGCCCGCGCTCCCGCCAATATCGACCTCGGCCGTGCGCGTGCCCAGCACCTGCTCGTACTCGCCGAAGCGCTCGTAGGTGAGGCCGCCGTAGATTGCAGTCCGGGGCGTGAACCAGAACTCGCCCACCGCCTCGGCATAATAGCCGGCGATGAACTCGCTCGCCTCTTCCTCCTCCTCGATGTCGATCGAGCGTGTCGCGCCAGGGATGCTGAGCGACTCGGCGGCGGTGTAGGTCGAGCCGACATAGGCGCCGGCAAACCCGGCACTGACACTCACGGCGAGCCGCTCCGAGAGCTTGGCGCGCAGGCTCGGCCCGAGACGCATGAGATAGTAGGACCCCTTGATCTTCCAGTCACCGTTGATCACGGCTCCACCAGCGGTCGCGGTCGTGACGCGGCCGGTGCTGGTTTCATTCAGCAGCGTGGAGGTCTCGAAGCCCTGGGGCGTCACGAGGTTGCCGGCGGAATCGGTCAGGTCACGAAAGGAAGCCGCGGTGTAGGGGGCATCCGGCACAACGCCGCCGAACGTGCGATAATAGTCGGTCTGGACGGTGAGGGTCGAACGCACCTCGCCGGCGGCCTTGCGATTGAAGTCGGTCAGGCCGATCGAGCCGTTGATCCCCCACTCCACCTTGTTGCCGATGCGGCCGAGACGGCGGCCGAGGGAGACCTCAACCCCACCGCCGGCGTCACCGTCGACGGTCGCGCCCGCGCCCTCGGACTTCGCGCTGAAAATGCTCATGCCCACGCGACCATCGGAGGTCACCTGGTCCTGGGTGGCGTAAGCCCACTCGCGGGTGTACCCGGGGGTGTAGGCCACAAAGTCGCCCGCGACATACTGGGCCCCGTCCGCATTGGTGAGGAAGAGCTGGTAGCGGCCAAAGGGGGTCGTGGTGACATTGCCGGCGGTGTCCTTCTCGGTCGCGCGTGCGGCGTCGACGAAGACCTGGCCGTTGTCATACACCCGCTGACTGGCCGTGATATCGACCGTGACGCCGGCGGGGACGGTTCCGAGGTTGCCGAACTTGACCGCGGCGACGCTGCTGCTAGCGCGCATGCCGACCGAAATCGTCCAGCCCGTATCGCGGAGCATGAACTGGATCGGAATGTCGGATTGGGCGCGAACCGCCGCCCACGGGGCGAGCGCAAGGGTGAGGCCGGCGAGCAGGATGCGTTGGGACTTCATGAAGGGATTGGCGGATAAGACGCGATTAAGGGCTAAAGGTTGCCCTAAAATCCCGGATAAATGCAACCGTGTCCTCACGGGGGGCCTTCAGCGCGGTTTTCGCACCGATTCTACCCAGGCGACGCAGGCGGCGCCCGGAAGGATGCGCGATCGGCTCCGGGACGGGCCGCCTACTCCTTAAACTCGTTGAACTTGCCCCGCGCCTCGTCCTCGGCCGCGAGGGCCCGGGCGACCTCCGGGTCGGTCAGGGCCTCGCGTTCCCGCAACCGGCGGTCCCGCTTGCGCAGATCCGCTTCCCGCTGCTCCAGCTCGGTCTCCTTCTCCTGCTGGGACTGAACCTTCTCGAAGAGGCGATTTTCGCTCTCTTCGAGGAAGGCCTCGCGCTCGTGCAGCGCGGCCTTGCCCTCCTTCAGCGAGAGTTCCTGCCGTTCCAATTCAGTTCGGAGCTGCTCCAAGGCCACTTGCTCCTCGCGGGAGACGACCGGCGCTGCGGCCTTCACCGCACGACGGCTGGCCTCCTGCAGCTTCTCCCGGGCGGCGAGCAGGGCCTCGCCTTCGGCCAGTTCACGTTCCCGCTCCGCCAGCTGGCGTTCCAGCTCGGCCAAATCGCGTTCACGCTCGGCCAGGCGCGCCTCGAGTTGACGCAGCGACTTTTCGAGCTCGGCCGATTCCGTGGGGCCAAGCGCCTTGGTCTCGCCCCACGGGGAGCGGGTCGAGGACACGATCTGATCGATCTGCCGACGGGCTTCGGCCGAAGCGGCCGATACGTCGAACGGTGAACGCGTCCCGACCGGCCGCCGGCGGGGCAGCGACAACGCGGGAGCCCCCGGACGGCTGGACGGGAACCGGATCGAGCCGGGCGGCGGGGGTGGCGGAAAATCAGCCATGACCCGGAAGCAAACTCATTTCCCGAACAGACGCGAGAGCGCGCCGAAGATCCCTCGGCGCGGCGACCCCACATCGGCGGACGCCGGATCCAGTCGCCGCAGCAGTTCGGCGACCACCAGCGGCTCGATCGTCGGATCCTTCAGCACCTGCACCGCCCGGCCCAGGTCCAGGCCCGCCGTCCGCTGCCGCCTCAGGTCGGCGACCTCGGCCAGAAAGTAATCGGCCCGCGCGGCCAGCGCGGTGGCCAACGGTTCGGCCGGAACCGCGCCGCGGCGCGCCAGCGCCAGGCGCTGCTCCAGCGGCGCCGCCCGGAAGGCCTGAGCGACCGCTTCGATCCAGTGCAGCCCCTTGGTGCCGGGACGGAAGGGCAGGAACTGCGCGATGGCCGGCTCGTCGACGTGGGAAAGGGCGTTGAGCAAGGTGCGGAAGTCGCCGCCAACAATGACGCTCTGCGCCATCCCCTGGGCGAACACCGCCAGCTCCGCGAGCGTCGCCAGCTTCTCGCGCCGGCAGAACTCCTGCGTGCCCGCCGACAAGGCGGACAGCGTCACGGGGAAGTCGGCCGGAATCTCCAGTCGCACCAGATTCTTCAGCAGCGGGTTGTCCCGTGTCGCCGCCTCCTCAGCCTGCGTCACCATCTCGCCAAACGGATCATCAAAGGCGAGGGTCTCCTTGAGAATGCCGACCAGCAGGTCGAAGCGCTCGGGCGGCAGGCCCTGCATCTCCAGCAGGGCTGCGACCTCGTCATAGCCCAAGTCGATGTACTTGGCCGGAGTCTCGTCCTTGCCCTTCAGCGGCCAGTCCGGCCCCTCGAGGTTCTGGGCGAGACTGGACAAGCTGGTGTCGACCATGATCGACGTCGCAAAGGCGGTGCGAACCTGGTCCCAATCGCGGGCAGTGACGGTGGTGGGCATGACGAAGAAAATTGGGCTCAGGTCGGTTCCCCGTGGCGGATCAGCTCATTGGCCAGCTGGCGATAATCGTGCACCACGTTGTCCTGGGACTGCTCGTCCGCGCCGTCCTGCCCCACCAGATTCACGGGCAGACCGAGCGTGACGGCCCGGCGGACGACCATCGCGTCGCGGACCTGCGTGTCGAAAATCTTCGCCGTCGGCGCGACGCGCTTGGCCGTCCGAAACTGATTCAGCCGAAGCTGCATTCGCATCTTGGGCACCTCGATGTCGACGCCGGTCTTGATCGAGTTGAAGATGATCCCGTGAACCTGCGCGGGCGTGCCCATTGACGCCTTGCGGAAGCTCGCCGACAGCTGGTGAAACTTGCCGAGCTTTTCGACCAGCAGCGTGAAACCAATCAGGCTGAGCGCATCCGGATTGGACGGCACGTAGATCTCGTTGGCCGCAAACACGCCGCACTGCGACGCGCGCAGGATGTTGGGCGGGCAGTCGAAAAGGATGTAGTCGTACTGGGACTCGATCTCCGCGAGCTGTTCGTAGAACACCAGGTAGGGCGGACGTTTGGGGTCACCCGCGTACTCGTTCTCGAGATCAACCAGGTTGAAAGTCGTGGGCACCAGGTCGAGTCCGGGCAGCAGCTTCTCCCCCGTCTTGCCCTCGACCACGTCGCGGACCACGAGCTCCTTCACCCGCGCCCGACCTGGATCGAAGATCGAATACACCGCGCCCTCACCCGCCGAGTTGATCTTGTTCCAACGCTCCAGGCGCAGCAGCCAGATGCTGGCATTGGACTGGGTATCAAAGTCGCAGATCAGGACGCGCTTGCCCTGCCGGGCGAGGCACGCGCCCAGATTGACGAGGAGGGACGTCTTGCCGACGCCACCCTTATAATTGATGAAAGCGATCTTCCTCGTCATGAAACAATCTGGTTAAGCAACGTGAACGCAGGGAGTTGACCATGAGGTGATCGCCACGCGGGGCCAGATAAAAACTATCGGCCTCGGTTTTGACCGTTTTTTTGCGCAAGTCGATGTCACGCGGACGTCACGCCAACGCCACCCAATGGTCACCCGTCGGCGTTTCACTGTCATCATGCCGCTTACCGTCCTCACCGTCGACGACGAACGCGATGTGACCGACCTGATCCGATTCCATCTGTCTCGGATCGGATTGACCGTGCTCACGGCGGCCAATGGCCGGCAGGCCCTCGGTGCCATCGAGGCGCGGCGTCCCGATTTGGTCCTCCTCGATCTGATGCTGCCCGACATCGACGGATTTGGGGTCTGCGAGATTCTGCGCCGTCAGCCCGAGACCGCGACCATTCCGATTATTCTGCTCACTGCCTGGTCCACCTCCGATGCGCGCCACCTCGGGCTCGAACTCGGCGCGCTCGACTACCTCACGAAGCCCTTCAGCCCGAAGGAACTCGTCGAGCGGGTCCAGCGGACCCTCGCCCTGAAGCCGGCTCTCGCCGGCCAGTAGCCGCCCGTCGATCGTCGCAGGCGACGAACGCCAGCAAGGGCGGTGCGAAAAGTCGTATCGGCGGGCTGGCGTGAAGCGGATGAGTGCATAGGCTCCTCCGCTCCTGCCATGGACAAGACCGCCCTGCGCTCCACCATCCTCCGCCAGCTCGAGGCCGATCTCGCCTTGCAAACCCGCGCCGCCCTGACCTCGCGCGAAGAGGCCACCAGCGAGGAGAGCAAGGCGGAGAACAAGTACGACACACGTGGGCAGGAGGCCGCCTACCTCGCCGAGGGCCAGGCCCGGCTGGTCGCCGAGATCCACGAATCCATCGCCCTGTACACCGCGATGCCCTTGCCCGCCTTCACCGCGGGGGATCCCATCGCGCTGGGTGCCGTAGTTACCCTCAGCGGTGCCGGGGCGGATCAACGCTGCTTCATCGGCCCCCGCGCCGGCGGACTCGAGGTCACGCATGAGGGCAAGACCCTCCTGGTGCTCACGCCCGCTTCACCGCTCGGTCGCCTTCTCCTTGGCCGCAAGGTGGGTGAGGTCGTGACCCCACCTGCTCGCGGCCAGCCCGCGAGGCGCACGATCACGGCCGTGGAGTAGTTCCGCACGCACGCCTTCAACAAAGCCGCGGTCCGTGGGAACGGCATCCGCCGGAGCGGGTCAGCCGTTTAACCCGTATGCATCCGCTGCTCCTCCTCGCCCTGCCCCTGCTCCTGGTCGGCTGCGCGTCCACCGGCGGGCAGCCCCCGCTCCGCACCGTGCCCCATGTCGATCTCGATCGCTACCTGGGCCGCTGGTACGTCATCGCCAACATCCCCTACATTCTGGAGAAGGGGAAAGTCGCCTCGTACGACACCTACGCGCTTCGTCCGGACGGACGCATGCAGAACGACTTTACCTTCCGCAAGGGCTCCTTCGATGCGCCCGAGCAGACATGGAAGGGAGTTGCCTGGGTCCACGACAAGACGACCAATGCCGAGTGGCGCGTTCGCTTCATCTGGCCCTTCACGGCGACGTACCTGGTGATCGACCTGGATCCCGACTACCGCTGGGCGGTCATTGGGCACCCCTCACGCAACCTGCTTTGGGTCCTCGCTCGCGACCGCTCACTTCCGCCGGAGGTTTACCGCGGGATCCTTGAGCGCGCCGCCGCCCAAGGCTACGATGCTTCGCGCATCACGCCGGTCCCGCAGCCCGCCAATTGAGACGCCGCGGAGGCGGGGGTTCGCCGGCGGCTACCGGTCGAGGGTAAACACGAAGGGCACGGCCATCCGAAAGCGGACGGGGCGCCCGTCCTTGCGCCCGGGTTCGAACCGCCAGCGTGCCGCCGCCTTGAGGGCCGGCTCGACGAAGACCGGGTCCGACGAGCGCAGCACCCGCGGGGCCACCACCTCGCCGAGTTCGTTGACGAGGAACTCCACGACCACCTCACCCGTGAGGCCGGCGGAGCGGGCGGCGAATGGGTAACCGGGCGCCGCACTCGACCGTACACGGGGCACATGATCCAAATCGCCCATCGAGAAGACCCGCGAGGCGCCGGCGCCTCCGATCGGACCCTCGCCGCCCGTCATCCGCAGCAGCGGACGCTCGGGACCCACGTTGCCCACGGGAACGAGCAGGCGCTCTCCAAAGTCAAAATCCGAGATCGTGGGCGGAGGTGCCCCACCCGAGGCCAAGGATCGTTCCTCTGGCTTGCGTTCAACCATCTCGGCGTCGTCCCGCTCCACGACTCGCTCCTCCTCCGGAGGCAGGAGGGGAATCAGGATTCTCTCCGTCACCAGGTCATCGCCTACCTCCGTTCGGATCGGGGCGGGAGCCGAGACGACACCGAAAAGCAACGCGGCATGCCCCAGCAGGGCGACCGCGGCAGGCAGGAGGTAGTGAGTTTTCATGGTGAACAGGGTTCATCTCCATGACGATCCGCCGCGCGACTTCTTAGAGCCGCGGCGCGGGTTTCGCCCGTCGACGAACGCCCGCCCGGGCAATCCCAGCCCGAGGGCATAAAAAAGCCACGGAACCCAGCGGGTGCCGTGGCAAAAAAACTCGGGTCGGCCCGGTCGCTCGCTTCCGCAGCCGTCCGCGTGATCCGCGACGGGCCCGGATCGAGAGCCCCGCCTCAACCCTGGGCGTCGTAAATCTGCACCCGCGCCCAGCACTCCTTCTGCGTGTCGATGAACGCCTGATGGATCGGATCGACCTGGTAGGCATTGTGCGCCGCCACGTCGGTGAAAACGCAGCTGATGGCAAAGTCGAAACTCAGGTCAATGATCGGACGCGGCGGCACCGGGGCCGGCGTACCCAGGTAGAAAGTCGTCATCGACTTGATCGTGCCCAGCGTGGCCAGGCTCTTGCGAAACGCTTCCCGGCGCTCAGGGGTGAGCTCGGGCTTGAGGTAGAACATTACGGTGTGGACGAGCATGCCCCGCCAGCGTGCAAACCAGGGCGGCGAAAGCGAGTTGAAAGCCGGGGCTTTGTGGGCCTTGGTGGAGCCATGCGTCTGCTTCCCTGCCTGCTCCTCCTTGTCAGCGCAGCCCTGGCGGGCCCGGTCCCGCCGGAGCTCGCCAAGGCCCTCGCGGATTTCCGCACCGAGGGCCCGAAGGGCTGGGCCTTCACCCAAACGACCGAGGCGGAGGGCAAGAGCCTCGTCGAGGGCTTCGATCCGGCGAAGCCTGATTTCCAGCGCTGGACGCTGGTGCGCAAGGATGGGGCCGAGCCAACGGCGGAGGAGCTGCGCGACTACCGGGAAAAGCAGACCCGCCGGACCGGCGGCCAGACCGCGCCCAACGTCAAGGACCAGATCGATCCGGAGAGCTGCGAGCTTGTCGCGGACGACGGCACCCGCGCCACCTGGAAATTCCGACTGCGCCCCGGCAGCGTCGAGGACCGGTCCGCCGCGCATATGATGGCGGCCTTCACCCTCCATCGCGCCACCGGCACGATCGAACGGGTTGAGCTCGGCAGCTTCGAACCCTTCTCCCCGATGTTCTCCGTCTCCATCGCGGAGGCCCGCACGGTCCTCACGTACTCCCTGCCGGCCGGTGACACCCCTTCCCTGCTCCAGGCGGTCAGCATGAAGGTGCGCGGCAAGGCCATGTGGTTCAAGTCGCTCGATTCCGACCTTTCCGTGGTGTATTCAGACTACGTCTACGCCGGCCGGCGCGAGCCCGCCCCATGAGCGTCGCCGATCTCGCCAACGCCGATCCCGCCACGGCCTGGGCGCACCAGCCGTGGACCGCCTTCGGCCCCGCGATCACGGGTCAGCGCGCGGTCGCCATTCTCCCCGTCCACGGCTTCGCGGACCACGGCCTCGGCCTGCCGCTGGATGCCGAGGAGCTGGTGGGATCCGCCCTCCTCCGACGCGCGGTCGCCGCCCTCGGCGGAGCGGTTCAACTCCGCGTGCTGCCACCGCTGCGCTTTGGTCTCGCGCCCTACCCGTCGACCTTCTTCGGCGTGGATGCGGACACGGCCCATGAGCAGATTGAGGCGGTTGCCACCGCCGTGCAGGCGGCAGGAATCGAGCGGATGGTGTTCCTCTGCACCAGTCCGTGGAATGCAGAACTGGTCGCCGCCGCCTCCCTCGCCGCGCGGGCCCGCCTCGGGCTGCACACCTACGTCATCGGGCTGGCGGGGCTCGGGCTCGATTTTCATCCGGCCGGGAGCCAGCGTGCGCAGGCCCAGGCCGCGGCCGCATCGCTGCTCGGTCAAGCACCGGCCAATCCGACA
>CAYZCV010000118.1:1402-11381 GCA_964476965.1 uncultured Opitutus sp. | reverse complement strand
TCGCCGCCGGGCGGCACCGCGAGCAGTTCCCGATCGACGTCTTCCAGACCGGATCGGGCACCTCGACCAACATGAACGCCAACGAGGTGATCGCCAACCGGGTGAGCCAGCTCGCGGGTGAGCCCATTGGCTCGCGCCGGCCGGTGCATCCCAACGACGACGTCAATCTCGGCCAATCCTCCAATGACATCATCCCGACGGCGCTCCATCTGAGCGTCGCGGTCGCGCTCAAGGAACGGCTCCGCCCGGCGCTCGTGCACCTCGCTGCGGCGCTCGACGCCAAGGCCGGCGCATTCGCCGCCATTGTGAAGATCGGTCGGACCCACCTCATGGATGCGACCCCGCTGACGCTCGGGCAGGAGTTCTCCGGCTATGCCATGCAGGTGACCAAGGCCGTCGAGCGGACGGATCGCGCGATCGCTGTGCTGGGCGAACTGGCGGTCGGGGGCACGGCCGTGGGCACGGGCCTCAATTGCCACCCCGCTTTCGCGGCCGCGGTCTGCGCCCGGCTCTCCGCCGAAACCGGCATCGCCTTTCGCGAGGCCCGCAATCACTTCGAAGCTCAGGGGGGGCGGGACGATCTGGTCGAGGCGGCCGGGCAGCTGACGGCTATCGCGGCCGGACTGACCAAGGTGGCGAATGACATCCGCCTGCTGGGATCGGGCCCGCGCAGCGGCCTGGGGGAGATCCGACTGCCGGCGACCCAGCCCGGGTCTTCCATCATGCCTGGCAAGGTCAACCCGGTGATGAGCGAGATGCTCATCCAGGTCTGCCTTTACACGCAGGGACTGGCCCAAACCGTCGCCCTGGCCGGGCGGGACGGTCATTTCGAACTCAATGTGACGCTCCCCCTGATGGCCCATGCCATGCATGAGGCTGTGCACTGTCTCGCCAATGGCGCGCGGGTTTTTGCGGATGCCTGCGTCGCCGGGATCGAGGCCGAAGAGGCGCGCTGCCGTGAACTCATGGAACGGTCGCTCATGCTGGTGACGGCCTTGAATCCATTCATCGGATACGATCAGGCGGCGGCGGTGGCCAAGGAGGCGCTCGCCACGGGACGCACGCTCCGGGAGGTGGTGCTGGCGCGGGGCCTCATGACCGCGGCCGCCCTCGACCAGGCGCTGGATCCTCTGGCGATGACGAAACCGGGCGCCAGCGCGCCGGGGGCCGGCGGAGGCTGAGGCGGAAACTCGGCCTTCACCGCCGAGGGACGGGCCGGCACGCGGAGGCGCTCGCGTGAGCCCGGGTCCGTCCCGTCGCCGATTTTTTCCGTGCCTCTCCGCGCGAACTGGCGAAGTGTGCGCGGCGTCAAGGGCGGGCGCGACGGAGACGGAACCGGCGCCGGGCCTGACCTCCCTCCATGGCGATCTATCAGGAAACGCTCACGCTCCGCCCCCGCGGCCGCGGACTGCATGAATTCACCGACGACCTCGCCCGCGTGGTGCGCGCCAGCGGCCTGAGCCGCGGGATCGCCCAGGTGTTCTGCCGGCACACGAGCTGTTCGCTGGTGATCATGGAGAATGCCGACCCGAGTGCGCGCCGCGATCTGGAGGCTTGGCTGGACCGGCTGGTCCCGGAGGACGATCCCCACTTCACCCACACGCTGGAGGGTGCGGACGACATGCCCGCGCACATCAAGATGGTGCTGACCCGCTCGACCGAGAGCATTCCCTTCGATGGGGGCGAGCTGCTGCTGGGGACCTGGCAGGGTATCTTCCTCTGGGAGCATCGGACGCAGCGCCATGCGCGCGAGCTGGTGGTGACCGTGCTCGGCTAGAGCAAGGGTTGCGCAGCCCCTGCCAAGCGGTGCGCAGTCGTTTGCGCAGATCGGTGCTAGGGTGGGTCCACGGATCACGGCCTCTGTCGTGACCTTTCTGATACCATGAAAAACCTATCCTTCCTCATTGGCCTGGGCGTTGCGACGCTCGGTCTGACTGCCGGCACCGCCGCGGCGGGTCCTTGGAGCTTGCGCGTAGGCGCCACCTACCTGCAGACCGTCGACCAGTCGGACGCGTTCAGCGCGCTGGGTATTAATTTCGCTTCGGACGCCGTCAGCGTCAGCGATCGCACGATTCCGGAGATCGATGTGGGCTACGCCTTCAACGACAAGTTCTCCGCCGAACTGGTCCTGACCCTTCCGCAGAAGCACCAGGTCGATCTCGCGGGCGTGGGGCGTCTGGGCAGCTTCAAGCACCTGCCGCCGACCCTGCTCCTGCAGTATCGCCCGCTGACCGGGCGATTCCGTCCCTACGTCGCCGCGGGCGTGAACTTTACGCTGATCTTCGACGACGAGTTGTCGGTGGCGGGCGTGCCGCTGGCGCTCGAGAATTACAGCGTCGGCCTCGCCGGGCAGGTGGGCTTTGACTACGATCTCAACGAGCGCTGGAGCTTCAACGCCAACCTCAAGAAGGCGGCGATTCGCTCGGATGTGCTCGCCGGCGGCGCGGCGCTGACCGAGGCGCGCCTCGATCCCTGGCTCTACGCCATCGGCTTCGTCCGCAAATTCTGATTCCGACCAGCCCGCCAGGGCCGTACTGACTCAAGCCCACCGGTTATCCGGTGGGCTTTTTGCGGCCTCAGGTCTTGGCCGTCGGCAGGCAGGCGCCGCAGCCGTTGACGAAGAAGTCGTTGCCCTTGTCGTCAACGAGGATGAAGGCGGGGAAGTCCTGCACATCGATCTTCCACACCGCCTCCATGCCGAGTTCGGGATACTCCAGCACCTCGACCTTGCGGATGTTCTCCTTCGCGAGAATGGCGGCGGGACCGCCGATGCTGCCGAGGTAGAAGCCGCCGTGCTGCTTGCAGGCCTTAGTGACCGCCTGGCTGCGATTGCCCTTGGCCAGCATCACCATGGATCCTCCGAGGGACTGGAACTGTTCGACGTAACTGTCCATGCGTCCGGCGGTGGTGGGCCCGAAGCTACCGGAGGCATAGCCCTGCGGCGTCTTGGCCGGTCCGGCGTAATAGACCGGGTGTTGCTTGAAGTAGTCCGGGAGCCCCTGGCCTGCATCGACGCGTTCCTTCAGCTTCGCGTGGGCGATGTCCCGGGCCACGATGAGGGGCCCGTTGAGGAGTACGCGGGTGGTCACCGGGTGGCGGCTGAGTTCTGCGAGGATATCCGCCATCGGCTGATTGAGGTCGAGGCGTACGACCTTCTCGGTCTTGAGCACGCGGTCGGCGGCTGGGATGAAGCGGCCCGGATCGGTTTCAAGCTTCTCCAGCCAGATGCCGTCGCGGTCGATGCGGGCCTTGATGTTGCGGTCGGCGCTGCAGGAGACCCCGAGGCCCACCGGGCAGGAGGCCCCGTGACGGGGCAGGCGGACGATGCGAACATCGAGGGCGAAGTATTTGCCGCCGAACTGGGCCCCAATCCCGGTCTGCTGGGCGAGAGCCAGGACTTTCTTCTCCATGTCCACGTCGCGGAAGGCGCGGCCCAGCTCATTGCCGGAGGTCGGCAGGGTGTCGAGGTACTTGGTCGACGCGAGCTTCACCGTCTTGAGGCAGGCTTCGGCGCTGGTGCCGCCGATGACAAAGACGAGGTGGTAGGGCGGACACGCGGCCGTCCCGAGGTACTTCATCTTGTCGATGATGAAGGCCTCGAGACTCTTCGGGTTGAGCAGGGCCTTGGTCTCCTGGAAAAGGAAGGTCTTGTTGGCCGAGCCGCCGCCTTTGGCGACAAAGAGGAAATCGTAGCGGGCGCCCGGTGTGGCGTAGAGGTCGATCTGGGCCGGAAGATTGGTGCCGGTGTTCACCTCTTTCCACAGATCGAGCGGGGCGGTCTGGGAATAGCGCAGGTTCTCCTTGGTGTAGCAGTCATACACGCCACGCGAAAGCGCCTCGGCGTCATCGGCGCCGGTCCAGACCTGCTGGCCCTTCTTGCCCATGATCGTGGCGGTGCCGGTGTCCTGACAGAAGGGCAGGATGCCCTCAGCGGCGATTTCGGCGTTCTTGAGGAGGGTGAGCGCAACGTAGCGGTCGTTCTCGGAGGCCTCGGGGTCCTGCAGAATCGCCGCGACCTGCGCGAGGTGCTTGGGCCGGAGGAGGAAGGAGCAGTCGCGCAGGGCGTGCGCGGCCAGGAACGTGAGCGCTTCCGGCGCGACCTTGAGCACCTCGTTTCCTTCGAAGGTCGTGGTGGAAACCCCCTCCTTGGACAGAAGGCGATACTCGGTTTCGTCCTTCCCCAGCGGGAAGGGGTCCTGGTAGACAAACGAAGGCGTTGGCATGCGGCGAAACTTGCCACAGATCGGCCCGGGCGGACGACGAAAAAGAGGTTTCCAGCCAAGAATTAGACCTCGTGGGACCCCGTGTAAGCGCACTTGGTGGCTTTAGGCCCGGAAATCTCACCTCCTCGGGCGTACCCCCTCCCGTCGAGCCCGAGCCCCGGCCGAAGGCATCCGAGCCGGTGGCGACCCAGCCTAGACGATCTTGAGTTTCGGGAGGTCCTGGCCGTCGACGAGGCCGACCGGCTGGCCCCGGCGGTTGACGACGATCAGGTCGTCGATCTTGTAGGCCTCGAATAGCCGCAGGGCGTCGACTCCGAGCGCGTCCTCGCGGATCGTCTTGGGCTTGCGGGTCATGAAGGTGGCGACGGGCTTTTGCAGGAAGTCCGGGCTGGTGAGGGCGCTCCGCCGGAAATCACCGTCGGTCAGGATGCCGCTCAGCTTGCCCGTCTTGGGGTGGACCAGGGCAATGCTGCCGCTCTTGGCCTTGGTCATCGCGAGGATCGCGTCCTGGGTGGAGACGGATTCGACGGCGATGGGCAGGCGGTCGCCGGTGCGCATGATGTCACGGACCCGCAGCAGGAGAACACGACCCAGGTTGCCGGCGGGGTGGAAGCGGGCGAAGTCCTCCCGCGTGAGCCCCCGGGCCTCGAGCAGGGCCATCGCCAGGGCATCGCCGAGGGCGAGGGCGGCGGTGGTGCTGGCGGTGGGCGCCAGGCGGAGCGGGCAGGCCTCGCGGGGAACGCGGTAGAGCAGCCGGAGGTCGGCGTTGCGTGCGAGGTCAGACGCGGGGTTGCTGGTGAAGGCGACGATTTTCAGCCCGAAACGGCGGAGCAGGGGAAGCAGGCGCAGGACCTCCTCGGATTGACCGCTATTGCTGAGGATGAGCGCGATGTCCCCCTCATTGCAGAGCCCCATGTCGCCATGCAGCGCCTGGGTGGAATCAAGAAAGCACGAGGACACGCCCGTGCTGTTGAAGGTGCCCGCCAGCTTCTGGGCGATGTGGGCCGACTTGCCGACGCCGCAGAAGATCAGCTTCGACCCCTCGCTGGCGGCGGTCTCGATGGCTTGGG
Organism: uncultured Opitutus sp.; assembly: GCA_964476965.1. Classification (GTDB taxonomy): domain Bacteria; phylum Verrucomicrobiota; class Verrucomicrobiia; order Opitutales; family Opitutaceae; genus CAMAXB01. The sequence goes on along the minus strand of CAYZCV010000118.1, from coordinate 6,088 downwards.
CAACGCGGACGAACTCCCCGTCCAGCGCCCGGGCGCTGGCGGCCAGGGCGGCCATCTCGATGCGGAAACAGGAGCGCGCGCGGGCAAGCGCGGTTTTCGGAACGATGGCCATTTATGAATTGAGTCGCAGGACGCCGTGCGGAACTTAGGGTTGCTCTGGTCCCGTTCAATTCCTTTTCCGTCGTCATGTGGTCCCGCTCACCGCTCATCGTCCTGCTCTTCGCCCTGCTTGTGCTGGCGACCGGGTGCGAGCGTCCGGCCGGCGCGGGTCTCGTCGCGGAGATCGATGATGCGGACTACACGCGGGGCAAGAATCTGCTGCGGCAGAACCGGAATCAGGAGGCGATGGCGGCCTTTCTCAAGGTGATCGACAAGCGCGCGGGCGACGCCCCGGAGTCGCATCTCGAGGTCGGCCGGCTGTACCAGGAGCAGATCAAGGATCCGATCCAGGCCATTTACCACTACCGGAAGTACCGCGAACTCAAACCGAACGCGCCGCAGGCGGAACTCGTGCGTCAGCTGATCCATGCCGCGACGCGGGACTTTGCACGGACCCTGCCGGCCCAGCCGCTGGAAAACCAGGTGCTGCGCAACGATCTGCTGGAGGTGGTGGAACGTCTGCAGCGCGAAAACACGCAGTTGCGGGCCGATCTTGCCGCCATCGGTTCGGGCCGTCCGTCGACCGCGATCTCCCTCGAGGATCCGGGCACGTCCGGGCCCCCGCTTGCTTTCGGGTCCACGACGACTCCCGGCCTGGTCATCCGCGGCCCTGCGGAATCCGCCGATGCTCCGCAGATCAGCCAAGCCCCCATTCAGACGATGACCCCGGCCCCCGCGACGCCCACGCCGGCCCCGGCGACGCCGGCTCCGGCGGCGGGTGGCCGCCGTCATGTGGTGGCCCAGGGTGAGTCGCTCTACAGCATCGCTCGGCGTTACTACGGCACGCCCACCAACGCGCGAATTTCAGAGATCGTTGCCGCCAATAGAGATGTGCTGCCAGGCGGATCCACCTCGCTTAAGATCGGGATGGAATTGCGCATTCCTTAGCCCGACGACTGCGCAAGAAGTGCGCGAGGGCAGCCAAGGCGTGCGGAGCACCTAGGGGCGGGATCTGGCATCCTGTGGCCGCAACGCCATGATCTCGCCCGCCGAACTCACCGGACAGGATGCCTTCACCGGAACCCCGCTCGATCTCGACCTGATCCGCAAGTACGCGGTCCCGGGTCCCCGCTACACCTCGTATCCGCCGGCGACCCGCTTTGGAACCGATGTCGATGCGCTCGACCTCCCGCGGGCCCTGGCGGAAGACAATGCGGCCGGGGCCGGGCCGCTCTCGCTCTACTTTCACCTGCCATTCTGCGCGTCACGTTGCTGGTACTGCGGCTGCCACACGATCATCACGCGCCGTCAGGAGGTCGCTGATGCCTACCTCGATGACTTGGAGCGGGAAGTCGCGCTCACCGCGCGGCAAATCGATCCCGCGCGGCCGGTCTCCCAGCTTCACCTCGGTGGTGGCACGCCGACCTTTCTGACGCCGGGGCAGCTCGCACGTTTGGGCCGGATTGTGCGGGGTGCGTTCATCTTTGCCCCGGACGCGGAGATTGGCGTCGAGATCGACCCACGCTGTCTCGAGCGCGGACAGGTGGAGGCCTTGCGCGCGATGGGCATGAACCGCGCCTCGCTGGGCGTGCAGGACACCAACCCGGCGGTCCAGGTGGCCATTCACCGGGTTCAGCCCCACGCGCTCAACCAACAGGCCTTTGCGTGGCTGCGCGAGGCGGGCGTGGCCTCGATCAACGTGGACCTCATCTATGGTCTGCCGCTGCAGACCGAGGCCAGTCTGGAGGCGACGTTCGACGACGTGATCGCCCTGGGGCCGGATCGCATTTCACTCTTCAGCTACGCCCATGTTCCGTGGATCAAGCCCGCGCAGCGGATCTTCGATCGCAACGGGCAGTTGCCGTCACCCGCCCTCAAGCTGCGCATGTTTGCGCGCCTCCATGAGCGCCTGCGCGCGGCCGGATACGTGGATGTGGGGCTGGATCACTTCGCGCGGCCGGATGATGAACTGGCGCGCGCCCTGTCCGACGGCTCAATGCACCGGAATTTCCAGGGCTACAGCACGCGGGGCGGGGCCTCGCTCTACGGATTCGGGATTTCCTCGATTTCGCAGACGGCGGACACCTACCGGCAGAATCACAAGTCGCTCGCCGACTACCGGGCGAGTCTGGCGGCCGGCCAGCTTCCGGTGGAACGCGGTTACCGGCTGACGTCGGATGATCTCCGGCGGCGGGCCCTCATCATGGGCCTGATGTGCGAGCGCCGGATCGATTTCGCCGCTTACGCGCGCACCTGGGGTGGGGACCTGCGGCGGGACTTTGCCCCGGAGCTGGCCGCGCTCACGCCGCTCGAGGCGGACGGCTTGGTGACGGTTGGGCCTGACGGGATTGAGGTCCGGCCGGCCGGCGTCCCGCTCCTGCGCGTGATCGCCATGTGCTTCGATGCCAGCCAGTCGGCCGCTCCCGGGCGGCATGCGCTGACCGTCTAGATCACACGTGACCGGAGATTCCGCCGGTACAGCCGGTCTGCTGACCGGCAAACGGGCCCGCGATTTGCCTTCATCCGGCAAGCGGGCTTTGTCATGGTTGCCATTCTGCCATGTCCGACCTCACCGATCTCTACCAGGCGGTCATTCTTGACCATAACAAGCGTCCGCGGAACCGCGGACGCCTGCCGACCGCCACGCGGGTGGCCAGTGGGGACAATCCCACCTGTGGAGACAATTGCACGGTGTACCTCCGCATGGACGGGGATCGGATTGCCGAGATCAGTTTCGACGGCTCCGGCTGTGCGATCTCGCAGGCGAGTGCTTCGCTGATGACGACGCAGTTGAAGGGCCGGACGGCGGTCGAGGCCGCGGAACGCTTTGCCGAGTTCAAGGACATCGTGACGACGGGGCGGCAGCCCGAGGATTTTTCTGAAGTGGCGGCTTTCGCCGGCGTGCACGCGTTTCCGGCCCGGATCAAGTGTGCCACGCTCTCCTGGCACGCCGCCATCGACGCCTTGAAGCAGCCCGACCAGCCACTGCAGTCCTGACCTGATGAGCTCCGCGTTTCCCGATCTGCGTTCCCATTTTCCCGCGCTGCACCAGAGCGTGAACGGCAAGCCGCTGGTGTATCTCGACAACGGCGCGACGTCCCACAAGCCGCGGGCGGTGATTGACGCGCTGGTGCGCTACTACGAACGGGACAACAGCAACGTCCATCGCGGGCTGCATGCCCTGTCGATGCGCTCCACCGACAGCTTCGAGGCCGCGCGCGCGCGCGCCGCGGCATTCATCCACGCCCAGGAGCCGGCGGAGATTGTCTTTGTCCGCGGCACCACCGAGGCGGTGAACATCGTGGCCCGTGGCCTCGGGGCGCAGCTCAAGCCCGGCGATGTCGTGCTCACGACCGAGATGGAGCATCATTCCAATCTGGTGCCGTGGCAGCAGGTGGCCAAGGCCACGGGCGCAACCCTGCGCTATGTTCCTGTCCTGGGTGCGGATGGCGAAGGTGGTCTGGATCTCGCCGCGCTGGACACGTTGCTGACGCCAGAGGTGAAGATCTTCGCCTTCACCCATATTTCCAACACGCTCGGTACCATCAACCCGGCGGCAGACCTCTGTCGCCGGGCCCGGGCCGTCGGAGCGCTCACCGTGATCGATGCGGCGCAGTCGATCGGGCACGAGCCGCTCGATGTGCAGGCGCTCGGCTGCGATTTTCTCGCGTTCTCGGGTCACAAGATGTGCGGACCGACCGGTATCGGCGTGCTGTATGGGCGCCGGGCGCTGCTTGATGCGTTGGCGCCGGACGAGACGGGCGGGGGCATGGTCGTCAGCGTCGACTACCAGGGCGCGCGTTGGAAGCCGTCGCCGGAGCGCTTCGAGGCCGGCACGCCCCATGTGGCGGGTGCCGTCGGCCTCGCGGCCGCCATGGATTTCATCGATGCGGTGGGACGCGAGCGCATCGCGGCGCACGACCATGAGCTGGCGGGCTACGCCCGGGAGCGTCTGGCGGAGATTCCCGGCATGCGCATCCTTGGCCCGGCGGCGGGGCAGCCGCGGGCGGGCATTGTCAGCTTCGCGCTGGGCGATGCTCATGCGCACGATGTGGTGACCTTTGCGGACCAGGACGGCATCGCGCTGCGCGGGGGGCATCATTGCAATCAGCCCCTCATGCGCAAACTCGGGCTGCCCAGCACGGCGCGGGCGAGCTTCTATCTCTACAACACGCGCGAGGAAGTCGACGTGCTGGCCGCGTCCCTGCGGCGGATCCAGAAATTCTTCGCGGGTTAGCTTCAAGGCCCCCGGGCGAGCAGGTGTCCGAAGGACCCATCATACGCGGGGCCTGTCGAGCGCGGGGCTCCTCGGCACCGTCTTCGCTTGGGCGAAGCGGCGCATGCTGAAGCCGGAGTCGCCGACCTCGATCCGCGGTCAGGTGCGGAAACAGGTCCTTGGGTTCGCCCTGGCCTCAGCGAGACCGGGTACAGAGGGAAAAGCGCGGGCATTTGGGCGTAAAAAAGCCCCGGGCCGTGAGGCCCGGGGCTTGAGAGCAGAGGCTAACCTCGCCCGACGGTTCGATTAGAACTGGCGGGTGAAGGTGAGCGAGTAAGCGCGACCGACCCAGAGGCTGCCGCCCGTGGTCG
>CAYZCV010000118.1:0-1302 GCA_964476965.1 uncultured Opitutus sp. | reverse complement strand
CTCGGCCTGGATCAGGTTGCGCTGCTCGATCTCCCAGTAGTCGACCGTGAAGGACAGGCCGCGGACGAAGGGAACATCGATCGCGATACCGACGCTCATGCCGTCGGACTCTTCGGGCTGGAGATCCTCGTTGGCGAGGTTGTAGGTCTTGCGGAGCACCTGCGTGTCGACGGGGAGACCAGCGAGCTGGAAGTGGTCGTTGCGCACGACATCGCGTTCACCGGGAGGCGAGGCGACCGCGAACGAGGCGGGCTGGTAGAGGGCGTCGAGCTGGGGAGCGGAGAAGCCCTTGTTGAGCGAGGCGCGGAGCATCGACCAGGAGGTCGGCTTGTAGTTCAGGCCGAACTTGGGCTTGGTGGCCTCACCGAAGTCCGAGTAGTCCTCGTAACGAACCGAGGCATTGGCCTCGAGCGAGTAGACGAGGGGGAAGTTGCTGTCGGTCGCAACGAGGGGAACAACGGTCTCGGCGTAGGCGCTGGAGATCTCGCGGGAGGCGTAGAGGTCACCCTTGGGCGAGGTCACGAGGAAGTCGTTGTTGTTCGGATTGAGCGGCTCGCCCCGGGCATTGACGGCGCCGGCGGGGATGAAGTTGTGATACGGCGGACGCCAGTCATCGCGGTACTCACGGCGGAACTCGATGCCGGTGGAGGCCGAGATCTTGCCGGCCCAGATTTCAGCGACTTCACCGTTCGCACGGAAGTCGGCGCTGAAGATCTGGCTGGTGCCGAAGCGGGTCAGGGTCTCGGTGTAGGAGTCACGGACCTGCTTGGGATTGACGTAGGGCGCGTTGTAAACGACCGAGTTGCCTTCGACCTTGAAGGTCATGCCGAAGGGATTCCAGGCGGTGGCGTCCGTGCGGTGCGCGGCGTCATCGAGCTTGGAGTCGCGAACACCGTTGAACACATAGTCCTTGGTGTCGACGCGGCCGTACATGAGGGCGGATTCCCAAGTCCAGGAGGACTCGCCGAAGCTGCCACCGAGGCCGGCTACGCCGCGCCAGACGGAGTCACGGGCGAAGACGTCCTCGATGCCACCGTCATCCAGCGTCATCGCGGTGATGGTGATCGGGGTCGGGGTGCCGACGAGACGACGGCTGCCGTCCGCATTATTGGCGCCGGTCGGGCTGAAGAAGCGCGAACCACGGGGATTGTAGGGATTGTCAGCCGAGAGGCTGACGAGCGAGTCCGACGAGCTCAGCGTGATCGGCTGGCGGTGCGTGTTCGAGTAGGCGTAGTAGTAGCCGAGTTCGCCGAAGGCGCGAATGCTGTCGGTCAGCTGATACTCCATGCGGTTGAACAGATT
>CAYZCV010000117.1:0-11506 GCA_964476965.1 uncultured Opitutus sp. | reverse complement strand
GGCCGAGGCCCGCCGGGCCGGTCGGACCATCTACGAACTGCTCAACGACCGGCTTTCGGTGCTCGCGAAGGCCGGTCGCGTACCGCACCCCGCCGCGCTGACGACCGGCTTGCACGTGCAGCCGGACTTCCATGGCAACCGCTCGCCGCGGGCCAACCCGACGCTCACGGGCGCGATCTCCGGCCTCACCCTCTCCGCCACGGCCGACGATCTGGCGCTGCAGTACCTCGCCGCAATCCAGGCCGTCGCCTACGGCACGCGCCACATTCTCGACGAGATGAACCGCAAGGGCTACGCGATCGACACGCTGCTGGCCTGTGGCGGGGGAACGAAGAACCCCGTTTTCCTCCGCGAGCACGCGGACATCACCGGCTGCCGTCTGGTGCTGCCGAAGGAGCCCGAAGCCGTGCTCCTTGGTTCCGCCATCCTCGGAGCGGTCGCGGCGGGCGCCTACGACTCCGTCCTCGAGGCCATGGCCGCCATGAGCGCCGCCGGTCGCGTGGTAACGCCCGCCAAGGGTCCGGCCGCGCGCTTCCATGACGCCAAGTACAAGGTCTTCCATCGCCTGCACCAGGATGCGATGGCCTACCGCCGCATCATGGGTTCCGTCTGAACTTCCCTCTTTCTCACCATGTCCAAGAAACTTCCTCCCAAACACGTTTACCTCGTCGCCAGCGGCGACCTGCGCCTCTCGGCGAACCAGACTTGCTGGCCGGCCCAGTCCGCGATGGAAAAGCAGCTCGGCGCCGCCGTCGCTTCCTTCGGTGGCAAGATTGTCCGCGCCCATCCCTACAACGCGAAGCAGAAGCACGGTTTCATCAGCTCGCAGAAGCAGGGCATCGAGGTCTTCGCGAAGCTCGATCCCGACGCGCCCCTCATCGTGGCCGAGGCCGTCTGGCAGTACTCGCACCATGTGCTCGCCGGCCTGATCACCCACCGCGGACCAATCCTCACCGTCGCCAACTGGAGCGGACAGTGGCCCGGTCTGGTCGGCATGCTGAACCTGAACGGGTCGTTGACCAAGGCAGGTGTACGCTACTCGACGCTGTGGAGCCAGGACTTCACCGACGAGATGTTCCTCACCGGACTCCAGTCCTGGCTGAAGACGGGCGTATGCAAGCACCGCACTGCGCATGTGAAGCCGCTGGCCAAGGCCACCGTTCCCTCGGCCGCGCGCGCCGCCGCCAAGAAGATCGCCGCCGACCTTCAGGTGAACAAGTCCATCATGGGCGTGTTCGATGAGGGCTGCATGGGCATGTACAACGCGATCATTCCCGACGAGCTGCTCTTCCGCTGCGGGGTTTACAAGGAGCGCCTCTCGCAGTCCGCGCTCTACTTTGCGGCCACCCAGGTTCCCGATGCGGAGGCCCGCGCGGTCTACGAGTGGTACCTCAAGAAGGGCTTCACGTTTCACCTCGGCACCGATGAGGCCACCGAGCTCACCGAGGCGCAGGTGATCTGGCAGTGCAAGACCTACATTGCCGCCTGCCGGATCGCCGACGAGTTCGGCTGCGAGACGATCGGCATCCAATACCAGCAGGGACTCAAGGACCTGCTGCCGGCCTCCGATCTGGTGGAGGGTACGCTGAACAATTCCGACCGTCCGCCCGTGCGCAACGCCGCGGGCAAGGTCATCCGCCCCGGCCAGCCGATCGTTCATTTCAACGAGGTCGACGAGTGCGCTGGCCTGGATGGCCTGCTCACGCATCGCGTCCATGCCGCCCTGAAGCAGCCGGTGGAGAGCACGCTTCACGATCTGCGCTGGGGTGATCTCGACCGCAGCGGCACCACGGACGACTACGTCTGGGTGTTCCTGATTTCTGGCAGCGCGCCCCCGGCCCATCACATCGGTGGCTGGGCCGGTAGCGATTCCCACCGCCAGCCCGGCATGTACTTCCGCCTCGGCGGGGGCACGCTGCGCGGCGTGGCCAAACCCGGCGAGATTGTGTGGAGCCGCGTCTTCCTCGAGGGCGGCAAACTCAAGATGGACCTCGGCCGCGCCAAGGTCGTCATGCTCCCGGCGGCCGAGACCGAGCGGCGCTGGAAGGAAACAACCCCCCAGTGGCCCATCATGCACGCGGTGACGCATGGCGTCTCCCGCGACCAGATGATGGCGCGCCACCAGGCGAATCACATCCAGGTGGCCTACGCCAAGTCAGCCCAAGAGGCCGACCTCGCGATGTACACCAAGGCCGCGCTCGCCGCCGAACTCGGCCTCGAGGTGTCGCTCTGCGGCACCATGGCTGACGGCAAGGCGTTCTGACGCTGACTGCGGCGCATCACCCGGGCCGGTCACGGCCGGCCCGGAGTCGCGCGCGTGGGTTTCGCTTGGCGCCCTCGGCGAAGACCGCGCAGTCTCACGCCCTGTCGTGAAGCGCCTCTCTCCACCCACCGCCCCTGCCTGGCTGGCCCCCCTTTGGCCCGGGCTGAAGCCGACACCCTTGGTGGCGCTTCCGGCGCTCGCGCGTCGGACCGGCGTCGCCGCCCTTTGGGTGAAGGACGAATCCCACCGGCCGCTGGGCAATTTCAAATCTCTCGGCGGCGTCTATGCCGGTCTGCAAGCCTTGGCGCGGGCGAGCGGCGCGGCCGATGTGGGTAGCCTGTTGGCGGGAACTCCGGATTCGAGGGACCCGCTGCCCGCCCTGCTGTGCGCGAGTGATGGCAATCATGGACTGGCCGTCGCCGTCGGCGCGCGCATCGCGGGAGCGCCGGCCCGGGTCTATTTGCCCGCAGCGGTGCCGCCGCTGCGCGAGGCGCGCATCCGTCGGCGTGGCGCCACGATTGTCCGGGTGGCGGGGACCTACGACGATGCCGTGGCCGCCGCCGCGGCGGCAGCTGCGCGCGGCGAGGGGCTGCTCATTGCTGACACGAGCGCCGATCCCGCGGATGCGGTGGTAGCGGATGTCATGGCCGGCTATGGCGTGATGGCCGCCGAGATCGTGGACCAACTCGCGGCGGTTCCGCCGGGACAGCGCCCCACGCATCTCCTGGTCCAAGCCGGAGTGGGTGGGCTCGCGGCGGCGCTGGCCTCAGGGCTGATCGCGCATCTCGATGCGCCTGCGCGCATGGTCGTAGTCGAGCCGGACCAGGCCGCGTGTGTGACGGCAGCGTTGGCCACGGGACGGATCGAACGATTTCCCGGCGCCTTGGAGACCGACGCCGACATGCTGTCTTGCGGTGAGGTCTCGGCCCCCGCGCTGCATGCATTGCGGGGGGCATCGGCCTGCGGACGGCCGGTCGCCGAGATCTGGCTGGCGCGGGCCGTTGACGCGCTTCAGGAGTCGGGTGGTATCGCGACGACTGCTTCCGGCGCGGCCGGTATCGCGGGGCTGCTTCAGGCTCTGGCCGATTCCTCCTCCGCGCGCTCCATGGCCTTGGATGCGACCAGCCGGGTGCTGGCAATCGTCACGGAGGGCCCTGTGCCGGCGGATGGCGATCTTGACCGGGATGTTCTCGCTGCGCGCAAGCAAGCGCCGGGGTTGGCGAGCTGACGCCCCGCCGCTCCGCGATTGCCAAGCGATAACAGACGATTACGGTGCCCTGCGCTTGAATCCCCGTTTCCCCTTCTTCCCAAGGCGCGCGCTGGCTGGAGGGACTTTTCTTTTGCTGGCCGGAGCGAATCCGGCTGCGGCCGCGGATTCCGCGGAGCGCATGTCGATCCCGTGGATGGTCGCTTCCCTCACGATCAACACGCTGGTCTTTGTCGTGGGCGCGGCGATCGTGTGGTGGGCCCGTCAGGCGATCCTCAGTCGGCTTAAGCGTCTGGCGGTCGAGAAAACCCGGCACATCGCCTCCGGCAGCCTGCGCAAGATCAGTGCGCGTCGGATCATTCAACTGGCCGGGATCGGTACGCGTCTGCTCAGTGTCGTCCTGCTGACGATCGGCGCTTTTGTCTGGCTCACGCTCGTCCTGGAGATTCTGCCGGGCACGCGGAACCTCGCGGCGCAGATCGAGCATCTGGTGCTCGCGGAGATCGAGGCGCTGGTGCTGGTCGCCTTGGGGGCGATCCCGAATCTGGGCATTCTTGTCATCCTTTTTTTCGCCACGCGCCTGGTGCACGAGATCCTGAATCACTACTTCCGCTCGATCACCTCTGGCGAAATCACCAGCACCTTGTTTGATCCGGTGACGGCGGAAACCACCCGGCGTCTGGCCGACCTCGGCGTCTGGATTGCCGCGATCATCATCGCCTATCCCTACATCCCCGGCAGCGAATCCCCGGCCTTTCGGGGTGTTTCCGTGCTCGCGGGACTCATGCTCTCGCTGGGGTCAGCCAATTTCATCGGTCAGTTTGCGAGTGGCCTCTCGCTGATCTACGGGCGCAGTGTCCGTCCCGGGGAGTACATCGAGACAGGATCCGCCGAGGGTACGGTTGAGCATATCGGACTTTTTGCCTGCACGCTGCGAACCGCGCGCGACGAAGTGGTGGTGCTTCCGCACACCGTCGTGGCATCAGGGCTGAAGAATTACTCTCGGGGAACAACGGGCGTCCGCTACGTGGCAACCGTCACCATTGGCTATGATGCGCCTTGGCGGCAGGTCCGTGACCTCCTGCTTGCCGCTGCGGCTAGGACGGAGGGCATCCGGTCCGAGCCGCCGCCCAGCGTCTATCAGGCCGCGTTGGAGGACTTCTATGTCCGCTACGAGCTGCGCTTCACGCCGGTGGACCCGCGCGAACACCTCCCGATCCTGGGCCGGCTGCATGCGGAGATTCAGGACCAGTTTCACACCGCCGGCGTGCAGATCATGTCGCCGCACTACGAGGCGGATCCGGCCGCCCCCAAGATTCCGCGGATCGGTCCGAAGGCCTGATGCCGTCCGCGGGCCCGGGCCGCCCTCAGCGCAACGACTCGATGTAGAGAATCAGCGATTGGACCTGCGCGTCGCTCAGGACGCCCTGGTAGCTGGGCATCTCCAGCTCACCGGCCTTGAGGCGGTTTGACTGCGGGTTCATGATCTTGCCGTAGAGATAGTCCTTGTCCGCCGGCAGCTGGCTTCCGTCGATGAAGGTGCGCATGGAGCGTGCGAGCCCCTTCCAGGACGTGCCCACTTTTCCCTCGGTGCTGCCATCAATGGAGTGACAGGCAATGCAGCCGACCGAGTTGGCGACGGCCTCGCCGAGTTTCACGCTGGGCAGGGGTTCCTCGACTTCCGGGATGCCGAGATCGCGCCGGAGCGAGAGGTCGATGTCCTTGAAGCCGGCCTCGGCCAGCTTCAGTGGGTGGTGCTGGTGAACGGTGAAGAAAATCTTTCCCTGGACCGGGTTTCCGTTGAGATCGACGAAATCATGCTGGACCTCGGCCTGCTGGACCGCGGGCCATTCCGGGAGGTGGATGAAGACCGAGCGGCGATCCGGCGCGAGCACGACTTGCGAGACCGGCCAGCGCTTGGTGCCGGGTTCGCCGTCGAGGCGGTAGCGGCCCGATCCATAGTCCTTGCTCCGTTTGTAGTTCCACAGCCGGGCGCCCACCTTGTCGGGCGTCACCGAGGCCGGATCGAGCGGTGCATCAAAGCGCAGCAGGACGCCCTCGGTGCCCGCGCGGGCGCCGACCGCGGTCCGCATAGGGGCATCGGACGGGCGCATCCGCGCGATGGCCGACACCGCGGAGGTGCGGGTGCCCCAGATCTTGAAGCCGGTGAGGAACGCGGCCTTCCCGTCGGGATGCATGCGCCCATGGAGCAGCGGCAGGTCGAGCTCGAGGCCAAGCGGGATGACCGAGGCCTGGGGCGTGGGCGCCTCGAGATCGTCGTCGATCAGGAGCATCCGGCCGTTGCCGTAGGAGAGCTGGATGCGGCGATTGTTCCATGAGCCCAGGCCGGCACCGTAGAACCAGAACTCCGACGAGGCGGAGATGTTCTGGTCGTGCGGCACCCAGACGAGCGGCTTGGCCAGATTGACGGGCTTGTCCTGATTGAAACCGAAATTGTCGCCCGGACGCACCAGGTAGCTCGGCGTGGACGGGATGAAATTGCCCTGCTGATCCGTCCCCGTGATTTGCCCGGTCACCGGGTGAATGGCCACAAACGGCTCGCGGGCGCCTCCGGCAAAGTAGCTGGCGCTGCTGCCGTCGCGCGCGACGCGGATGAAGCCGCCCGAGTGGGCGGTGCCGGCGCCGCCCGTCACGATGGCCCCCTGCGTGATGAAGGTGGAGCCGTCGGGCGCGAGCGCCATGTCGAGGATGAAGGAACGCGTGCTCTGGCTCTGCAGCCATTCGTCATTGAAATTCTCGTACCAGTCCGCCTCGCCGTTGCCGTCGCGATCATGGAGGCGAACGAGGCCGTTCTTCGTGCCCACCTGAATCTGGCCATCCGCGATCACGATCGCGAGGGGCTCATGCAGACCGGAGGCGTGGCGCTTCCAGGTAAGCTTCTCCAGGTTCTCCGAACCGATGCCGTCGATTTGCCAGACGTCGCCGTCGTAGGCCACGGCCATCGCGCGGTCGGGCGTGAGGAAGGCGATGTCGGCAATGCGCACGCGGCGGTTCCATTGATTCGGCTCGGGCAGATCGAGGCGATCGAAGGCTAGGCCGTTCTGATTCGTGACGCCGAGCTTGGCCGAGGTGACTTCCGTTCCCGGCCAGCGCAGCGCGGGGGAAGGTGTCGGACGGGCAGGGGTTGCGGCGATGGACGCCGGCGCAACCGGGGAGCCCACGGCTACGACCACGGTGAAGCGGCGAACCTCCTTCGAGGGCGCGAGCGTGCCGATCAGCGAGGCGCCGGCCTGACTGAGGGTGAGCGATCCGGCGGTCGCCGCGATGTGCTGCGCCTTGCCGTTGCCGCCTGCCATCCGCGCGGACGAGCCGCCGTCCACGGTCCATTTGCCCGGACCGAGCACAAAGACCAGGGAGCGCTCACTTGGATCGACCTCCAGATGACGTCGCACCTCAATGGTGCCGTCCGAGGTGACCCGACCTTCATGCCACTCGCGCACGGCGGTCGAGCCGGCGCGGTAGTTCAGCACCGCTGCCGAGGCCGTGAGCTCAAGCCCGTCAAAGCGGGCGAGCGAGCGGGGCAGGGGACCCCGACCGAGGTCACCGGGAACGGCCGCGGGCCGCGGATCGACTCCGACCTGCGCGACATCGGTCGTGATGCCGGGGATCACTGCCGTGGCAAACACGGCGGGCGCGGCGGGCTCCGGTTGCCGGTGGTCAGCCTTGCGCGAATTCACCGCATACGAAATCTGGGCCATCGTCCGCAGCGACACCATGGGCGCGCCCGGGGGCGTGACCCACACGCCGGCCACGCGCAGGAGTTCCTGGTCGAAGGCGACGGTCACGCCGTCCTTCAGCGGAAGCAGGATCCCGCGGATGACCAGATTGCCGCCCTTGGCGGGATCGCCCGGTGTGATCTCGACCTTCGAATGGACGAAGGGATAGCCGGGCTCAAAGAAGGGAGCCGTGGTCCCGGTGGGCGAATAGGCGGGCTGCGCGGAGTGTCCGCTGGCGGCCAGCCCAAGGCCGAGACCAAGGGCGAACAGCGAGCGCGTCGGGCGGAGAAACGAGGTGAGGGCAGGCACGGAAACCTTCTTGGGGTTGGGACGACGGTGAATGCGTGGGGATCGCGTCCCCGATCACCGGGGACGCCTAGGTGTAATGACTATTAAAAGTTGCCCCGGCCGCAATGAAGAGTTGAGGTTCTGACCGAAATGTCGGCCCGCGCCACGCAGGCGCTGGTGCGGCGCTGCCAATCGTTCGCGGGACTTTACCCTGTCCCTCCTTCCCCTCGTCGCTCTTGCCCCATGAAAGCCCTGCTTCCGCTCGTCCTGGCTGTCGCCCTGTTTTCCCGCCTCGCCGCCGCCGACTATGATGTCGTGATCTACGGTGGCACCAGCGCCGCCATCACCGCTGCCGTCCAGGTGAAGAAGATGGGCAAGTCCGTCATCGTGGTCTCGCCCGACCGCCACCTCGGCGGCCTGTCGTCGGGCGGTCTCGGGTGGACGGACACGGGCAACAAGGCGGTTATCGGGGGACTCGCCCGCGATTTCTACCACCGCATCTATCTGCATTACCAGAAGCCCGAGGCCTGGCGGCAGCAGACCCGCGAAGCCTATGGCAACCGTGGCCAGGGCACGCCGGCCATCGATGGCGAGAATCGGACCATGTGGATCTTCGAGCCCCATGTCGCAGAGGGTGTGTTCGAGGACTACGTCAGGGAGTTCGACCTGACGGTGGTGCGCGACGAGTGGCTTGATCGCGAACGCGGCGTGCAGAAATCCGGCGATGCCATCACCGCCATCACCACGCTTAGCGGCCGGACCTACACCGGCCGCATGTTCATCGATGCCACCTACGAGGGCGATCTGCTGGCCGCGGCCGGCGTCGACTACCACGTCGGCCGCGAGGCCAATCGCGTTTATGGCGAGGAGTACAATGGCGTGCAGGTCGGCGTGCTGCACCACCGCCACCACTTCGACACGATCAAGGAGCGGATCAGTCCCTACCGCATCCCCGGCGATCCCACCAGCGGCGTGCTGCCCCGCATCAGCACCGATCCGGTCGGCGTCTTCGGCGAGGGCGACCACCGTGTGCAGGCCTATTGTTTCCGGACCTGTCTGACCAAGGACCCGAACAACCGCGTGCCCTTCCCGCGCCCCGAGGGCTACGAGGCCGATCAGTACGAGCTCCTGCTGCGGATCGTGCAGGCGGGGTGGAGCGAGTTTTTCTACAAGTTCGACCCGATCCCCAATCTCAAGACCGACACGAATAACCACGGCCCGTTCAGCTCCGACAACATCGGCTACAATTATGACTACCCCGAGGCGAGCTACGCGCGCCGGCGGGAGATCATCGCGGAGCACCGCACCTACCAGCAGGGGCTGCTGTGGTTCCTCGCGAACGATCCCCGGGTCCCCATCGCCCTCCGCGAGGAGGTCGCGAAGTGGGGTCTGGCGAAGGACGAGTTTACCGATAACGGGAATTGGCCCCACCAGCTCTATATCCGTGAGGCGCGGCGAATGATCGGGCACTACGTGATGACCGAAAACGAACTGCGCAAGAAGCGACCGACCCCGGAGTCGGTGGGCATGGGCAGCTACACGATCGATAGCCACAATGTGCAGCGCTACATCACGCCCGAGGGCTATGTGCAGAACGAGGGCGACATCGGTGTGAGCACCAATGGCCCCTACGAGATCGCCTACGGCGCCCTCATCCCGAAGGCGGGCCAGGGCCGCAATCTGGCCGTCCCGGTCGCGGTCTCGGCCAGCCACATCGCCTATGGCAGCATCCGCATGGAGCCGGTCTTCATGATCCTGGGCCAGTCCGCCGCCACGGCCGCCGTCCTCGCCCTCGACGCCGGCGTACCGTTGCAGGACCTGCCCTACGCCACCCTGCGCGAGCGACTGCTGCAGGACGGCCAGATTTTGCAGGCGCCACCTCCGCCGCCACCGGCGTCGTCCCCGGCCGCGCCATCGGCCTGAGCGATCCTTGGCCGACGCCTCAGTCGCGCGTCAGCACATTATTCACCAGGCGCATCAATCGCAGCGGGTTGCCGTCCTGCAACGCCGGCGGCAGCAGGGCCGGCGGAAAATTCTGGTAGCAGATCGGACGGGCGAAGCGCAGCAGTGCCGCGGTCCCGACCGACGTGAACCGTGCGTCGGTCGTGGCCGGTGCGGGGCCGCCGTGGTGCATCGCCGGGCTCACCTCGACCCCCGTGGGGTAGCCGTTGATGAGGACGCGCCCGGCCTTTTGTTCCAGGAGCGCGAGCAGTGAACCTGCCGCATCGAGATCCGTGGCGGTGCCATGAACCGTGGCCGTCAGCTGACCGTCGAGCGCCCGCGTGCAGGCGAGCAGTTCCTCCGGCGAGTCGCCGATGACCACCAGGGTGAACGGCCCAAAGCTCTCTCGCGCGAGCTCCGGCTGCCGGATGAAGGTGCTCGCCGTGGTCCAGGCCACCCGCGGCTGACCCTCGGTCCGACCGGCATCGGGCGCGGCGTCCGCCGCCGCCAGCAGGGTCACGCCCTGCACCTGATTGATCGCCGATTGCGTGGCCTCGAAGGCATCCCGAATCCCTCGCGTGAGCAGCGTCCCGCAGGGCGCGGCGCGGACCGCCGCTGCCAGCAGCGGGAGGAAGGCGTCGGTGGCTTCGCAGCGGACTGCGAAGATGAGCCCTGGCTTGGTGCAGAACTGGCCGACGCCGAGCGTGAAGGATCCGACCAGGCCTGCCGCGATGGCGGCACCACGCTCGCGCAGAGCCTCGGGCAGAAGGTAGAGCGGATTCACGCCGCTCATCTCTGCGAAGACCGGTATCGGGTGGAGACGCGCCGCTGCGGCCGCGAACAGAGCCGAACCCGCGGCATGCGAACCGGTGAAGGCCACCGCCGTCAGCGCCGGATGCCGCACCAGGGCGAGCGCGGTGGCCGGGCCGCCGTGGACGAGCGAAAACATTCCGGCGGGAAGCCCGCAGGCGACCAGCGCGCGCGCGATCGCCTGCGCGACCAGCTCCGACGTGCCGGGATGTGCCGGGTGGGCCTTGACCACGACCGGGCACCCCGCGGCCAGCGCCGAGGCGGTGTCCCCTCCGGCGACCGAGAAAGCCAGGGGGAAATTACTCGCGCCAAACACCGCGACCGGCCCGAGGGCGATCAGCATTCGGCGTAGATCGGGCCGGGGCAGGGGTTGGCGATCCGGCAGCGCCGGGTCGATGCGCGCATCGACCCACGATCCCTCCCGCACCACCGCGGCAAACAGACGCAGTTGTCCGCAGGTCCGCGCGCGCTCACCCGTCAGCCGAGGCAAGGGCAGGCCCGTCTCCGCCTGTGCCCGCGCCAGCAGCCCATCGCCCAGGGCCTCAATCTCCGCGGCCATCGTCTCGAGCAGCCGGGCCCGCGCTTCCGCGGGCTGGAGCCGTGATTTCTCAAAAGCGTCGGCGGCCGCATGCACCGCGGCGTCGACCTCCGGCAGGGAGGCCTCGCAAAAGGCGGGCTCGAGCGTGGCACCCGTGGCGGGATTGAACGCGTGAAAAACCGGACCACCGGGGGCGCCCGGCTTGCCGGCGAGGAGGCTTCGACCAAGGAGATTCATGAAGAGGGAGATTAGGCCACCGGATTGCTGAGCGTGCCGATGGGCGCGATCGTGATGCGCACTTCGTCGCCCGAGCGCAGGGTGAACGCATCCGGCGGCACGACGCCCGTGCCGGTCATCAGGAAGCAGCCCTGCGGAAAGGAGGTTTCCCGAAAGAGGAATTCGGCGAGCGACTCGAAGGTGCGCTTGATCTGGCTGATGGTGGTCGCGCCCGCAAAGACCGCCGCACCGTCCCGATGAATCGCGATGGCAATCTCGGTGGTGGGGGCGAGCGGTTGCTCCGTGACCAGCAGCGCCGGGCCGAGCGCGGCCGAGCCGTCGTAGGTCTTGGCCTGCGGGAGGTAGAGAGGGTTCTCTCCCTCGATGTCACGGGAACTCATGTCGTTGCCGATCGTGTAGCCAAAGATGCGGCCGCGCGAGGTGATCGCGAGCGTGAGCTCGGGCTCGGGCACATTCCACTTGGAATCGCGCCGGATCCGCACCGG
>CAYZCV010000116.1:0-11576 GCA_964476965.1 uncultured Opitutus sp. | reverse complement strand
ACGTGACACTGGTCTGCGAGCGCCGCCCCCCGTTCTGCAGGGGACCGCCTCCGCCGCCTCCTCGCAACCCGTCAGGCGCGCGAATCGGGAAACGTTCCGCCCCAAGCCGGGTGTCACGTAATACGTGACACTCGGATCGGGGCGAGTGCCGGTGTGGTGACCGACGCACGGCGTCAGCGGCGGTCGGGCCGCTTCAGGTCGAAGATGTCCGTTGTCCGGGTGTAGCTTTCGCCGCCCAGGCGGCCGATCAGATCGAGCTTCACCGGATCGGGCTCGCCCGCGGGGGACAGGACCTCGTCGCGCACATGCGCCAATTGTATCCGTCCGAAGACGACATTGGCCGCCAGCGGCCCCTCGCCGATCAGGACGATCTGGTGCACGGTGCATTCAAAGGCCACCGGCGCGAGGGCGACCCGCGGCGGCTTCACCCGCTGTGACGGCGCCTCGGCGATGCCAAAATGCGCAAACTCACTCTCCCCGTAGGGCAGCAGGGCAGCGGTCGCATTCATAGCCTCCGCGAGGGCGGTGGGCACGAGATTGACGACGAACTCCGGCACGAGCTCGAGGTTTCGCAGCGTGTCCTTCTTGGATCCGTCGCGGGCATTGACCGGCACAAACATCAGGGTGGGCGGGTTGGCCGTGATGCCCTGAAAGAAACTGAAGGGCGCGAGATTCGGCCGACCATCCGGAGAGATTGTCGAGACCCACGCGATCGGCCGGGGCAGGATTGTGCCCGTCATCCAGCCGTAGGCCGCGCGCGGGGAAAGGGTGGAAAAATCGACGATCATGCGGCCTCGATTCTCAGCGGCTCGCGCGGGACGTGCACAGATTTATCGGCCGCCGTCTCCCCGAAATTCAGCCCGGGAACATTCGAACGCGGATCCAGACTCGGACCATCGGGCTAAAAGTGAACCCGATTACAAAATTTCCCCCAGTTACGGAAATCACCATGAAGAAGATCACTAACTCGGGTCCGCCCCCCCTGATCAGGGGTCAAAAATCGTCCCCGCAGACGACTAAGCCCAGTTAGAGGCTCTCCCCCCCTGCGCATTCAAACTGCAATTGCTTAAATAGCTATCTATCAGCTGGAAAAGTAGGATATTCACATCTTTCGCGATTAGATCAATTCGTGCCTAGTGGGCCTATAGGGTGAAGGCCCCATTTGATAGGTAGTTCTACGCCAAAAACGAGGCGGTCTGAATTGCCGCCACTCACTACTCATGAGTGACTTACGTAACTATAATTCGGAGCGATTTACCCGGACCGGCGCAGCGTCTTGACCGGGCTGAGTAAACATAACATTTAGGGTGTATTCCCTAGGCCAGCCATGAACCGCCCCAACTACACCTCTCCTCGCGCGATGACCGTCGTCGAGGTCTGCATTGCCGCCACGGTGGTGCTCATCGGTGTCGTGGGTCTGATTCAGGCCCTCACGATTGGGGCGGCGATGCTCGAGACGTCCCGCAGCCAGACGCTCGCGGCGCAGATCATTCAGCACGAGATCGGACAGCTCCGTTTGCTCGACTGGGACGACACCGGCACTGCCGCCGCGAATGCCGACATCCTCGCGCTGGAGACGGATGCCTCGTACGCGTTGCTTTCCTCCAAGCCCGACGCCCATCCCTACAAGACCGTCGCTCCGACGTTCAGCGTGAAGAAAACGGTCTCCGACGTGCAGACGGATCTGCGCCGCGTCGTCCTTTCCGTCCAGTGGACCAGCAAGGTCACGGGGCGCGTCTACACCCGCACGGGCGAAACCTACCTCGGCAAGAACGGACTCCATGCTTCGTACTGAGGTCCATAGCCGCTCGCGGCGCGCGTTCACCCTGGTTGAGCTCCTGATCGGCACGAGCCTGTCCGCCATCGTCATGGCCGGCATGCTGAGCGCGTACCTCTTCCTTGCGCAGAATCTCACGCGCCTGAACACGACCGAGAGCTTCGACCGCCGCAGCCAGCGCGCGGTCACCCTGTTCAGCCGCGACATCAGCGCGGCCACCAAGATTGTCTCGGTCGCTTCGTCGACCAGCAGCGCCTCCCTCGTCATGAACGTGCCGACCGGCACCGTGACCTACTCGTGGAGCGGCAGCGCGGCCTCACCCGGTGCCCTCTCCCGCACCGAGACGGTCACGGCGACCGCCGCCACGACGACCGAGTCGCTGGTTTCGAATGTGACGCTCGCCGTCTTCACCTCGCGCGACGGCAACGGCAACGCGACCTCGACCACCTTCAACACCCGTCAGGTCCAGCTCACGCTCACCGGCGCGCTGCGCGCATCCTCCGGCGGCACCCTCGCCACGCGCACGGCCGCGTCGCCCAACCTGCTCATCGCGAGCCAGGCGCTCATCCAGTAACATGACGCGCCTCCGCAATAACGCCCGTGGCTCGGCCCTCCTCGCCGCTCTCTGCTTCACCGCAGTGCTGGCGATGGCGGTCACCAGCTACATGGCGATGTGCTACCGCTCGCTGGTGACCAGCACCCGGTCCCTCCAGTTTGAGCGCAGTGGCCTCCTCGCCGAGATCGGCATGGAGCAGGCCCTGTGGGCGCTGAACAAGAATGACTTTTCCTCCTGGACCGGCGCCGGCGACACGTACACGCGCACGACGTCCGGCTTCACCTACGAGAACGGGATCACCGCCCAGGTCACGGTCACGGTCACCCGCGAAACCGACGCCTGGTCCGAGCCCGGCGCCCGCACGGTCGCGGTCACCGGCACCACCACGCTGGGCGACGGCACCCAGATCGAGCGCAGCTTCGAGACCACGGTCGAGCCCCTGCCGACGTTCGTGAACGCGCTCGCCGGGGCGAGCCAGAGCGACAAGGCCACGGCCCAGGTCCGCTTCTACGCCGGTACCGGCGCCACGGTGGACAGCTACTACTCCTCGGTTTCAACCACCCCCTCAACCTTCGAGTTCGGCGCGGTGGTCGCGGGCAATGACCGCGTGACGATGCAGAGCGCGAAAATCAAGGGCTACGTCGCCATTGACAGCGCCACCCCGGCCCTGACCAACGCGACCACGTCCGCCGAGCTCAAGGGTCCCGCCACCCCCTCCACGACCAAGATCGATTCCTCCCGACTCAACGGCGCGGTCAACCAGCCTTTCTACGGTGTCAATGTTCCGACCGGCGCTGGCGCCACCATCTCCGCCGGGACGCAGACCCTCGGGACCGAGGGCGCGACCGAGCCCACGCTCTACTACGCCGACGAGATCCAGATGGGCAGCGGAACCATCACGGTGGTGGGTCCAGTCAAGCTCGTCGTCTCCGGCACGTTCTATCTTTGGGGCAGCGCCCGCCTGACCATCGCCTCGACCGGCTCGCTTGAGCTGTTCGGTGGCGGCGCCGTCTACTCCACCAGCAGCGGCGGCTTCCGGAATGACACGAAGGTGCCCGCCAAGCTCGCCATCTACGGCTACAGCACCTCGTGGAACGCGGGCTACATCAGCCAGCCCGCCAGCGCCCCGTTCTACGGCGTGGTCTACCTCCCGGAGGCGACCCTCGACCTCTATGGGACGAGCGACTACTACGGATCGTTCGTGGCCAAGCGCATCAACGTGCGCAATGCCTCCAAGATTCACTACGACACGAGCCTCCGCACCGCCTATTTCGACGGCCTGGCCAGTCCTTACGGCGTGACCGAGCGGCAGGACACGACCGGGACCCATTAAGCGTTCGCGGGGCACTTGCACCGGGCATGGGCCGGTGCCAAGCTTGCCCTGACTCGCAATTCCTGTCGCCATTCGCCCCTTCGCATGCTCGCGCGAAAACCGTCGAACGCCGCTCTCGTCAACGTCACCCCGAACTTCGTCCACGTCGCCCGCCTGGGCCGTCCCGATGATCGGCCGCTGAGCGTGGACGCGATGGCGGAGATCCCCCTCGATGATGAGCTGGGGCTCGCCAGCTGGATTCGCCGCGAATTTCGCGAGGAGGCACGCTGGATCACCGGCTACTGCGGCTTTCATCCCAAGGGCCGCGTCCTGGTTCGGGACACCCTGATCCCGCGCCGCCTGGAAGAACCGGGCTACCTCGCGGGCATCGTCAGCAACCTCGCCCGGGTCGACGCCCAGCGCGACTGGCAGCTGGCCGCCCTCGAAGCCGACTCCGGCCGCGCATTTGCCAGCGAGGGCACCCCGCGGGCCGGACTGATTGTCGGCGTTGCCAAGGCCGAGGTCCGGACCTTTCAACAGTCCCTCATCGCCCTCAACATCCGCCCGCGGCGCCTCGAGGTGGGCACGCTGTCCGCCCTCGGCAGCGCCGCCAGCGTGCATGGGCAGAGCGGCAGCGACCAGGCGCTCGCGGTCTGCGAGATCGAGGCCGACGAGACCCGCATCTACATCCTCGCGCGCAACGGACTGCACACGCAGCCCGTCCTGCCCTGCGGGCTGCGGACGATTGAGGAGGCCGCCATGAAGGAATTCGGCTGCGCGGATCTCGCGACCGCCCGCCGCCGCCTCGATCTCCATGATGAGGAGCTGCAGCGCCATGAGCGCCGGCTGATGCGCCTGTTCGCGCGCCATCTGCGCCTGTCCTTCGACTACTTCGAGCACCAGACGGGGCAGGTCATCGGCGCAATGCAGTGCTGCCATCTTCCCGCCAGCCGCGGCTGGGTCGCGCGCGCCCTCGCGGCGGCGGTGGACGTCCCCACCACCGAACCCGATGTCCTCGCGTGGGCCAACCGCACCGGCCTCGAGCTCACCTCGCCTCCGCCCAGCGCGGCGTGGCTGGCCACCCTCGGACTGGTGGCCGACCTCACCCCGCCCGTTGCCGACCATGCGCCCGCCGCCTGACAGCGCCCGTGTCGTCGCCCCTTGGCGCGTGGACTGCCGGCTCGAGACGGAGCTGCCGGAAGACTCCATCGTCGGCACCCGCTTCCTGCTCCACACAGCCAGCGGGGTGTTTGCCGCCGTCGGCATTCTGATGCTGAGCTGGCTTGGCTACCAGTACCTGAGCATGCGGCAGGGCATTGCCGATTGGGATGCGCGCATTGCGGAGAATCAGGAAATCGTGCGCGAGGTCGACCAGCTGCGGCGCGCCTACAGCGCTGAGGCCGTGAAGGTCGACCAGGCCTTCGCGCTCATGAAGCCGGAGCTGCTCGTCCACCCGTTCACCGCCCGCATCGCCCGCACGCGCCCGGAGACGATGATCATCGACTCCATTGAGACGGGCGACGCCGGCGGAGTACTGCTCCGCGGCACGCTCGCGGAGGACTCCGAGCGCGCCAGCCGCCTGCTCGGGCAGTACGTCGTGAAGCTGCGCGCCGACGAGGTCATCGGACCCCAGTTCAGTGAAATCCTGATCTCCAGCCTCGACCGCCGTGAGGGGGCCGATCTGCTGAACTTCGAACTCGTGTTTCGGAAACGCTGACCGATGTCCCGTCTCAAAACACCCGAACTCTTCTGGCTGAAGCGCTACCCCTGGTGCGTGGCCTTCGTCGCGGTCGGGCTGGTGGCCTTCGCCGGCACCTGGTTCATCTGGCAGCGCCTCCCCCCGATCGAGGCCGAGTTGCGCCAGCGCACCGACGAGGGTGAATTTGCCCTCGGTGCCCTCGCCGCCTCCCCCATCCTTCGCGCCGAGCTGGCGTATGTGCGCGAGGTCACCCGCCGCATCGAGACCAACGTGGTCGACGAACTCGCCGTCGACGTGAACTACGGCTACTTCTACAGTCTGGAAAAGCGCACCCAGGCCCGCCTCTCGGACCTCAAGCCGATGGTGGCCAGTCTGCCCGACCCGCGCTCGCCGTACAAACACGTGTCGTTCTCCCTGCGTCTGACCGGGTCCTACGAGCAAGTCGCCGAATTCCTGCGCCAACTTGAGGTGGGTCCGCGTCTCGTCCGGGTGACCAGCTTCGCCTTCCGCCGCCGGCCGGCCCCCGCCGGTTCTGACCAGCCCGACTCCGTTGCCCTCGATCTCAACGTCGACCTCCTCGGCAAACGATGAACTTCCGGCCGCTCTGCCTTGTCTTCCTTGGGCTCACCGCCTCCGCCCACGCCGCCGCGCCCGCGCAGGAGACCGCGTTGCAGCGTCGCTATGCCGAGGTCCGCAGCCGGATTGAAGCGCTGTTCAGCCACCGCGACACGCCCCCTCCGGCCATTGCCTTCGAGGACAACCCCTTCTTCATCGGTTCCCCCGAAGCCGAGCCGACCCTGCCCATCCCGGGCGGCGGACCCACGCGAACCGCGACCGCGGCCGCACCCACCTTCACTCGCCTCCAGCTGATCGCCGCCACCCTGCGCATCACCGGACTCGTCCGCGTCGGCGGAGTCAGCCAGCTCGTCGTCAATTCCGCTCCCCGCAAGCCCGGGGACATCATTAGCGTCATGTGGCAGGG
The DNA here is from genome assembly GCA_964476965.1 of uncultured Opitutus sp. Lineage (GTDB taxonomy): Bacteria > Verrucomicrobiota > Verrucomicrobiia > Opitutales > Opitutaceae > CAMAXB01. The sequence goes on along the minus strand of CAYZCV010000116.1, from coordinate 5,250 downwards.
TTCCCCGGTCTTTGTCCGCCTGGTGGCCTTCGAGCCCGGCTTCGCAACGTTTTCGCTTGATGGCGAGAATGTTACGTTGCGCTACTGATCACGAGACGTCCCGGGTGACGGGGGCTTTCCTGAACCGAGGGAAGAAGACGGCGGGTTGCGCCTCCCACCCTCACCGCTAAGGTTCACCCATGCCGATTCGCCGTCTCCTCACCGTTTTTCTTGCCCTGGCCGCACTCGCGTCCGGGCTGACGGCGCAACACGTCACCGCATCCCTAGTCGCCACCGAGGCCTCCGTGCAACCGGGTCGCCCGATCACGGTCGCCATCCGGCTCGAGCATGAGGCGCACTGGCACACCTATTGGCTGAACGCCGGGACGGGCTACCCGACGTCCATCGCCTGGCAGCTTCCTCCGGGCTGGACCGCCGGCGAGATCCAATGGCCCGCCCCGAGCATCATCCGCGACAGCAAGGGCAACATCACCGGCAACGGCTACGAGGGGATCACTTACCTCCCCGTCACACTCACTCCCCCCGCCGACCTCACGCCCGGCGACAGCGTCGCCCTCGCCGCCAGCGTTGACTGGCTGATGTGCGCGGATGTCTGCATCCCCGGCGACGCGAAGGTCGCGCTGGACCTTCCCATCCGGGCCGAACCGCCCGCTCCCGCGACGGGCCACGGAGCCGAAGCCGCCGCCAGTCTGCGCTCGCTGCCTGATTCCGTCCCCGGCTGGGAGGTCACCGCCACCCGCACCGGCGCGACGGTCACCCTCAGCCTCAAGCCCGGCGCCGACGCGCCGGTGAAGGATCCGGCGAGCCTCTGGTTCTTTGCGGCCGATGGTTTCATCCAGTACGACAAGCCCCAGAACGTCCGCCGCGGCCCCGTGGGCGAGATCCTGATGGATCTGCCGATCTCCGACTCCGCGGAACCGACCACCGCGCGGCTGAATGGTGTGCTCACAACCAGCGGAAGCTGGCTCGCTGGCGCCGCCCTGCCCGGCCTGCGCGTCGATGTTCCGCTCGTCCTGGGGGCGGTCCCCCCGCCGGCCCCGACGACCGGGACCGCACCCGCCGCCAGCACCAGCCTGCTGGGCACCCTCGCCCTCGCCTTCCTCGGCGGGCTGATTCTCAACCTGATGCCCTGCGTCTTCCCGGTGCTCGGCATCAAGATCCTCGGCTTCGTCAATCAATCCGGCAACAATCGGCGACTGATCACCCTGCACGGCGTGGCCTTCACCGTGGGCGTCCTGCTCTCGTTCTGGGCCTTGGCCGGCGCCCTGGCGGTGCTGCGCGCGGGCGGCGATCAACTGGGCTGGGGCTTCCAGCTGCAATCACCCGCCTTCGTTTTCGGCCTGGCGGCCGTCATGCTCGTCTTCGCCCTCAGCATGAGCGGCGTGTTCGAGTTCGGCCTCGGCGCGACCGGCGTCGGCGCCAATCTGCAGATGAAGGACGGCTACAGCGGCTCCTTCTTCACCGGCGTGCTCGCCACCGTGGTCGCGACGCCCTGCAGCGCCCCGTTTCTGGCGCCCGCCCTGGGAGCCGCGCTCGCCCTGCCCACCGCCGAATCGTTCGTCGTGTTCACCGCAATCGCGCTCGGCCTGAGCGTGCCCTACCTGCTGCTCTCGATCTTCCCGCAAGCCGTCAAGGTCCTCCCACGGCCCGGCGCCTGGATGGAGACGTTCAAGCAGGCCATGGCTTTCCCGCTGTACGCCACGGTGGGGTACCTCGTCTGGGTCCTCGCCGGCCAGACCACCGAGAGCGGCCTCCTGATGACCCTGCTCGGACTCACGGTCGTCGCGATGGCGGCCTGGCTTTACGGACGCTACCACGCGCCCGGCTCCACCGCCGGCCGCATGCGTTTCGGTCTGATCGGCGGCCTCGCCCTGCTCACGGTCGGCGGCTGGATCGGCTGGCCCCGCCCGGCCGCCCCCACCGATCTGGTGTGGGAAGCCTGGAGCCCGGAGCGCGTCGCCGAACTTCGCGCGCAGGGCCGCACGGTCTACGTCGACTTCACCGCCCGCTGGTGCGCCACCTGCCAGACCAACAAGAAGGTCGTGTTCTCGTCCGCCGAGGTCCTCGCAACCTTTGCCGATCGCAACGTGGTCGCGCTCAAGGCTGACTGGACCAACAAGGACGCGCGCATCACCGCCGAACTGGCCAAGTGGAACCGCAGCGCCATTCCCTTCAATCTGGTCTACCGCGCCGACCGCCCGGAGCCGGAGATCCTGCCCGAACTCCTGACGCCCCAAATCGTCATCGACGCCCTCGCCGGTTCGGCTGCCCGCACGAATTGAGTCGCCGACCCTCGCCGGGTTTGCGAGCAGTGCGGGTGCCGTCATGACCGCCTCCGTCCCTTCCGCGCCCTCCGCCCACTCCCGCGCCGTTGGTCTGCTGGTCCTGACCTCGCTCGGCTGGAGCATTGGGGGCCTGCTGATCAAAGTCGTACCCTGGCATCCGCTGGCGGTCGCCGGCATGCGCGGGCTCTTCGCGGGCCTCGTGCTGCTGGCCCTCAATCGCGGCATTTCGCTCCGCGGCTCGCGGGTCCGGCTCTACGGTGCGCTCGCCTACGCGCTGTGCACCGCCTCGGTCTGCATCGCGACCAAGCTCACGACCGCCGCGAACGCCATTCTCCTCCAGTACACCGCGCCCATCTGGGTCGCCCTGCTCGGGGCCTGGCTGCTCGGCGAGCGCACCACTCGTGCCGATTGGATCACCATCGGGGTCGTGCTGGTCGGGATGGGGCTTTTCTTCGCCGGCGGACTCGATCTGGCCAATGTGTTGGGGAATGCCGTGGCCATCCTGAGCGGGCTTTCCTTTGCCGTCATGACCATCGCCCTCCGCCATCAAAAGGACGGATCGCCCGTCGAGTCGGTGATTCTCGGCAACTTCCTCGCCTTTGCCATCGGACTGCCCTGGATCATCGACGCCCCGCCCCTCCCTGCCGTCGGCTGGGCCGCACTTCTCACGCTGGGCGTGGTCCAACTCGGCCTGTCCTACTGGCTGTATGTTCGCGCCATCCGCCATGTCTCGGCCCTCGAGGCGGTGCTCATCCCCGTGATTGAGCCCATCCTCAACCCCGTCTGGGTTCTCATCGCCCTCGGCGAGCGCCCAGCCCCGCTCGCCCTGGCGGGCGGCGCGCTTGTGCTCTCGGCCGTCACCTGGCGCGCCGTCCATGCGATCCGTGACGGACGCAGGCCCGCGGCCGCCGCCGCATGAACCGCCGCCTGCGGTCCGTCCTCCTCGCCCTGGTCATGGCCACCCCGCTCGCCGCCCAAGAGGAGCCCGAGGCGGTCCTGCTCCTGCACGGACTCGGCCTCGGCGCCTGGGCCATGCAACGCATTGAAACCGCGCTGACGAATGACGGTTATCGGGTGATCAACGTTTCCTACCCCTCACGCTCCCTGCCCCTCGAGCAGATCGCGCAGGAATGGATCCCGGCGCAACTGGCCGCCCACCGTGCCGAGCGCGCGCCCCGGCTGCATGTCGTCACCCACTCGATGGGCGGCATCGCGCTGCGCCTTTTTCTGCAGGGACACGCCCCCGCCAATCTGGGCCGCGTTGTGATGATCGCCCCACCCAATCACGGCACCCGTCTGGTCGATCGCGTCGGCGACTGGTGGGCCTTCCGCATCTTCACCGGAGTCAATGGCCTCCGCCTGGGCACCGGCGCCGATGCCCTGCCCCCGAAGCTCGGACCGTGGACGCACCCGGCCCCGCTCGGAATCATCGCGGGCGACCACACCCTCAACCCGCTTTTTTCGCACTGGGTCGGGCCGGGCCCGAATGACGGCAAGGTCAGCGTCGCGAGCACGCGACTGGAGGGCATGAGTGACCACCTCGTCATGCCCGTCTCGCACACCTGGCTGCAGTATCGCCGGCCGGTCATCGACCAGGTCCGCGCCTTCCTCCGCGACGGACGCTTCGCACCGACGCGCTGAAGCCTCAGCGCGCCTTCGCGGCTGGCTTGAACTGGATCAGCAGATTCGCCGCCGTGATCAACCCGCCGCCGAGCAGCAACGTCCAGGTTGCCGTCTCATTGCCGTAGGCAATTCCGGCCCAGACCGAGAACAGACCCGGCAGAAACAGGGCAAGCAAGGAGCCGAACACCGGCTCGATGCAGTAGATCAGCCCCGCCTCCGTCGCGGTGATGCGCGGCTGGTACGTGTTCATGATCGTAAACGCACCGATCGTGCAGAAGAACGTGAGCGTCAGCGTAAACAGCAGCCACGCCGGCGACGTGAACGGGACGGCCATCGCGGCCAGTGACGGAGCCGTGGCCAGCGCGAGTCCCGTGAACACCACGGCCTCGGTCGCAAACATGACGATCGTGATCTTGCCGGGCCGATTGCCGGCAAACTCCGCCCGCTCCAGCCACAGAATCTGGCCCATGAAGAAGACCGAGCTCAGCAGCGTCTCCCACTCGCCCCGCCCGAAGTGCAGCGTGCGCCAGTCGAATCGCCCCAGGATGGCCACGCCGGCGAGCACGAGAACACAGGCGATCCAGACCCGTGAGCCTGGGTTCCGTCGGCCGCGCAGCGCGAGGTAGACGGGAATCATGATCGCATAGAACTGGGTCAGGAAAGCCGAGGTCGAGGCCTCCGTGAACTGCAGCCCATCGTTCTGGAAAATCATCCCAACCGCCGCGAAGAGCCCGAGCGCCACGCCCTGCCGGACTTCCCCGCCGGAGAAATCGCGGATCCCTCGTCCCTGCAGCACCACCAGGATGATCAGCGCGAACACAAAGCGCGGCGCCAGCGTCATCGCCGTGATGAACCAGTTCCCGCTGCCCGGCAGCACCTGCTCGTGCACCAGCACGACCGCCTTGATCACCGGAAAACTCAGCCCCCAGAAAAGATTCGCGACGAGCAGCATCAGGAGCGCCTGCGTACGTTGGGCTTGGGAGGAGGGCATGCGAGAACCGCGCAGGCTGCGCCCCTCCCCGCAGGCATCCAAGCGAAAAGCCAAAACCGAACTTTACCGAATGCAAATAGACTACATATTCAAGGTCTCCCCTGCAGCGTCAGCTCCCCTCGCGTCTGCCATGAAATCACTCGTCGTCTTCCTCGCCGTGTCGGCGCTGGCCAATGTTGCCATGCTCGCCGTGATCAACACGCGATCAGCACCTCGCGCTGTCTCTGTCGCTGAAAAGTCCATCGCCATCCCCGGCGTCGCGAACGCCCCGTCCGCGTCGAGCGCCCCGCCGGAAGGAGGGCCTGATGGGCCGCGCAGGTTCGAGGAAATCTGGGTCTCCCCCACGCGCGA
>CAYZCV010000115.1:0-11615 GCA_964476965.1 uncultured Opitutus sp. | reverse complement strand
TCCTCCTGCACGAGATGCAGCAGCGGGAGCGTGGCGCTCCGCTTGACCGGGTAGTGCGTAATGACGTCGTCGATACGCTGGAGGGTTTCGGGCTTGAGATTCACAGCTGGAAAAAGGAGTCAGTAGTCAGGATTCAGGAGTCGGCAGGATCAGCGGATGGGAGATTCTGGATACTGACTTCTGACTTCTGGATTCTTTGGAGTTTTCACCGGTCGCACTCGCCCATCACGAAGTCCAGCGAGCCGAGGATGGCCACGACGTCCGACATGAGGTTGCCTTGGCAGACCTTGGGGAGGATGGAGAGATTGCAGAAGGAGGGGCTGCGGATCTTCAGGCGCCAGGGCACGCCGCCGCCCTTGCTGACGACATAGAAGCCGAGGGCGCCCTTCGGGTTCTCGGCCTCGAAGTAGACTTCGCCGGCCGGCATCTGCGGGCCCTCGGTCACGATCATGAAGTTGTTGATCAATTCCTCCATCGAGGTGAGGACCTTTTCCTTGCGGGGGGCGAAGATGCGGACGGCATCCTTCGCGTACCATTCGCCGCCGGGGAGCTTGGCGATGGCCTGACGCACGATGCGGACCGCCTGCTTCATCTCCTCGCCGCGCACAAGGTAGCGATCATAGGAATCACCCTTGGTGCCGACGGGGACATCGAAGTCGTACTGCTCGTAGCCGCTGTAAGGCTTGTCCTTGCGGAGATCGAGCGAGACGCCGGAGCCGCGCAGGTTGGGACCCGTCAGGCCGTAGCCGATGGCGTCTTCCTTCGAGATGACGCCCACGCCGACCGTGCGATCCATGAAGATCTTGTTGCGGGTGAGCATCTCGAGCATCTCGTCGAGAATCGGCAGGAACTGCTCGCAGAACGCCTCGACGCGGCCGGTCCAGCCCTCGGGCAGGTCGCGGGCCACGCCGCCGATGCGGGTGTAGCTGGTGGTGAAGCGCGCACCGGTCAGCTCTTCGAAGAGCTTGTAGAGCTTTTCACGCTCGGTGAACTGATAGAGGAACACCGTCCAGGCGCCGGTATCCATGGCAAAGGCGCCGAGACCGAGCAGATGGGACGAGATGCGGGCCAGCTCGCTGATGATGACGCGGATGGCCTGACAACGGGGCGGGAGCTCGAGCTTGGCGAGCTTCTCGACCGCGATCGCGTAGGCGACGTTGTTGGCGAGCGGCGCCAGGTAGTCCAACCGGTCCGTGTACGGCACGAACTGGTTGTAGGTCATGTTCTCGGCGATCTTCTCGTCGCCGCGGTGCAGGTAGCCGAGCACCGGGTCGCACTTCGTGACGATCTCGCCGTCGAGCTCGAGCTGCAGGCGCAGCACGCCGTGGGTGGACGGATGGGAGGGGCCCATCGCGAGCGACATCTTCTCGGTCTGAAATTCAGCCGGGGCGTTCGCCGCCGTCTTCGCGGCGTTGTCGGGAAAAGCAAATTCAGTGGCCATGGCTTGAGGGTCTTATTCGCGCTTTGCGCTGCGCTCGTTCCAGCTCTCGTCCTTGGCGCGCGGCTCGGCCTCGGTCAGGTTCATTTCGCCCGCGGAGGCGACAAAGGGGCCGCCCATCATGGGGGCCGGCAGGACGGCCGCACCGGTTTCCGCGGCGACCTCGATATCCGGCAGCGCCGTCTCAATTCCGGCGAGGGGGAAGTCCTTGCGCAGCGGGTGATAGGGATAGCCGTCCCACATCAGAATGCGGCGGAGGTCCGGGTGCTCCGTGAAGGTGATGCCCATCAGGTCGTAGGTCTCGCGCTCGTGCCAGTCCGCCGAGGGCCAGAGACCAGTCACGGTCGGCATCGCGGGCTCGGCGTCATTCGCGCAATCCGCGGCCACGCGCAGGTAGGTGTGCCCCGTGGTCGAGAGCAGGTGCCAGACCACGGTGAACCGGGGCGACGCGCCCTCCGCCCAATCGATCGCGGTCACGTCGACCAGCATGTCGTAGGCGAACTCGTCGCGCAGGTACTTGAGCGCCGCGACGGCGTCGGTTGCCGCCACGTTGACGGCGACGTGGTCCCCGCTGGCGCGCGGAGTGACCGAGGGAAATTTGGCCTGGAGGGCGGCGGTGACGTCAGCGGGCGCGGTCATTGCAAGGGGAGTCGGTTTCAGGCGGTCAGGCGCTTGGCCGAGGGCTCGCGCTTCATCTTGTCCTGCAGCTTGATCAAGGCGTCGAGGACGGCCTCCGGACGCGGAGGACAGCCGCTGATGTAGACGTCGACGGGAAGGATGCGGTCCACGCCCTGGAGCGTGGCGTAGCTGCGGTACATGCCACCCGAGCTGGCGCAGGCGCCCATCGCGATAACCCACTTGGGCTCGGCCATCTGGTCGTAGATGCGGCGGACGTGGGGAGCCATCTTGTACGTCACGGTACCGGCCACGATCATGCAGTCAGCCTGGCGCGGGGAGAAGCGCATGACCTCGGCGCCGAAGCGGGCAATGTCGAAGCGGGCGCCGCCGACGGCCATGAGCTCGATGCCGCAGCAGGCGAGACCCATTGGCATCGGCCAGATGGAGTTGGAGCGGATCCAGTTGATCACCGCATCGACGCGGGAGACGATCACTTCACCCTCAATCTTGCTGTTGTAGGCGAGTTCGGTGTTGGGCGAGACCATGGCGTCAAAAGTTGGGAGGGAGGAAAGAGTCCGTGAAAATGTAATGGTTGGGAAGGGCTTTCCTGCGCGCAAGTCGCTTTTGGCGAAATCGCGGGAACGGCGGTCTTCACGCCAGCCGGTGTTCCCTGCCTGGCGACGGCAAGCTAATCTAACGATTCGCCCCAATTCCCCGCGGCGATCGCAAGCAAATGGATCGACAAGGAATCAGGAGATGCGCCAATTTCCACCGCCCACCCCGCCCTTCGTTCGCCTGCCCTCCCCTGGCCTCCCGCGGTCGCCTGCACCGCCTCAAGCCCCCCGCCCCGATGAAGCTCGTTCGCCTCCTCCTGCTCGCCGTGCTTGCCACCTGCCTGCCCGCCGCCGTCCTGGCAGCCGAAACCACGCTCGAATTGAAGGGCCGCGAGGGCCCCGGCCAAGGCCGCAAGGTCGTCCTGATCTCAGGCGACGAGGAGTATCGTTCGGAGGAGGCGCTCCCCATGCTCGCGAAGATCCTGAGCCAACGCCACGGCTTTGACTGCACGGTGCTGTTTGCGATCGATCCCGCCACGGGCCTGATCGATCCCAATCTCCAGACCAACATCCCCGGTCTCGAAGCCCTGGCCGACGCTGATTTACTCATCATTTCGACCCGGTTTCGGCGCCTGCCGGCGGAGCAGCTCCGCTTTATCGCTGAATACCTGCAAAAAGGCCGGCCGGTCATCGGCCTCCGGACCGCCACCCATGCCTTCACCGGTGATGCGGTGACCGACGGGATTGTTTGGAAAGACTTCGGGCTCAACGTCCTCGGTGAAACCTGGATCAACCACCATGGCCGCCACATGGTCGAGGGCACCCGTGGCGTCATCGAGCCCGCCCACGCGCAGCACCCCATCCTCCGTGGCGTCCGCGATGTCTTCGGCCCGAGCGATGTCTACGGGATCAAAAACCTCGGGAGCGACGCCACCATCCTCCTGAGGGGTCAGGTCACGACAACCCTGAATGCCGACTCCCCCGCACTTGCGGGGCCGAAGAACGACCCAATGATGCCGCTGGCGTGGGTCCGCGGCTACCAGGTGCCCAACGGCAAGCCGGGGCAGGCGTTCTGCACGACCATGGGCGCGTCGGTCGACCTGCTCAGCGAAGACCTTCGCCGGCTGATAATTAATGCCTCGCTCCATCTGGTCGGCGCCCCCGTCCCCCCCGCGGCCGACGTGGCCTTTGTCGACCCGTTTCAGCCGACCTTCTATGGCTTCGTGCGCGACCCGGCGGCCTTCCCGACGCGCGCTCTGCGGCCTTCGGACTTCGGCCTCGGCCGGACGACGGCGCCGCTGTCCTTCGTCAAGGCTCCCGAGGGCTACGTGAGCCCCGGCAACCGCTGAGGCGCCTCCCCGTCTGCGCGCCCCCTCCCCTTTTTTGCTCACCATCATGAACCCCATTGGCTTCAATCTCCTCGCCTGGTCCGGCACCGTTTCGGATGACCTTTTTCCGGTGATCGACCGGCTCAAGACCATCGGCTACGACGGCGTCGAGTTCTTCATGGCCAGTCAGGATGAGCAGGCCTACCGCCGACTCGGCCGTCACCTTCAAGGTCTGGGCATGGCCTCCACCGCGGTGCTCGGGGTCGGGCCGGACGAGAACCCCGTGTCACCCGACGCGGCCGTCCGCCAACGCGCCGTTGATCGCATCAAACAGGCCGTCGATCACGCCGCGGCCGCCGGCGCGACCGTGCTGTGCGGTCCGTACCATTCCGCTTTCGCCACCTTCACGCGGGCCGAGCCCACGGCGGACGAGTACAAGCGCAGCGCCGAGGTGCTCGCGGCCGTCGGTGACCATGCGGCCAAGGCGAAGGTGGTCCTCGCGGTCGAGGCGCTGAACCGTTTCGAGTGCTACCTCTGCAACACGATGACCCAGCTGCGCTCGCTGATCGACCAGGTCGGGCATCCGCAGGTCCGGGCCATGTTCGACACGCATCACGCCAACATTGAGGAAAAGACCTTTGCCGGCGCCATTCGTACGATCCGGCCCGTCCTCTCCCATGTGCACATCAGCGAGAACGACCGCGGGACCCCCGGGGCCGGGCATGTGAAATGGGATGAGGTCTTCGCGACCCTGCACGCCACCCGCTACGAGGGTTGGCTGACGATCGAGGCCTTTACCCGCGCCGACCCGGGGTTCGCCAACGCGATCAACGTGTGGCGCAATTTCTCCGAAACCTGGGACATCGCCGAGTCCGGCTACCGGTTCATCCGTCAGCACGTCGCCGCCGCGAGCGCGTCGGCCAAGGCCTGACACGTTCTTTTTTTTCCGCCCACGCCCTCGCTCCTCATGCGCTCCCTGCTCCGTAATCTTGCGATTCTCAACGTCGTCACGGCCGCGGTGGCGACCCTCCTGTCCGTCCCGGCGCGCGCCGCCTCCACGCCCCTTGCCCCTCCGGCCGAGGGTGAGCACATCGCGCTCATCGGCAACGCGCTGGCCGAGCGCATGCAGTACTACGGCTATTTTGAAACGCTGCTCCACCAGCGCTTCCCGGACAAGAAGCTGACCGTGCGCAATCTCGGGCACTCGGGTGACACGCCCGCCTACCGGCCCCGCGCGGGCCGGCCCGATCCGTGGGCCTTCCCGGGCGCGCAGGAGTTCCGGCCGGAGTTCGCCATGCACTGGGGCGTCGGCCACCTGCCCAGCCCCGACGAGTGGCTGAGGATCGCCAAGGCCGACACGGTGATCGCCTTCTTCGGCTTCAACGAATCCTTCGACGGCCCGGCCGGCGTGGACCGCTTCGCCGCCGAGGTCGCCGCCTTTGTCGATCACACCCGGACGCAGTCCTACAATGGCCGGAGCGCCCCGCAACTCGTGCTGGTCTCGCCCATTGCCTTCGAGGACCTCTCGGCCACACGCGACCTGCCCGATGGCAAGAAGGAGAATGCGAACCTCGCGCTCTACACCGAGGCCATCCGCCAGGTCGCGGCGGCCAAGGGTGTTCCCTTCATCGATCTCTTTGCTCCGAGCCAAGCCTGGTACGCGGCCGACGCGATGCCGCTCACCATCAACGGCGCGCACCTCAATGAGGCCGGCGATCGCCGGATCGGCGCCGAGCTGGTGGACCGCCTCTACGGCTCCGGCGTGGCCGTGTCCCGCAGCGATCCGGAACGGCTCCGCGCGCTGATCTACGAGAAAAATTGGTTTTGGCTGAATGACTACCGGATGCTGAACGGCGTCCACGCCTATGGGCGGCGCTACAAGCCCTTCGGCGATTTCAACTACCCCCAGGAGATCGAAAAAATCCGCGAGATGACCGTGCTCCGCGACGCCCAAGTCTGGGCCCAGGCGAGCCGCGGCGAAAGCCAGGGCGTCGTGGACGACTCGGTCACCCGCAAACTCGATCCGGTCACCACCAACTACAACCGCCCGATCACCTACCTCTCCGGCGAGGAAGCCAAGAGCCTGATGACGCTGCCGGAGGGTTACCGCATCAATCTGTTCGCGGCCGAGACGGAGTTCCCGGAACTCAAGGATCCGGTCCAGATGACCTTCGACAACAAGGGCCGCCTCTGGGTCGCGGTCATGCCGTCCTACCCGCACTACAAGCCGGGTGATCCGATGCCCGACGACAAGATCATCATCCTCGAGGACACTGATCACGACGGCCGGGCCGACAAGCAAACGGTGTTTGCGAGCGGCCTGCACCTGCCGATCGGCTTCGAATTGGCGCCCGAGGGCGTCTACGTCACCCAGCAACCCAATCTGGTTCTGCTGCAGGATCTCGATGGCGATGACCGCGCGGACCGCCAGGAGGTGTTGATGCACGGCTTCGACTCGCACGACACCCACCACGCGATCAGCGCGTTCACGTCGGATGCCCGCGGCGCGCTCTACCTGCTCGAGGGGCGCTTCCTTCATTCGCAGGTCGAGACCCCCTACGGCTGCATCCGCGCGAATGACGGCGGTGTGTTCCGCTTCGATCCCAAGAGCTGGCGGCTGGTGCGCTACAGTCAGTACGACTACAACAATCCCTGGGGCATCTCATTCGACGACTGGGGGCAGGACTTCATTTCCGACGCCTCCTCAGGTAATAATTTCTGGATGCTGCCCCTCTCGCTGCAGCTTCCCTTCGGCATCGAGTATCCGGAGGAAACGATGTTCACCGAGCACCGCGTGCGTCCGACCTCCGGCACCGAATTCGTCTCCAGCCGCCACTTCCCCGACGAGGTGCAGGGCGATTTCCTCGTCAACAACTCGATCGGGTTTCTCGGCACCAAGCAGCACAAGATGCGCGATGATGGCTCGGGCTTCCGCGGCGACTACCGCTTCGACCTGCTGAAATCCTCCGATCCGAACTTCCGTCCGGTGGACCTCGAGTTCGCACCGGACGGCTCGCTCCTCATCCTCGACTGGCACAACGCGCTGATCGGTCACATGCAGCACTCCGCGCGCGATCCGAACCGCGACCATGAGCGCGGGCGCATCTATCGCATCACCTATCCGGCGCGGCCACTCGTCGCGCGGGCGGAGGTGGACGGCGCCGCGGTCACCACGCTGCTCGATAATCTGAAACTGCCGGAGTACCGCAGCCGCTACCGCACGCAGCGCGAGCTGCGCGGCCGGCCGACCGCCGAGGTTCTCCCGGCGGTGAAGGCCTGGGTCGCACGGCTCGACCGGGCGGATCCGCACTACGAACGTCACCTGCTCGAGGCCCTGTGGGTCACCTGGGCTCATGAGCGGATCGATCCCGAGTTGCTCGAGCGCTGCCTGACCGGTAAAGCGCCCCAGCTCCGCGCTGCCGCGGCCCGCGTGGTGCGGCACGAGTTCCGCAAGCTTCCCAATCACGCGGCGCTCCTGCGGCGCGCGGCCGGAGACCCGCATCCTCGCGTCCGCCTGGAGGCCGTGGTCGCGGCCTCGTGGGTGGGCGGCGAGGACGGAGCCTCCGTTGTGCTTGAGGCGCTCCGTCACCCGGTCGATCCCTGGATGAAGAATGCGGTGCTCTACACGATGGTGCCTCTGCAGGATCAGGCCCGCAACCTCGCGCAGGCCGGTCGGATCAATCTCGCGGAGATCCCCGCGGCGCAAACGCTCCTCGCGGAGAAACTCGAGTTCGGGAAGCTCGGTGCCGAGGATCCCAATGCGATCCCCAAGGGCATTTTCAACCGCCTGGGCGAGACCGGCAGCAAGCTCTGGGCGACCGGACGCGAGGTCTATTCACGCGACGGACACTGCGGCACCTGTCACCAGGCCAAGGGCGAAGGTGTCGAGGGCATCTATCCCCCGCTCGCGCGATCGGAGTGGGTGACCGGCGACCCGGAGCGCCTGGTGAAAATCATTCTTCACGGCCTGAGCGGCGAGATCACGGTCAACGGCAAGCGCTACACCGCGGAGCTCACGCCACCGATGCCCGGCTTTGGCGGGATGCTCTCCGATCAGGAGATCGCCGGCGTCGCGACCTACGTCCGCCAAAGCTTTGGCCACAATGCCAGCGTGATCGTACCCGATACCGTCAAAGCCATCCGCGCAGCCACGGCGGCGCAGTCGGGCTACTACCGCGCGGAAGACCTGCAGACGCCTGCCCCTGCGGCGAAGGCGCCCTGAACGAGGGGATCCGGGACCGGGCTCGGTGAGCCCGGTCCGAGGGCACGAGCGTCGCCCGGCTCGCGGGAACGCAGGCGCGCTCGCCGGGCGTCCAACGCGCGCGACCAAGCCGACCAGGCATCAATTCCCCGGGGGTCCGCGACCCCGGCTACAGTGCAGCGGTTTCCGCGGGCCGGTCAGTCTTCGAGAAATCGGTGCCCTCCCAGCGCGCCACCACAACCGGGGCCACACTGTGGCTCACCACATTGACGCTGGTGCGGATCGGATCGATCAGGGCGTCGATTCCGAGCAGCACAGCCAGGCCCTCGAGGGGCAGACCGAAATTCTGGAAGAGCGCGGCCAGCACGACAAAATTGGCGCGCGGGATGCCGGCGACGCCCTTGCTGGTGACCTTGAGCGTGAGGAGAATGAAGAGCTGTTGCTCGAACGAAAGATCGATCCCCGCGGCCTGCGCCACGAAAAGCGTGGCGAGTCCGAGGAAGATGGTGCTCCCGTTCAGGTTCAGACTGATGCTGAGCGGGGCGACGACGCCCATGATGCGCCGGGGCACGCCGAAGCGCTCGATCTGCTCGAGCGTCTGCGGGAGCGCCGCCGCGCTGGACGTGGTGGCGAAGGCCACGAGGAAAGGCTCGCGCACCGCCCGGATGAACGGACGCAGCGGCACGCGGAAGAGCACCAGCGCACCGCCGAGAATCACCACCAGGAAGAAGACTTGGGCGAACCAGGCGGAGAGGAACAGCTTGAGCAGTCCGAGCAGCACATTCACGCCTCCGCCCGCGACCGTCGAGGCCATGGCGGCCAGGACCGCCGGTGGCGCGAAGTACATGATGAAATGAGTGAAGCGGAACGCGACCTCCGCCAGCGAATCGGCGAAGGCCACCACGGGCTTGGCCTTCTCGCCGAGCGAAAGGCAGGCGGCGCCGAAGATTGTGCAGAAGACCACCATCTGCAGCACATCGCCCCGCGCCATCGCATCGATCAGGCTGGTTGGCACCGCATTGATGAGCACCGTGCTGAACGTGACCGGCGCCGCCGCCGGCACGGGCTGGGAGGCAAGATTGACGCCAATCCCCGGTTGAAAGACGACCGCAACGAACCAGCCGAGCAGCAGGGCGATCGTCGAGAAAACCTCGAAGCAGACGATCGACTTCCAACCCAGCCGGCCGAGGTCGTTCATCGAGCCGGCCGAGCCGATCGCCCGGACCAGCACGCCGAAGAGCACCGGGGCGATGATGGCGCGGATCAGCCGGAGGAAGACATCGCTCACGACCTTGATGTCTGCGGAAAACTCGGGAGCGAGAAATCCGAGCGGGATCCCTCCAAGCACGGCGAGCAGCATCCATTGAACCAGGGACAGCCGGCGCAAAGCCGAACCTACGCTTCCTCGAGGGGTATCCATGCGAGGGCAGAGCAAGTAGCCAACCGTCGGTGCACCCGCGAGCTTAAACGAAGCCGGACCAACGCAACGCGTACGCCAAGCACCGGGCCGAAAATCCGGTGTCGCGCAGATCTGGAAAACGCGATCGCCGGACAAAGGCGGACCCGCGCGTTTTCTATGGATTCTTCTTCACTGCAAGGGCGGACAGCCTAGGGTGCCGATACCCCGCCTCCAGGTTCGAACACCGCACGCTCGTCAACGAGCGTCATTCGATTTGGGTCGCCCCTTTTCCCATGAATCGCTTCGCCTTTTTTGTCGCCCTCGCCCTGTCCACGATCGCCCAAGCTGCCGGCGAGAAACCCAACGTTATCGTCATCATGGCCGACGACCTCGGGTACGGGGATCTTTCCGCTTACGGCGCGACGGCCTACCAGACTCCCCATCTTGACCGGCTCGCCGCCGAGGGTCTCCGCTTTACGAGCGGCTATGCCTCCGCCTCCACCTGCACGCCGACCCGCTACTCGTTTCTCACCGGGAACTACGCCTTTCGTCGCACGGGCACGGGGATCGCACCGCCCAACGGTCCGCTCTTGATTCCTCCGGACACGGTGACGATCGCCGACCTCGCCCGCTCGGCCGGCTACCGTACCGCCGTGGTCGGAAAATGGCACCTCGGCCTCGGCGAGGCCGGCATCGGGCCCGACTGGAACGGGCGCCTCGCGCCCGGCCCGCGTGAAATCGGCTTCGACTACAATTTCCTTCTCCCCACGACCAATGATCGGGTCCCACAAGTTTATGTGGAAAATGACCGCGTGCTGAATCTCGACCCCCGGGATCCCCTGTGGGTCGGCGACCGGAAGCCAGCCGAGGATCACCCCACGGGCGTCACCCACCGGGACACCCTCGCCCTCGACTGGTCCTTTGGACACAACGAGACCATCCACAACGGCATTTCGCGGATCGGCTTCTACACCGGCGGTCAGTCCGCCCGGTTTCGCGATCAGGACCTCGCGGACAAGTGGGTCGAGAAATCCAATGCTTGGCTGGAAGCCAACCGGGATCAGCCCTTCTTTCTGTTCTTCGCCTCGCACGACCTTCACGTGCCCCGGGTTCCCCATGAGCGGTTCCAGGGCGTGACCGCCCTCGGTCCGCGCGCCGACTCCATCCTTCAGCTCGATTGGTGCGTCGGCGAACTGATGAAGACGCTCGACCGATTGGGCCTTTCCGAAAACACGCTCGTCGTGTTCTGCTCAGACAACGGCCCCGTGATGGATGACGGCTATCGCGACCGCGCGCTTGAGCTTCGCGGCGACCATCGTGCGGCCGGTCCGTATCGCGGCGGGAAATACAACGTATTTGAGGGCGGGACCCGAACCCCGTTCATCACGTGGTGGAAGGGGCGGATCAAACCCGGCGTCTCCTCCGAAATCGTGTCCACCATCGACCTGGCCGCCAGCTTCGCGGCGCTCACCGGCACGCCGCTCCCGCTGGACGCCTGCGGGGACAGTTTTGATCTTTCCTCCGCCCTCTTGGGCACTCCGGGGGCCAAGGGCCGCGAGCACATCATCCAGCAGGACAACGGCGGCACGGGGAATTTTGGCTTTCGCGCCGGGAACTGGAAACTGGTCCGCCACGACTCCGGGGTGACCAACAACGAGGTGGTCGAGCGCACCCGGGTCCGGACGGCCGTCCCTCGCTTTCAATTGTTCGACCTCGCGCAGGATCCCGGCGAGACGACCGATCTGATGAGCCAGCACCCCGACGTCGGTGCGGCCATGATTTCCCGCCTCGAGTCGCTGATCGCCGCCGGCCGCAGCCGCTGAACGGGGCCGTCTTATCCCGCCGTCGCGGGACTCCGTCGAACCCAGGGTTCTCATCCCTCCGTCGGGACACCCGGAATCCGGGCGGGACGGGTCGGTGGCTCTTCCGCCCGGGAGCAAAAAATGGCGGAGAGGGAGGGATTGGTGCCGCATCCGCGGCAGTGCTGCGCACTCCCCGAGCAAACTCGGGGCCCCGTCTACGTCCCGCCGTCGCGGGACTCCGTCGAACCCAGGGTTCTCATCCCTCCGTCGGGACA
>CAYZCV010000114.1:1973-11695 GCA_964476965.1 uncultured Opitutus sp. | reverse complement strand
CGTGACGGCATCATGCACGTGATGAAGGAGACGATCGCGCAGAACCGCGTGCTCTTCGTCGACTGGATCCCGCAGATCATGCACAACGTGCACCAGACCGGCCCCGCCGGCCAGGTGATCTACATTCCGCCCTTCCGCGATCCGTTCAATTACAACATTGATCCGCAGGTCATCATTGGCATCGAGCAGGTCGGCTCCGCCATGCATGCCCGCCTGATCGCGAACAACATGGGTGGCTCGGCCATGCGCTCCGGCGCCTCGTACTCCACGTGGTGGAACGGCGGCATGCGCACCACGCCTTACTACCGCAACCAGATCGGCATTCTGACCGAGGTCATCGGTCACCCGACGCCGATGCAGATTCCGTTCATCCCGGAGAAGCAGCTCGCCAAGAGTGACTGGCCGATGCCGCGTGAGCCCGGAGCCTTCCACCTCCGCGATGGCATCAACTACATGATTGAGGTTGAGCGCGCGGTCCTCGACTACGCGTCCCGCAATCGCTCGAACCTGCTCCATGGCATCTACACCATGGGCAAGCGCCAGATCACGAAGGGCAGCCAGGATTCCTGGACGATCACCCCGAAGCGCATCGAGGCCGTCCGCGAGGCCGCCAAGGCCCTCCCGGCTCCCCCGACCGCGTTCCCCGGCGGCGGCCCCGGCTTTGCCGCGGTTCCGACCGAACTCTACAAGACCGTGATCCAGGCCCCGGCCTTCCGTGATCCCCGTGGTTACGTGGTCAGCGCCGACCAGGATGACTTCCCGACCGCCGTGAAGTTCATCAACGTCCTCATCAAGGGTGGCGTTGAGGTTCACCAGGCTACCGCCGCCTTCAAGGTCGGCGAGAAGTCCTATCCCGCCGGTTCCTTCGTCGTGAAGTCGGCCCAGGCGTTCCGCCCGGTCATCCTCGACGCCTTCGAGCCGCAGGACCACCCGATGGACTTCGCCTACCCAGGCGGTCCCCCGATCCGTCCCTACGACGTGACCGGCTGGACCATCGCCAAGCAGATGGGCATCCAGTACGACCGTTACCTCGAGGACTTCTCGGGTCCGTTCAAGGAAGTCGGCTTCGATATCGTCAAGCCGGTCGCGGCCAAGGTCAGCGGTCCGGCCAATCCGGCCGGCTGGCTCATCAGCCACCGCATCAATGACGCGGTCATCGTCAAGAACCGCCTCCTCAAGGCCGGCCTCGACGTTTACTGGGTCCACGCGGAGCAGACCGCCGAGGGCCACAACCTCGGCACGGGCACCATCTGGGTCCCGGCGTCCGCCGCCGCCAAGGCGATTGTCGAGCGCGGCGCGGCCGAGCTCGGGGTCGCCGCCTACGGCGTCGCCGCCAAGCCCACGGGCGCGGCGACGAAGCTCAAGCCGGTCCGCATCGGCCTCGTCGATGTCTATGGTGGCTCCATGCCCTCCGGCTGGATCCGCTGGATGTTCGAGCAGTACGAGTTCAACTTCGAAGTCGTCTTCCCGCAGGTGCTCGACGCCGGCAATCTGAAGTCCTCCTTCGACGTCATCGTGTTCCCCTCCGGCACCTACGCCGAGGGTCGCGGTGGTCGTGGGGGTGGTCGCGGCTTCGGCGGTCCTTCGCCTGACGCCATTCCGGAGGAGTTCCGCTCCATGCTGGGTTCGGTCACGAATGCCCGCTCGGTTCCTCCGCTGAAGAAGTTCGTGGAAGACGGCGGCACCGTGCTGGCCATCGGTGCCTCGGCTCCGATTGGCGAGGCGATGGGCCTCCCGATCAAGAACCACCTCGTCGAGAAGGGTCCGGACGGCAATGAGCGTCCGCTCCCGCCTGAGAAGTTCTACATCCCGGGCTCCGTGCTCAAGGCGAAGTTCAACACGGCCAATCCGCTGTCCTACGGCATGCCGGACGAAGGCTACGTGTTCTTCGATGACAGCCCGGTCTTCGCCCGTCCGGCCGGCAGCAATGTCAACGCCACCCGTATCGCCTGGTTTGAGGGCAAGAACAGCCTCTACAGCGGTTGGGCCGTCGGTCAGGAGTACCTCGATGGCGGAGAGCTCGCTACGGAGGCCAGCATCGGCGCCGGCAAGCTCGTCATCATCGGCTTCGAGGCCACGTTCCGCATGACCCCGCATGCCACGTTCAAGATGTTCTTCAACGGCCTGTATTACGGCTCGGGCACGCCGGTGACGCTCTAAGCGAAACCGCGGCCGATCGTACGCAGAACCCCGCCCCGCAAGGGCGGGGTTCTTTTTTGCCCGGATGGCTGCGCTTGCGGCCGGTGGAGCCGCCGTTTACCAAGGGGGCAATGAGCGAGTCATCGACCGGGAAGCGTCTGTATTTCATGGGAATCTGCGGAACCGCGATGGGCAACGCCGCCCTGTTGGCTCGTGCGGCGGGTCATGAGGTGCTCGGTGCCGACACCGGCGTCTATCCCCCCATGAGCACCGTGCTGGCGGCCGCGGGGATCGCATTGCACGAGGGTTATGACGCCGAGCGCCTCGCCCGCCTCGCCCCGGACCTGGTTGTGATTGGCAACGCCATGTCGCGCGGCAACCCCGAGGTGGAGTGGCTCCTCGATTCGCGCGCGGTCCCCTTCACCTCGCTGCCGGCCATGCTGCACGACTTCGTTCTCGCGCGCCGGCGCAATGTCGTGATCTGCGGAACGCACGGAAAGACCACGACAACGGCGCTGACCGCCTTCCTGCTGCGGGAGAACGGGCGCGATCCGGGCTTTCTGATCGGCGGTGTTCCCCTCGACCCGCCGATGGGCAGTCATCTCGGCACCGCGGCGGATCCGTTCGTCATCGAGGGCGATGAATACGACAGCGCGTTCTTCGACAAGCGCAGCAAGTTCATTCACTACGCCCCGCAGGTCGCGGTGCTCAATAATCTGGAGTTCGATCATGCGGACATCTTCCGTGACCTGGCGGATGTGCAGCGCACCTTCAGTCATCTGGCGCGCATTGTCCCGCGCCAGGGCTGGGTCGTGCTGAATGGGGACGACGACAACCTCCGCGCGCTCGGCGCCCTGCCGTGGACCCGGGTGGTTCGCGTCGGGATGGGCCCCGGGAATGATGTGCGCATCGAGGATTTTGCCGAGGATCCCTCTGGCAGCGGTTTCTCGCTCTCTTGGCAGGGACGCCCATGGGGCCGCGTCGACTGGTCCGCCTCCGGCCAGTACAATGCCCGCAACGCGGCGATGGCCGCGACGGCGGCCGGGCTTGCGCTCGGCGGAACCGATCCAACCGGCCTCAAACTCGATGCCCTCGCGCGCTTCCGGGGCGTCAAGCGACGCCAGGAGCAGCTATGCCAGCGGCCGGGGCTGACCGTGATCGAGGACTTCGGCCATCACCCGACCGCGCTGGCCGAGACGCTGCTGGCCTTCCGCCAGCGCTTTCCAGGCGCCCGGCTGACCGCGGTGTTCGAACCGCGCAGCAACACCGCGCGGACCAAGACGCTCCAGGCAGGCTTCATGCGCGCGCTGGCGCACGCCGACGAGGTTTATCTCGGCACGGTCAATCGCGCCGAGAAACTGGCAGCGAGCGAACGCTTCGACGCCGAGGCCGTGGTGGAGCACCTGGAAAGTCAGGGCGTCGAGGCGCACACGGCCGCCACCAACGCGGATTTGCTGATCAAGCTCCAGGTCGCCACCTTGCCGGCCATGGTCTCGCGCCCCCGGGTCGTCGCCTTCTTCACCAACGGTTCCTTCGACGGGATCATCGCCGAATACGCGGAGGCGGCTCGCGCCGACTGAGCACGGCTGCCGGGCGGTTGCGCCGCGAGGGGAAGAAGGGCGGCGCTCGAAGGGCAGGGCACTCGCGTGCGGTCAGATCCCGATCGCCTTCACGCGCTCCGCAAATGCGGCATCCGCGAGCACCGGATCCGCCGGGTGGTCCGCGAAGGCGAGGGGCAGTTCGACCCACGAACGGCATCCGGCCATGGCGGGTGTCGGCATGAATCGCACCGGCTGCCTCAACCGGTGTACCCGGACCACGAGCGCATGCACGCCCGGTGGCTTGGCCCAGTCGAAGCGCTCCCGGATCGTCGCCTCGGTCCAAAGGTGGTGGGATTCCAGCGCCCGCACGCGGTCCCAGTCGCCAAGAAACGCCTGCCGGTGCACGTCAACGAAGCCAGTGATCTCGGCGCTCCCATCAGCGCTTGCCGGTGGGTCCACCTGGATCACCGCTGGCTTGGTCTTTTCCCGCTGGGCGTGAAAATCCGTCGGGAAGAGCCAGAACCGCTCCGCCCGAACCTCAAACCCGCCGCGGCCCTCGGCGATGCCGCCCTTGCGCAGGATCAGGCTCTGGGAGCCGGAAAGCAGGGCACCCACGATGCTGCGCCATTCCTTGAAGGCGGGAGCCATGGCCGCGGGCACCGGGATCAGGGCAGCGACTTGAGCCGGAAGCGCTGGATGTCGAACGGCTCCTTCGAAGGATAGATCGCGAGCACGTCCGCCAGATTCATCAGGATCCACGGCGAGGCCGGCGAAGTCCCGTTCTTCGTGAAGACAATGTCGTCCGCGATGTAGATGCACGAATGCACGATGCTGCCGTCCGGACGGGCGAAGAGGAGGATGTCGCCGAGCGCGCCGCGACTGGTCACCGGACGGTAGTCATTCTGCAGGGTCTCGGAAACCACGTTGATGTCCCGGTAGCGCGGGTCGGGCTCGAGCATGAAGAAATTCATGACGGTCCAGTGGCAGTCCATGAACTCGAGTCCGGTTTCGCCCCCGCCCGCGCTGGGGTAGGAGTAGAGGCGGGCGCGCGCGAAGCGCGGGAGCAGATGGGCGATGTCGATGCGCGTCACCGCCCCCCGCTGGCGCAGCGACTTGAGCAGCGGCCGGACGTCCTTCGAACGCAGGCCCCGGCCCCAGTAATCGGCGAGGGCTTCGAGGTCACTCTGGTCATCAAGGACCAGCCGCACGAGCAGGGTTGATTTGCGCGCGAGGGTCTTGATCAGCGTGGTGCGATCCTCCAAGGAGGGGATGGTGGCCAGCACGACCTCGAGGTCGGAAAACAACACGGCCGGCCCGCGGCGGTAGAGGAGACTCTTGACCAGGGCGACGGTGGGTTCGGGTACACCGCTATCGCGGAACCACTCATCGACGAGGTCGGCCCGGAAGCGGAAGGGTTCCACCTGAAGCTCGTTCTCCGGAAAGGTGGCGAGCACGTCGTAGACCGTCGCGCGGGCCTCGGGGGTGAGGCCGCGCAGAATTTCGTGGCGCACGCGGATTTCCGTACGATCACCCGTATAGGTGCGGTTCTCCGGTGCATTCAGCTCGGCGACAACGGCCGCGGGCAGGCCGGCGGCCTGCCACAGCTCATTGATCCGCCCCGGGGTGTAGCCGGTAAAGGTCCAGCGAACCGGCAGGGACGACTGCTGCGTCCGACCCACGAGTTCCTCCGGGGGTTCGATGAGGATGCGCGTGTAGACGACTCGACCCCACGGGCCCGGCTTGGCTTCGATCACGCCGGGCTCAAACGGGCTGGCCGGGGCAGGGGTAGTCGAGGGCGCGGGCGCGTTCGCCGGGACGGCGGGCGTAGCCGAGGGCGGGGTCAGGCTGCGGACCGCGAGCAGCAGCAGGACCCAGGGGGCGAGACAAAGGACACCCAGGGCGACCAAAATACGGCGCGAAACGAGGATGCTACGGGGAGCGGGCGCACTCGTCATGGTCACTTCACTGCGCTTGGCGCGCCACCTTGAATTCGGCAGGACGCTCGCCGGCCGGCAGGGCGAGAAGGTCGTAGTCCTGATAGCCTGTGATCTTGACGTCGGCGAAGGTGCCGACGGGCAGATCGCGGGGAACGTAGACGCGTCCGTCAATGTCGGGGGCATCGGCCTCGCCGCGGGCCACGCCGGGCTCCTCGACCAGCACGCGCAGGGTCCGACCGACGTAGGCGCGGCTGACCTCGGCCGCGATGGTCTTCTGCAGGGCCATCGTCCGGTGCCAGCGTGACTCCTTCACCTTGGGCGCGAGCTGCTCCTCCATCTTGGCCGCCCGCGTGCCGTCCTCCTGCGAATAGCGGAAGACGCCGAGGCGCTCGAACTTGGCCGCCTGAATGAACCCACAAAGTTCCTCCACGTCCGCCTCGGTCTCGCCGGGGAAACCGACAATGAAGGTCGTGCGGACCGCGATGCCGGGAATCCCGGCCCGGATGCGGGCGATCAGCGTGCGGATGTAGTCGCCGCTGGTCTCGCGCTGCATGCGGCCCAGCATGTGGTCGCTGATATGCTGCAGGGGAATGTCGATGTAGCGCGCCACCTTCGGGCATTCCGCGATCGTGCGGATCAGTTCATCGCTCCAGTGAGCGGGATGGGTGTAAAGCAGCCGGATCCAGAAATCTCCCTCGATCGCGTTCAATTCGCGCAGGAGGGTGGTCAGGGCGGTGCCGCGCGTGGAGTCGACCGGCGTGCGAGGATTGGGCCGCTGCTCCCACGTATCCATGCCGAAGAAGGTCGTGTCCTGGGAGATCAGGTTGATCTCCTTCACGCCCTCGGCCACGAGCCGGCGGGCCTCCGCCACCACGCTCTCCACGGTGCGGCTACGATGACGTCCGCGGATCTGGGGGATGATGCAGAAGGTGCAGGGGTGATTGCAGCCCTCGGCGATCTTGATGTACGCAAAATGCTTCGGCGTCAGGCGGAAGCGGGGCGTGTCGTAGTCCGGGATGTAGGTCGAGTGACGCGTGACGAAATTCTCCGGCGCCGCACCCTTGGCGCGATCCTTGGCGTAGAGGCCCTCAATGATGGGCGCGACCTTGGTCACCTGGTCGAGACCGATGAAGGCGTCGACCTCGTCATTCAACGAGGACGACAGGTCCTTCGAGAAGCGCTGGGCCATGCAGCCCGCGACGATCAGCTTCTGTTCCTTCCGGCGCTTCTTCATGCCCCGGTTCTGGTGAACCTCGAGGATGTGCCCGATCGACTCCTCCTTCGACGAGTCGATGAAGGAGCAGGTGTTCACGATCACAACGTCGGCCTTTTCCGCCTCTGGGATGACCGTCATGCCGGCCTGATGGAGGTGGCCCACCATGATCTCGCTATCGACGAGATTCTTGGCGCAACCGAGAGAGATGAGGCTGACTTTGATCATGGAAAACGGACCGAAACACAGGGACTAGAAATGAAAAACCGCGGCTGCGCGAGCCGCGGTTTACCGGTCAAAAGAGAGGAAACTACTTACTTCTTGGTCTTGGCCTTGCTCGTGGCGCCGGCTGCGGCCTTCTTGCGCTTCATGTAAGCGATGCGGCGCTTCTTCTTGATACCCTTGTTGTATTGTTTGCCCATAGATGTGTGGTGAGTGGCTGTAGGGAATCGCAAAGGCCGTCCCCATAGTCAAGTGCGGCGCAATCAGGGAAAATCCGCCTTGTTTCGCCTCCGCTTTGGATTGAAGCTCGAAGCCTGCGAATGAAAATCTGCTGCATTGGTGCCGGTTATGTGGGCGGTCCGACCATGGCCGTCATTGCCCAGAAAGCCCCCGACATCACGGTGACCGTGGTCGACATGAACGCCGCCCGCATCGCGGCGTGGGGGTCCGACCAGCTCCCGGTGTACGAGCCGGGCCTCGATGCCATCGTGCGCGAGTGCCGCGGCCGCAACCTGTTCTTCTCCACGGACGTGGCCGGGGCGATCAACGCGGCGGACATCATTTTTGTGGCGGTGAACACGCCCACCAAGACCTACGGCGTGGGCGCGGGGCGTGCCGCCGATCTCCGCTACATCGAGTCCGTGGCGCGAACCATCGCCGAAGTGGCGACGTCGCCGAAGATCATCGTCGAAAAGTCCACCATCCCGGTGAAGACGGCCGAGGCCATCCAGACGATCCTCGCCGCCAACACCCGGGGCCTGAAGTTCCAGGTGCTCTCCAATCCCGAGTTCCTCGCGGAGGGCACCGCGGTGGCCGACCTGTTCAATCCCGACCGCGTGCTGATCGGCGGCGAACGTACGCCGGAGGGTGAGCAGGCGATCGAGCGCCTTGCCTCCGTCTATGGCCGCTGGGTGCCGAGCGAGCGCATCATCAAGACCAATCTGTGGTCCTCCGAGCTGTCCAAGCTGGTGGCGAATGCCTTTCTCGCCCAGCGCATCTCGTCCATTAATTCGATCTCGGCCCTCTGCGAGGCCACCGGCGCGGACGTCGATGAGGTCGCCAACGCGATCGGCAAGGACAGCCGCATCGGCCCGAAATTCCTCAAGGCCTCCGTGGGTTTTGGCGGCTCCTGCTTCCAGAAGGACATCCTCAACCTCGTCTATCTCTGCCAGCACTTCGGTCTGCCCGAGGTGGCGGCCTACTGGGAGGGCGTGGTCAAGATGAACGACTGGCAGAAGCAGCGCTTTGCCGGACGCATCGTGAAGGCTCTCTTCAACACGGTCGCCGACAAGCGCATCGCCGTGCTCGGTTTTGCCTTTAAGAAGGACACCAACGACACGCGCGAGTCCGCCGCGATCAGCGTCTGCCGCGATCTCCTCGCGGAGCAGGCCAATGTGGTGGTGTACGATCCCAAAGTGCCGGCGGCGGAGATCATCCGCGACGTGCTCGGGCCCGGCGTCGCCAATCCGCGTCTCACCGTGGTGTCCTCCGCCCTCGAGGCGGCCAAGGGGGCCCATGCGGTCGCCATCGTGACCGAGTGGGATGAGTTCAAGACCCTGGACTACGCCCGGATCTACGAGGGCATGATGAAGCCCGCCTTCCTCTTCGACGGTCGCAACATTGCGAATCTCGAGCAATTGCGGGCGCTCGGCTTCCGGGCCCACGGCATCGGCAAGTAGCCCCGTCCGTCGGTGCGTCCGCTTGCGTCCCTCGGCCGTAAGGCCAAGGTGAATGCCGTGATCGCTCGCCCGACCATCGTCTGGTTTCGCCAGGATCTCCGCCTGCAGGACAACACCGCCCTGGCGGAGGCGGTCGCCCGGGGTGGTCCCGTCATCCCGGTCTATATCCTCGACGAGGCCGGCGAGGGCCGCTGGTCAGCCGGCGGCGCCACCCGTTGGTGGCTGCACCACTCCCTCGCGGCCCTGAACGCTTCGCTGGAGGCGCGGGGCTCACGTCTGATTCTGGCCCGGGGCGGAGCCCTCGCCATCCTCCGAACCCTCGCGCAGACCACCGGGGCCACGGCGGTCCACTGGAATCGGCGCTATGAGCCGGCTGCCATCGCGCGCGATTCGACGGTGAAGGCGGTCCTCGCGGCCGACGGACTCGAGGCCCGGAGCTTCAACAGCAGCGTACTGTTCGAGCCTCACAGCATCGCCAACAAGCAGGGGCGCCCGTTTCAGGTGTTCACGCCTTACTGGCGGCATTGCCTCACGCAGCCCGTGCCGCCGCCGGTCGCGCTGCGCAGCGGGCCGCTTCCGGCCCCGGCCAGCTGGCCGGCCAGCGTGGCTCTTCAGGACTTCGGGCTGCTGCCCGCCATTCCCTGGGCGGCCGGGTTTCCCGCCGTCTGGACCCCGGGCGAGGAGGGCGCTCGGCGGCGCCTCAAGGCCTTTGTGGCCGAAACCATCAGCGCCTACGATGACCAGCGCAATGTGCCCTCCACCCCCGGAACATCGCGGCTCTCGCCCCATCTGCATTTTGGCGAGGTCGGCCCGCGGCAGGTCTGGGCCGCGGTGCAGGGCCTCTCGCGGGATTCCGGCGTGTTTCCGGCCCACAACGGCGCCCGCGTCTATCTGAGCGAAATCGGCTGGCGCGAATTCGCTCATCATCTGCTCTTTCACTTTCCCAGCACGCCCGAGCAGCCGCTGCGCACGGAATTCTCCGCCTTCCCAT
>CAYZCV010000114.1:0-1963 GCA_964476965.1 uncultured Opitutus sp. | reverse complement strand
TGGGCGAGCGATCCCGGCGGCGCCCACCTGCGGGCGTGGCAGCGGGGCCGCACGGGCTACCCGATCGTGGATGCGGGCATGCGTGAACTCTGGACGACCGGATGGATGCACAATCGGGTGCGGATGATCGTCGCGTCCTTTCTGGTGAAGCACCTGCGGCTCAATTGGACCCAGGGCGCCGCCTGGTTCTGGGACACGCTGGTCGATGCCGATCTCGCCGCCAACACGCTGGGCTGGCAGTGGAGCGCGGGCTGCGGGGCGGACGCCGCCCCGTACTTCCGGATTTTTGCGCCCGTCCTGCAGGGCGAGAAGTTCGACCCCCAGGGCGCGTACGTGCGCCGCTGGGTACCCGAGCTGGCCCGCTTGCCGGACAAGTTTCTGCACGCGCCCTGGACCGCTCCCGCCAGCCTCCTTGAGTATGCCGGGGTCGAGCTGGGCCGGACCTACCCGGCGCCCATCGTGGACCATGCCGCGGCGCGCACCGCGGCGCTGGCGGCCTTCAAGCAACTCCGCGGCGCGCGGCCGGACGGGGTCGGCGCATGAGCGCCGTGCGCAACCTGATCGTCGTCCTTGGCGATCAGCTCGACCCCGAATCCGCGGCGTTCGACGGCTTTGATCCGAAGCGCGACATCGTGTGGATGGCCGAGGTGACGGAGGAGTCGACCCATGTCTGGTCGTCACGTCCGCGCATTGCCCTGTTCCTTTCGGCCATGCGTCACTTCCGCGAGGCGCAGCGGCGGGCGAAGCACACGGTCGACTACACGGAACTCGACGCGGCCGGCAATGCCGGGACGCTTGCCGGCGAGCTGAGCCGGGCCGTCGCCCGTCGGAAGCCGGAGCGGCTGGTCATGACGGAGGCGGGGGACTGGCGGGTCGCGCGGGCGCTCGATGCCGCCGCGGAGGCGGCCGGGGTTCCACTCGAGGTGCGCACCGATCGTCATTTTTTCGCCACGATCGAGGACTTTCGCGCCCATGCCGCCGGACGAAAGCAGCTGCGCCAGGAGTTTTACTATCGCGAACTTCGGCGGAAGCACGGCGTGCTGCTCGATGCCGACGGCGGACCCGAGGGCGGCGAATGGAATTACGATCACGATAATCGGGGTTCGTTTGGCCGAGAGGGACCCGGTAAATTGCCCGCCCCGATCACGTTCCCGCCCGATGCGCTCACGCGGGAGGTGCTCGCCCTCGTGGCCCGCCGGTTCCCGCAGCACCCGGGGCGGCTCGAGGCATTCGACTGGCCCGTGACACCCGACGAGGCCCGGCGGGCGCTTCAGGATTTCATCAAGCACCGTCTGGCCGATTTCGGCCAGTACCAGGACGCCATGTGGTCCGCGGAACCCTGGCTCTATCACTCGCGCCTGGCCGCGGCGATGAACCTGAAGCTGATCGCGCCCCGCGAGGTGGTCCGCGCGGCGGAAGAGGCCTACCGAGCGAAGCGTGTGCCGCTGGCCTCGGCGGAGGGGTTTATCCGCCAGATCCTCGGGTGGCGCGAGTATGTGCGCGGCGTGTACTGGATGCACATGCCCGGTTACCTGGAGCGGAACGCGCTCAAGGCGACCGGAGATCTGCCGGCGTTCTATTGGACGGGCGACTGCGAGATGGCGTGCCTCAAGGCGGCGATCGGCCAGACGCTCGAGCTGGGGTACGCGCACCACATTCAGCGCCTGATGGTGACCGGGCTGTACGCGCTGATGCTCGGAGTCGATCCGCAGAAGGTTCATGCGTGGTACCTCGCGGTGTACGTGGACGCGGTGGAGTGGGTCGAATTGCCCAACACACTCGGCATGTCGCAGTATGCGGACGGGGGCGTGATGGCCTCAAAGCCCTATGTGGCGACCGGCAAGTACATCCAGCGCATGGGTAATCACTGCGCGAGCTGCCGCTTCGACCCCGCCAAGAGCACGGGCACGGATGCCTGCCCGTTCACGACGCTCTACTGGGATTTTCTGCTGCGACACGAGCG
>CAYZCV010000113.1:0-11701 GCA_964476965.1 uncultured Opitutus sp. | reverse complement strand
AGGCCAGGGTGTCTTCCTCGTCCAGGAGACCAACGCCGCGCGCGGCGAAGGGGAGCCCGGTCGTTTCTGGGCCTCGGTCTGGGGCGGCGTGCTCAAGGTGCTGGGCGTCTGATGCCCCGCGCCCCCCTGCCTGACCCTTCTTCCGCGCCGCGCGATCCGACTCTCGAACCCTCCCTGCCATGCCGCTCTTCACCTTGCATGCCGACTACCAGCCCACGGGTGACCAGCCCCGCGCGATCGGCGAGCTGACCGCCTCGCTCCGGGCCGGGAACAAGCACCAGACGCTCCTTGGCGTGACCGGGTCGGGCAAGACGTTCACGATGGCCAACCTGATCGCCAATCTGGACCGTCCGGCGCTGATCATCTCCCACAACAAGACCCTCGCCGCGCAGCTCTACTCCGAGTTCAAGAATTTCTTCCCGCAGAATGCGGTCGAGTACTTCGTCAGCTACTACGACTACTACCAGCCCGAGGCGTACATCGCCTCCAGTGACACCTTCATCGAGAAGGACTCCTCGATCAATGAGGAGATCGAGCGCCTGCGCATCGCCGCGACCAGCTCGCTCGTGTCGCGCCGGGATGTCGTGGTGGTGGCCTCCGTTTCCTGCATCTACGGCCTGGGCTCGCCCGAGGACTTCACCAACCTGCGCATCGAGTTGCGGAAGGGGCAGCCGATCGGTCGGGGCCAGCTGCTCGAGCGTCTCGTCGACAATCTTTACGAGCGCAACGACTACGAGCTGAAGCGGGGGCGCTTTCGGGTACGGGGTGACGTGGTCGACATCATGCCGGCCTACAGCGAGCAGGCCCTGCGGGTCGAGCTCTGGGGCGACGATGTCGAGGCGCTGAGCGAGTTTGATCCGCTGACCGGGACGGTGACGCGCCCGCTCGACCGGTTCGACCTGTATCCGGCGAACCAGTACGTCACGACCAAGGGCAAGCTCGAGGTCGCCATTGCTCGGATCAAGGCCGAGCTCGATGCTCGCGTGGCGAAGTTTGAGGCGGAGGGTCGCTACCTCGAGGCCCAGCGCATCCGCATGCGGACGAACTACGATCTCGAGATGCTGCAGGAAATGGGTTTCTGCAACGGGATCGAGAACTACTCCCTCCACCTGTCGGGCCGCAACCCGGGCGAGCGCCCGACCTGCCTGATCGATTTCTTCCCCAAGGATTTCCTGCTCTTCATCGACGAGAGTCACGCGACCGTCCCGCAGGTGGGTGCGATGTACAACGGCGACCGGGCGCGCAAAAGTACGCTGGTCGACTTCGGCTTCCGTCTGCCCTCCGCGCTCGACAACCGTCCCCAGAGTTTCGAGGAATTCGCCGCGATCTCGGGCCAGACCGTCTTCGTCTCGGCCACGCCGGCGAAGTATGAGCTGGAGCGCTCCACCGTGATTGCCGAACAGCTCATCCGGCCGACCGGGCTGCTGGATCCGGAGATCGTGCTTCGTCCGACCAAGGGCCAGGTGGAGGACCTCATCGGTGAAATCCGGCGCGCGGTGGGGCAGGGCGAGCGCGTGCTGGTGACCACCCTGACCAAGCGTCTCTCCGAGGACCTGACCGCCTTTCTGCGCGAGGCAAAGGTGCGCGTGGAGTACCTGCACTCGGACATCGACGCCATTGAACGGGTCGAGATCCTGCGCAATCTGCGGCTCGGAAACTTTGATGTGCTGGTGGGCATCAATCTGCTCCGCGAGGGGCTCGACCTGCCCGAGGTCGCCCTCGTGGCGATTCTGGATGCCGACAAGGAAGGGTTTCTGCGGAGCGAGACGAGCCTGGTGCAGACCTCCGGCCGGGCGGCCCGCCACGAGAACGGCCGCGTGATCTTCTATGCGGACAAGGAGACGGATTCCATCCGGCGCACGCTGGAGATCGTCCGCTACCGCCGCGAGAAGCAGATTGCCTACAATCAGGAGCACGGGATCACGCCGCGCAGCGTCAAGCGGTCAGCCCAGGCCAGCCTGCACGTCTATGACGGCACCGGCGAGAAGGAGGACCTGGTGGCGGCGGAAAGCGGCGTCGATGATGTGGCCGCCGTGATCGCGGAACTGGAGAATGACATGACGGCGGCAGCCGGACGGCTCGAGTTCGAGCGCGCCGCGGTGCTGCGGGACCAGATCAACGCCCTCAAGAGCGGTGACTACCGCAAGCAGGCCAGACCAGCCGACCGGGCCCGGGCCAAGCCCGCTCGTCCGGCGGGGCGCGGGGCGCGGCCCAAGTGAGATCGCCGCAGGATTGCCTCCGGCCGGCTCCTGCGGTTGGGTGGCGGGCATGCTGCGAGGACTTTTCCTTTTTCTCGGCCTGACTGCGGTTTCGCTGCGGGCTCAGTGGAGGATTCCGGAGTCCGAAGCCCTGGTCGTGCCGAGCGCCGCGCGGCTCGCCGAGATCAGCACGGTGGTGGCCTCCGCGGGCTGGCCGGCCGTGCAGAGCGCGGCCCGCGAGGCAGGACTGCTGGCCTATGGTCGCAATCACAGCGACGCGGCCGAGGCGTGGCTGTTGGTGGCCGAGTGGGCCCGGTTCTTGGGGGAGAATCAGAGGGTCGTCGTCGACCGGTGGATTCGCGCGGTGAACGACGCGAAGCGCGGCCACCCCGGCATGGCGACGGAGTATCGCCCGCCGGATGCGCCCATGAGTGCGCTCGTGCGGGCGGAGTTCGGCCAGTGGCTGCTGGCCAATCGCGACTTCTCGCGCAGCTTTTTCGAGACGCTGCAGCCGGTCGATGCCGCACCCGAGGTGATCCGGATTCTCGACGATCTCTACGGCGCGGATCCCCGCCGGTTTGCGCGCCATGCCCAGCTCGCGCTCGCGATTGCCGTGGTCCACGATGTGCCGCCGCCGCCCACCTGGCCCCACGCGCAGGTCGCCTCCTCGGCGCTGCCGCGAAGGCTCATGCCGCCGCGCGAGGCCTTCGCCTACTGGAGCTCGGCGGACGACCGTGGGGTGACGTTGCTGCGGCTCACGCGCCTGTCGGCCGGGGAGCTGAAGTTCGTAATCGACGCCGCGGCGCCGCAGGCGGAGCTCGAATGGGCCCGCCAGACGGTCAAGGGGCCGATCAGCCGCCTGCCGGGCACGTATGATGCCGTGCGCTACCGGCTCGACCGGCTTGAGGCCAACGCGATGCTCTGGCCCGGGCGGACCTACACGCTGCCCGCGATTCTCGAGGAGGGCGGCATCTGCGTCGACCAGGCGTACTTCTCCTCGCATGCCGGCAAGGCGCTCGGCGTGCCGACCCTGATGTTCCGCGGGGCCGGGCTCGACGGTCGCCACGCGTGGTTCGGCTACCTGGACGAGAATCAGCGGTGGAAGCTGGATGTCGGGCGCTATGCGGACCAGCGCTATGTGTCCGGTCTGGCCTTCGATCCCCAGACCTGGGGCAATGTCAGCGATCATGAGCTGGCCTTCCTCGCCGAGGGCTTCCGCCGGCTTCCGGCCTACCGCCAGTCACAGATCCACGCTTCGGTGGCGGACGAGTACCTGCGCACCGACCAGGCCGCGGCGGCCCTGGTCGCCGCGCGGAAGGCGGTGAACTATGAGCGCCGCAACCTCCGCGCGTGGTCGGTGCTGGGCCTGGCGCTTGTGCGGACCGGCGCCGATGCGCGGGCGCGCGAGGCGGCGCTCCGCGAGGGCGTCCTGGCCTTTCAGCGCTACCCGGACCTCTATGCCGAGTTCATGCAGCAGGTGATCGTCGTCCTGCGCGAGCGCGGCGAGGCCAGTGCCGCGGCCAATGAGGAGCGGATGCTGGCGCAGAAGTTTCAGTCCCAGCGCGTCGACCTCAGCGTGAAGCAGGCGGCGGAAATTGTGGGCCGGGCCATGCGCACCCAACCCGTCGCGGAACAGGTGCAGGCCTATAACCGCGCGCTCGAACAGTACGGTCCGGCGGCCCGGGTCGAGTTTTTCGACAAGATCATCCGTCCCTTCGTCGAGCACCTCGCTGCGACCGGACAACGCGATGAAGCCAAGCGCGCAGTTGAGCGCGCCCGGACGGTGCTGGAGGTCGCCCCGGGGCGCCAGCTCGACCGGGAACTGGTCGAGCTGGCGTCGACGGTCCGCTGAGCTCCGACGGGCGGCTCAGCCGTGGCGGCCCTTGAACGTCAGCTCAGCCACCCCGGATTTATCGAGCGCGCCAAGCCCTAGTGCGTTCATGCGCTCGAACTGGAGCCGGGTCGCCGCGGCAAGGGGAAGGGTAAGCCCGACCGCTGCGCCGAGATTCCAAGCGATGGTTGAATCCTTGGCGGCGTGCGCCGCCGAGAAGTAGCAATCATGCGCCCGGTTCTGCATGTCCTCGCCATCGGTCTTGAGCACCTGGGAGGCCGCGCCGGTCTGGCTGAAGACCTCGCGCAGCATGTCGAGATCGAGCCCAAGGGCGGAGCCGAGCCCGAGGCCCTCGGCGAGGCCGGCGGTGTTGATGTTCATGACCATGTTGACGAGGGCCTTGACCTGCGCGGCCTGGCCGGCGCGGCCAATGAAGCGCGGCGCGGTCGCCAGGTCGGCGAGGACGGGCTGCACCCGGTCAAACGTGGTGCGCTCCCCCCCGCACATGAGGTAGAGCGTGCCGTTGCGGGCCTGGGGGATGGAGGACGCCATGCAGGCCTCGAGCGAGAGGGCGCCGCGGGCCTTCGTGCGCTGCTCGACGACCACGTGAACCGCCGGCGAGAGCGTGGCGCAGTTGATGAACACCCGGCCGGCCGAGCCGGTGAGGAGTGAGTCGCCCGACTCCGCAAACACCGCCAGTTGCGCGGCATCGTCCGTCACGACCGTGATGATGACGGTGGCGGCGGCCGTCACGGCGGCGAGGGATGAAACGGCCTGCGTGCCGAGTTCGGCCGCGAGGGCGGAGGCCGACGGAGCATGGACGTCGTAGACGGCGGTGATGGAGTGGCCGCGATCCTTGAGACGGCGGGCCATGTTGGCGCCCATGCGGCCAACTCCGACAAAAGCAATGGTTTCAGGCATGAGGGTAGGGGTTAGCGGGCAAAGAAGGGATTGTGCTTTTTCTCCTGAGCGAGGGTCGTCATGGGCCCGTGGCCGGGCGCGATGACGGTGTCACGGGGCAGGGTGAAGATCTTGTCGATGTTGTTCCGGTACTGCGTCGTGAAGTCGGTCGGGCTTCCGCCCATCGAGCTCGCGAACAGGGAGTCGCCCACGACAGCGAGGGGCCAGCTCAGGCCCTTGACGAAGTAGGTCGT
Source organism: uncultured Opitutus sp. (assembly GCA_964476965.1). GTDB lineage: Bacteria > Verrucomicrobiota > Verrucomicrobiia > Opitutales > Opitutaceae > CAMAXB01. The sequence continues at coordinate 6,518 of CAYZCV010000113.1, read as the reverse complement.
CTGTCCCGGAGAGTGTCCCCACGTGGACAACGTCTTGATTGAGAGTTCGCCGAGATGGAAGTGGGCGTTCTCCTTGAAGGTCTTGGCCCCGGGGTGCGCGCTGGGTTCGCGTTCGCTGGCCCAGACCGTCGCCTTGGTCTCGCCGGCCAGCCGGGCGAGGTCGGCGATGTGATCGTCGTGGGTGTGGGTGAGGAAAATGTCCAGCAGCCGCAGGCCCTCCGCGCGGATCAGGTCCAGCATCGACTCGCAGGACGAGCCCGTGTCGAACGCGGCGGCCACCCGGTCCCGTGCATCCCAGATCAGGTAGCTGTTGACCGTCATGTCCTCGAACGTGGTGTTGAACGCGGCGAACCCGCGGGGGAACGGACGGAATTCCGGGTACCAGCTCTTGTGCGCGAGGGCCTCGAGGGCATCCGGGTTGAGTCTCAGGTGGCGCGCGACGCGGCGGATCACGGCGTCAATCGGCTGACCTCCCTTGATCGCGACCAGGTCCTCCAGCGAGATCTCGGACCGTGTGGCCAGATCCTCGTCTGTGATCTTCAAGCCGCGCTGGGCCTTGTTGATCACATCGTTGAAATTGTCCTCGAGCGGGATTCTGGCCATGCCCCAGCTAAGGTCCGCGACGGCGACCGGCGCAAGCCGAATGCCACCGGGGTCTGCCGGGCCGACTCAACCAACGAAGCCGAGCGGACGATAATTGCCCTCGAGGACCCCGGCGGTCGGACAGGAGAACCAGCGATCAAGCACCGTGGAGTAAACCTGGCGAAAGTCCGTGCTGTAGGCGAGGTCCTGTCCGCGATCCAGCTTGAGCGAGGGAGCGGTGCCGTGGAGTCCGCCCTTCACCTTCGAGCCCATCACGAACAGGGGCGCAGCCGTCCCGTGATCCGTGCCGCGGCTCTCGTTCTCGGCGGGGCGTCGTCCGAATTCGGAGAAGGTCATGGTCAGGACCTGCGAGTCGAGACGATGGGCCTCCAGGTCCTTCTGGAAGGCGGCCAGACCCTCGGACAGCGTGGTCAGCAGGTTCCGATGGGTGCCGAGCTGGTTGCTGTGGGTGTCGAAGCCGCCGAGGCTCACGAAGTAGACCCGGGTTGGCAGGCCGGCCGCGATGAGGGCGGCGACACTGCGCAACGACTGGCCGAAGGAACTGCCCGGATAGCTCACCTCGGAGCGGTAGGCCCCGAGGACGCCCTGCACGCGTCGTTCGGTCACCAGCGCGTTCATCATCGTCTGCTGGAGGAAGCCCTGATTGTCGTGGTCGTGGTGGTCGTCGGCCGGCTTCGAAAGCGTTTCCAATAGCGCGAGGGGATCGCCGCGGCGCCCGCGCGGGCCGCGCGCGTTGGGATTGAGTCCGAAGGTCGGGTGCGACGCCTCCGCCGAGAAGGACTGCGGGGTGTCCGGGGTGACATGCACCGCCAGCGGGTCGGTCCCCGTCGGGGTGCCGGCGCAGGCGTTGTCGAGGAAGCGCCCGATCCAGCCGGAAGCGAGGTACTCGTTGCTGTCGCTCCCGGTCTCCCAGATTTCGGTGGAACGGAAATGGCTGCGGTTGGGATTCGGGTAGCCAACATTCTGGACAACCCCGAGCTTCCCGTCGTTGAAGAGGCGGTGCAGACCGGCGCAGGCCGGGTTGAGGCCGAGCGTGCCGTTGAGCCGCAGGACGTCGCTCTTGGCCACGCCGAGCGTGGGGCGCAGCCGGTAGTAGTCCGCATCCTCAAAGGGGATCACCGTATTCAATCCGTCGTTACCACCGGCGAGCTGGACCAGCACGAGGATGGGCCGGTCCTTTTCCGGGGCCGGCGTGGCTGCGAGCGTGGACTCGACGAGGAAGGACGGGGCGAACTGGCTGAAGGCGAGCAGTCCGATCCCGCGGCCGGAAAGCTGCAGGAACTCGCGCCGCGTGGTGGGGAGGAACTGGGAGGAGTTGTTCATGGCGGGCGCTTTAGCAGAGTTGGTATTCGGGCGACTGGAGCAGAGCGGCGAGGGCGGCGCGGACGCGTTCCGGGCCAGCGCCGCGGCCCTCGGCCGCGGCAAAGTCGCGGATCGCGGCGACGTAGGCCGGGTTGGCGCCGTTGGGGAGAAACTGCCGCACGACACGCTCGGCGAAGGCGTCCGGTTCGAGCGCGGCGAGTTCCGCCAGCGCGGCATCGTCTACCACAAAGCGGGTGCGACCAGCCGCGCGGGCGGTGTTCAGCGCCCGGATGTCATCGGCATTGAGCAGGGCCTCGTTCAGGGGGGAGAACAGGGCCTGGACCAGCTGGCGGCGCGCGGCGAGAGTGGAGGAGTTGATCCACGACCGGCCGCCCACCCAGCCCCGCACGTTCGGTGGCTGATACAGCATCTGACCCATCTGGCGAAGGGGCGCCAGCGCCTGGCGGGGCAGGGGTGCCACATCGAGTCCGAGATCCTGCAGCAGCCCGACGTAGAAGTGGAGCGGGCTCTTGATCTGCGTGCCCCGGAATTCCTCGGCGAAAAAGAGGCGGCTGCCGAAGAACTGGCGGGCGAGGGTGCGCAGATTGAAGCCGGACGACTGCCAGGATTTTCCGAGCGCGACCAGATACTCGTCGGGCAGCGGCGTGTCGGTGAGGTAGAAGCGCACCAGCTCGCGAGGCACGAAGGTGGCGGCGGCAGGCTGTTCGTAGACGAGGTCAATCACCGCGTCGCCGTCGAAGCGGCCGCGCCGGCCGAAAATGGTTTTCGCCCCGGTGTCGCTCTGGCGCTCGACGACCCTGACCTCACCCAGCCGCTGGCGGTAGCCGGTGAAGGCGCGGGCGGCCTCCTTGATATCGTCTTCCGAGTAGTTGCCCTCGCCGAGGGTGAAGAGCTCGAACAGTTCACGGGCGAAATTCTCGTTGGGGGCGTCGCGCCGGCTGTCCTGCAGATCGAGGTAGACGATCATGGCCGGCGAGCGGGAAATTGCCTTCGTCAGGTCGGGCGCGTCGCCGAGCCCCTGAGCAAGCAGGATATCCTGATGGGCAAACACCAGCCCGGTCTGTTTCACCTTCTCCTGGCTCACGACATAGATGTCGCTCAGGAACTGCGTCCACTTGGCGATGGCCTCGCGCCCCGGGGTGGCGGCGAAACCGAGCCAGGCCAGACTGAGGTCCTGCAGGGCGGTGGCTGATTTGTCGCGCAGTTCCTTTTGCAGGCGCTGGCGTTCCGGGCCCGTGGCGCTCCGGGCCTGTTCGGTCAGCTCCGGGACGGCGGCCTCGAGCTCGGCGATCGACGCGGGCTTGGGCAGCCGGACCGACGTGCGGGGGAATAGCCGGTCGAGGGTGGCCGCGAGTCCGTCGCTGAGCGCGCGCTCAACCTCGGCGGGCCGCGCGGTCCATCCGGTACGGCGGAGCAGATGGCGGGCGGCCGCGGCGTCCCAGGCGGTGACGGGGAGGGGTTGCCAGGCTTCGGTGGGGGTGGGCAGCGTGGGCATGTACGGGGTTCGACGCGCGGCGTCGGCTTTGGTTTCGCGACCGGCGGATGATTCTTTGGGCCGATTCCGCACGGGGCACAAGCCGCCGGTGGGTCAGACGCCAAGTTGCGTCCGGTAAACGCGGGGCACCCGCTTGGTCACGGAGCAGAGTGTTTCCCAGGGAATGGTGTCCGCCCAGCGGCTGAATTCCGAGATCGTGAGGATGGCGCCTCCCTGGCGACCGACCAGGACCACGGGATCGCCACAGACGACACCGGGCACGTCGGTCACATCGACAATTGTCTGGTCCATCGTGACGCGTCCGAGGACGGGACAGCGGCGGCCGCGGATGAGGACCTGCGCACGATTGCTCGCGGCACGCGGCAGGCCGTCGCCGTAGCCCGCGGTAAGCACGGCCAGCGTCGACGGCCGGGTCAGGGTGTGGGTGCGTCCGTAGCTGATCCCGGTTCCCGCCGGCAGCGATTTCACCAGGCCAACCCGGGTGTGGAAGCTGAACACGGGTTCGGTCGCCGCGGCGGCCAGGAGCGAGCGCTCGCTGGGCCGGATGCCGAATTGGAGCAGGCCCACCCGCACGGCGTTGAAGGGACCAGCCGTTTCGATCGTCTCCAGCCCGGCACTGTTGTCCGCATGGACGAACAGGGATCCGGTTTCCAAACCCGGGCAGCGGGCAAGGGCGGCGAGGAAGCGCCGGCGCTGCTCCGTCGTGAAGGCGGCATCCTCGTCCGGGCTCGAGAAATGGGTGAACACGCCGGCCAGGCGCACCTGCGGCGCCCGGCGAATCTGGGCGTAGAGCGGCGCAATCTCCTCGTGCCAAACTCCCAAGCGGCCCATGCCGGTATCAATCTTGAGATGGATGTCCAACGGGCGCCCCGCCGCCTGGCCCGCGGCACTGAGGCGCGCGACTTCGTCGGCGGATGAGACCGTGACGGCGACCTCCAGCTCCGCCGCCCGCCGGTCCTCTTCGGGCAGAAGCGGGCTCAGGACCAGGATGGGCCAGCCGGGCCCCAGCTCGCGCAGGGCAGCGGCCTCGGTGAGGTTGGCGACGGCAAAAAGATCGGCGCCGGCATGCATCAGGCGCGCGGCGACGTGGGGGAGACCGTGACCGTAGGCGTCGGCCTTGACCACGGAAACGTAGCGGATGTGCGCGGGCAGGGCGGCGCGGATCTGGCGCAGATTGCGCTCGAGGGCCGCCAGGTCGATCTCGGCCCAGCAACGCAGTGCCGGGGAAGCGGGCGTGCTCATCGGGCGGCCGGCGACTGGTGCACCTGCGGGGTCCAGGTTACATAGCTCGGTTCCTCGTGCAGGAACGCGTCGGGCTCCTCCGACGGGCGGAAGAGGTCGGCATCGCCGAGTGCTCCCGCCAACGCCTCGAGATCATAGGCGACCGCCTCCACCGTGCCGGCGGGCAGCGCGGACCATGCCTTGAACCCTGCGGGCGTGGCGAGGTCCCCGGTCAGATCGGCGGTCGGCACCCGGCGGAGCGCTGTCAGGGAGCCCTCTGGCCCGCTGGTCAGGCAATGCCAAGTGTCGCGGCGGGCGTCCGCAATGATGCTCAGGCCGGGTCGACGCAGGCTGTGGGCAACCAGTTCCAAGCTGCGGTAGGCATAGATTGGGCGGGGATTGAGCGCGACCCACGCGCGAATGGCCATGGCGCAGGTGCGGATCCCGAGAATGGATCCGGGGCCCTCACAGTAGACAAAGGCGGCCGCACGTGAGACGTCGACCCCGAGTTGGGTCACGGCCCGGAACACCCCGGTGCCGGCGTCGCCCTCGACCCGGACCCAGCGCGCAGGCTGGCCCGACGCCAGAATCCCGACCTGGATGGTCGTGGAGGCGGCATCAATCCAGAGCACCGGCGAGTGCCGGGAAAGGAGGTCTCCGAGGGAGGGCATGACGTGGGCAGACCAAACGCCGGGCAGCCGTCCGGAGCAAGCATGCAGAATCGGGCATTGACCGTGCTCGCGGGCCTCCCGTAGCGTGCCAGATTCAGTCAACAAAGACCCGGTCTTTCCCTCCTATCGTGAACATCGACATCCAGAACATTTCCGACACGCGCAAGAGCCTCGCCGTTACCCTCGACGTGGGCGAGGTCGACGCCGAGCACAAGGCGGTCGTCGCCGAATTTGCGCGCATGGCCCGCCTGCCGGGCTTCCGCCCGGGCAAGGCGCCGGTCGACATCGTGCTCAAGCGTTTCGCCAAGGAGATCGCGGAGGAGTTCAAGCAGAAGGTCGTGACCAAGGCCTACCGCGGCGGCCTCGAGCAGGCCAAGCTCGACGTCATCACCGTCGCGAATCTCGACGAGGGTACGGTCCAGGCCGGCCAGCCCGCGACGCTCACCTTCACGCTCGATGTTCGCCCGGAGTTCACGCTGCCTGACTACAGCGGGCTCGCGACGGAGATCCAGCCGACCGAGTCGACCGAGGCCGAGATTGACCAGGTGGTCGAGGGCATGCGCGCCGAGCGGGCCGACTTCAAGGTGGCCGAGCGCGCGTCGCAGAAGGGTGACTACGTGAAGCTCGCCTACGAGGGCAGCGTGGACGGCAAGCCGATCCTTGAGCTCGCTCCGGACAAGCAGATTTACGGCAAAGTCCCGCAGACCTGGGAGGAAGTCGAAGGCGAGAACGAGGGCCTGATCCCTGGCCTCAGCAAGCAGCTCGCCGGCCTCAAGGCGGGCGACAAGAAGGACGTTTCGATCGCCTTCCCGGCGGAGTTCTCCGCGGTCCCGGCCCTCGCGGGCAAGACGGCTTCCTACGCGATTGAAGTGCAGGAGATCCGGGAGCGTGTGCTGCCCCCGATGGATGAGGCTTTCTTCAAGGCCAATCAGGCCGACAATCTCGAGGCGCTGCGCGAGAACATCCGCGGCCGCCTGAAGATGCAGAAGGAATTCCAGAACCGCTCGGCCCAGCGCCGCCAGGTCACCGAGGCCCTGCTGGCCAAGGTCGATTTCTCCGTGCCGGAGTCCTTGGTCGAGACGGAGACCCAGGGAGTCCTCCGCCAGTTCATCGAGGAAAACATGCGCCGCGGCGTCTCCGCCGACCAGTTTGAGAAGGACAAGAAGGAACTCTACGAGGGCGCCAAGAAGGCCGCAACCGGCCGC
>CAYZCV010000112.1:0-11765 GCA_964476965.1 uncultured Opitutus sp. | reverse complement strand
GCACGGTGGCGATCAGCTCCTCGCGCAGCCAGGGCTTGGCGACGAAGCGGAAGATCTCACCCCGGTTGATCGCGTCGACGATGGTGGGCAGGGCCAGCACCGCGGTGATCAGGATGCGGGAGGCATGCGGCCGGATCCGCCGGCTTTCGACGAGGAAATCCAGGCCCATCATCTCGGGCATGCGCTGGTCCGAGATGATGACCGAGAAATCGCGCTCCGCGAGAATCGCCAGCGCCTTGAGCGGGCTGGTGCAGCCCACCACGTGGAAATGCTCGCGCTCAAGGGTCTCCTTCAGCGCAGACAGGACGACCGGCTCGTCGTCGACGATCAGGATCGTCGCCGGGGCCGGAGCGGGCAAGGGAGCGGCAGCGGAGGCGGGATCGGTCATGATGACAGGGCGGGGACCGGCACGGGGGTGCGGGGCGTCTCGAAATGCCGGATGATGTGGGCCGCGGCGCGATCGAGCGGCAGCTGGACCTGGGCGGCGCCGTTTTCCCAGGCGACCTTGGGCATGCCGTAGACGACGCTGGACGCCTCGTCCTGAGCAAACGTGGCGGCCCCGCGCTCGCGCAGGCGCAGGAGACCCTCGGCGCCGTCCTTGCCCATGCCCGTGAAGATGCCGGCGAGCGCGTGAGGCGAGGCCCCGCAGTCCGCCGCGGATTTGAAGAGGATGTCGACCGCAGGGCGCTGGTGCCAGACTTGCGGCCCGTTGGCGACGCGGACGCGGTAGTGGTCAGCCTGCCACTGCAGCATCAGGTGAAAGTTCCCGGGTGCGATGAGGGCCAGACCCGGGACGAGCCGGTCGCCGTCGACGGCCTCGCGCACCTCGAAGGCGCACTGCGTGTTGAGGCGATCGGCGAAGGCCTTCGAGAAGACCGGAGGGATGTGCTGCACGATGGCGATGCCGGGCAGGCCGTCGGGCAGGTGGGTGAGAACCTCGCGCAGGGCCTCGGTCCCGCCGGTGGAGGCACCGAGCAGAATGAGGTCGCGGGGGTGGCCGCGCCGGAGGGCGGCGGGTCGACGGACCGGGGGCGCCGCCGGCGTGGGGTGGGGCACGTGGCCGGGTGCGGGCCGGCGGAGTCGCGCGCCGGCCGAGGCCTTGATGCGGGCGATCAGCTGCGGTCCAAGGTCGCCGAAGGAGTAGGAGCCGCTCGGCTTGGCCAGCACATCGAACGCGCCCAATCGGAGCGCCTCGAGCGCGGGACCCGAGCCCTGCTGGGTCAGCGAGCTCATGATGATCACCGGCAGCGGATGCTGCTCCATCAGGATGCGCAGAAAGGTCAGCCCATCCATGCGCGGCATCTCGAGGTCGAGGGTGATGACGTCCGGCGCGAGCTCCTTGATCTTGTCCCGGGCGTAGTAGGGATCGATGGCGGTGCCAACGACCTCGATCTCCGGCTCCGAGCGCAGCGCGTCCGTGACGAGCTTGCGCACGACGGCGGAATCATCGACGACCAGGACGCGGATGGGACGGGAAGACATGGACGGGATCAGGAGTTCAACGGACGCTGGTAGACGGCGGGCTGCACCGACTTCAGGCTGTGCTTGATGTTGGTGAGGCTCTCCGAGTGGCCGACCAGCAGATAGCCGCCCGGAACCAGCCGCCGCGTCAGGCGCGCGACCAGCTCCTCCTGGGTTGGGCGATCGAAGTAGATCATCACGTTCCGGCAGAAAATGATCTGGAACGGCTCGCGGAACGACGGTTCGCCCTCGAGCAGGTTGAGCTGCTGGAAGCTGACATGATCGCGCAGGGTCGACTTGATCCGGTAGTTGCCCGCCTGGGGACCGAAGCCCTGCTGGAAGTAGGCCTTGATCATCTCGGGGGGCAGACGGCTCACCGTCTCCTCGCGGTAGATGCCGGCGGCGGCGCGCTCGAGGATCCGATGGGAGATGTCCGTTCCCTCAATGTGCCACGGATGCTGGCCCATGCAGCTGGCGAGCGTCATCGCGATGGAGTAGGGCTCCTCGCCCGAGGAGGACGCGGCGCTCCAGACGTAGAGGCGCGGCCAGCGCTCAGTCTTGGCCCGCGCCTGCATTTCGGGGATCGCGCGGTTGCGCAGGAAATCGAAGTGCGCCTCTTCGCGGAAGAAAAACGTGTGGTTCGTCGAGATGACGTCGATCAGGTGCGCCAGCTCCTCCCCGGCTTGCGGCGACTGCAGCAGCTTGCAGTAGTCACCGACCGTGGTCGTGCTGGTGGCCCGCAGCCGTTTGCCGAGGCGGGCCGAGACGAGCTCGCGCTTGTCGGGGCCCAGGTTGATGCGGCTCCGCTCGTAAACGAGACCGCGGATGAAATCGAATTCGCTATCCCTCATGCATGGAGTGGGTTGATCCCCTGTCTAATCGGCCGCGCGGGGGAAAAATGTAGCGCCACCGGCTGGCGCTTTGGGCCCCCGGCAATTTTTTCCGCGGGCCTGCTCGCGACCAGATCCCGCCGCCCGTCAGCTGGGTCTGGCGGAATTTATGCATCTCTATTTCGTTGATGAAGAGATATTAGCGCTTCCAAAAAAGACCGTGGCACCGGCTTTGCTTAGTGGGGGGACATGATCGATCCGATATTCCAAAGCGAGAACTACCATCTTGCCCGGAACCTCCTGGACGCAGCGGTGCTGCGCCACGAGGCGATTGCGGCTAACATCGCCAATTCGGACACCCCTGGCTACCGGCGCCTCGACATCGCACCCGATTTTGCCCGCCAGTTGGAATCGCGCCTCGCCGCCGGAGATCTCGCGACCGCGGGTCCGGTCGCGCCCCGCCTGGTCGAGGACGCCTCGGCCCGCAGCCTGCGACCCGATGGCAATACGGTGGAGATCGAGGGCGAGCTCCTCGAGATGAACCGCAACGCGGTCGAGCATGAATTCCTGACCGAGATCGTGTCCAACAGCCTGAAGCAGCTCCGCATGGCCATCACCGGCCGTCCCCAGAGCTGATCCCTGAACCCCCTGCCTTCTCGCCATGAACCTCATCTCCGGCATCGACGTCATCTCCAGCGCCCTCAACGCGCAGAAGACCCGACTCGACATCGTCGCCCAGAACATCGCCAACGCTCAGACCACGCGCACGCCCGATGGCGGGCCGTACCAGCGGCGCATCGTCTCGTTCGAGAACGAACTGATCCGTCAGGCGAGCGGCGTGAATGTCCCCAGTGTCCGCGTCGCCGGCATCACCGAGGACAAGACGCCCGGTCAGCAGGTCTACAATCCCCAGCACCCCGACGCGGGCCCGGACGGCAATGTGGCCATGCCCAACGTCAATCTGTCCTACGAGATGGTCGACCTGATCACCGCCACCCGCTCCTACGAGGCCAATCTCACGGTCGTGAAGAACGCCCGCCAGATGGCGCTCAAGACGCTGACCATCGGCAAGTGAGCTTCCGCTGACCCAATTCTTTTCCCATGATCTCCGTCGGCACCGTCAATCCGCTCTCCGCCTCGTCCCTCAAGGGAATCGAGACCCTGCGTCCGCCCGCGCTGCCCACCGAGGGCCTCGGCGCGCCGGCCTCGGGCGGCTTCACGAAGATGCTCGATGGCCTGGTCGCCACCGTCGACGCCAAGCAGGATGTCTCGCAGGCGATGGCCAAGCGGGTGCTGCTCGGAGAGTCGGATCAGCTGCATCAGAGCGTGATCGCGATGCAGGAGGCGTCCGTTGCTTTTGGCCTGATGGTCGAGGTGCGCAACAAGCTCGTCGAATCCTATCAGGAACTCATGCGCATGCAGGTATGAGCCCATTCTCTCTTTCCTATCGCTAGATGAAAACCTTCGCCCAGTCCCTTCTCTCCCTCTGGCAACAGCTCGGCCTCAACCAGCGCGTGTCGCTGGTCGTGGCCGCTCTCGCCGTTGCCGGTGGCCTCACCGGTGTCGTGCTCTGGTCACAGCGCCCCGACTTCCAGCTGCTCTACGCGGGCCTCGGCGAGAAGGACGCCGCCGCCGTCATCAGCCAGCTCCAGACCCAGGGCGTGCCCTACCGCATCTCCGGCGGTGGCTCCACCGTCGAGGTTCCGGCCAACCAGGTGCACAAGCTCCGCATGGACCTCGCCGGCAAGGGCATCCCGAGCGGCGATGGCGTCGGCTTTGAGATCTTCGACAAGGGCCAGTTCGGCCTCTCCGACTTCGTGCAGCGCACCAATTACCTGCGCGCCATCCAGGGCGAACTCGCCCGCACCATCACCCACCTCCAGGGCGTGCGCTCCGCGCGCGTCATGATCGTGCAGCCCGAGAATCGCCTCCTCCTCACCGAGCAGGGCGTCAAGCCCACCGCCTCCGTCTTCGTCGATGTCGGCGGCGGTCGCCTCGAGAGCGAACAGGTCAATTCCATCCGTCACCTCGTGGCCAATGCGGTGCAGGGCCTCGTGCCTGACCAGGTTGCCGTCGTCGACAATCGCGGCCGCGTCCTCTCCGAGGAGCTCAAGCAGGACCCGACCCTCGGCACCGCTTCCAGCCAGATTCGCTACCGCCAGCAGGTCGAGGACTACTTCGCCCGCAAGGTTGAGACGATGCTCGCCGCCGTGATCGGCCCCGGCAATGCCGTGGTCCGGGTCTCGGCCGAGATCGACACCGAATCCACCACCCAGACGTCGGAAACCTTTGACCCCGAGGGTCAGGTGGTCCGTTCCCAGACCGTGACCGAGGACACCACCACGTCCTCGGAGTCCCGCTCCGGCGGCGGCGCTACCGGGGTGAGTGCAAACGTCCCGGAAAAGGCCGCCGGCAACGCCGAGCTCGATCGCCCTCTCTCCACATCCGACCAGAGTCGCAAGAACCGCACCACCGCCTACGAGATCAACCGCAGCACGACCAGCGTGACCCGCAACCCGGGTACGGTGCGCGGCCTCACCGCCGCTGTCTTCGTCGCCCCGCGGCCGGGCACTCCTGGCGCTGAGGGGGCCCCGGCCGCCGAGGTTCGCCGGACGCCGGAGGAGCTCAACGCCCTCCGTCAGCTGGTGATGAATGCCCTCGGCCTCAAGCTGGCCCCGGGTCAGGCGATCGAGTCCCTCGTTTCGCTGCAGGAACTGCCCTTCCAGGTGAACGATTCCCTCCCGGCGCAGATCCAGGCCATCCAGGATGAGAACCGCCTGCAGGGTTGGATCGAGACCGCCAGCCGCTGGGTCGCCGTCCTCGCGGCCCTCGCGATCCTGGCCGTCTTCGCCCGGATGCTCTCCCGCCAGAAGCCCGAGCCCGTCCCGGTCGAGGTCCTCTCGATGTCCCCGGATGCCGCGGCCCGCGCGCTGCCCAACTCGCAGTCGGTCACACCGGAGCTGCTCAACGAACTGATCCGCCAGAAACCGGCCAACATCGGACTCGCCCTGCGTGACTGGGTGGCCGCGCCCGGCGGCAAGAACTGAGGAACGCCATGGCTGACGTCGACTACAACAAACTGAGCCGCATGCAGAAGCTGGCGGTGCTGCTCATCATGATCGGGCCCGAATCCGCGGCCGAGGTGCTGAAGCAGTTCGAGGACGGTGAGGTCGAGCTTCTCTGCCGCGAGATGTCGCAGCTCCCGCTCGTTCCGCTCGCCGTGCAGAAGCAGGCGATGGAGGAGTTCTCCAGCCTGCTCGCGCAGAGCTGCACATCCGCCCTCGGCGGTATCGGCTACGCCCAGCGCACCCTCGGTATCGCCAAGGGCGATTACAAGGCCTCCGCCATCATTGACCGCGTCGGCCCGGTGGGCACCTCGGTCGACGTGATCAAGGAGATCAGCGAGATGGAGGGCCGCCAGATCTTCAATCTCATCAAGAACGAGCAGCCGCAGACCATCGCCTTCGTCCTCTCCTACCTCGAGAGCTCCAAGGCTTCGGAGATCTTCCTGCTGCTCGGCCCCGATCTTCGCGAGGAGGTCGTCGAGCGGCTCGGCACGATCGAGTCCACCTCCCTTGAGCTCGTCGGCAAGATCGCCCGGAGCCTCGGCAAGCACTTTGACACCAAGGTCCGTCCGTCCTTCCACCGCAGCGGTGGCGTGCGGGCGGTGGCGGACCTTCTCAACGAACTCGACAAGGACACCAGCAAGAGCCTGCTCGCGCGTCTCGAGGAGCGGAACGCCGGCCTTGGCTCCGCGATCCGCAAGAAGCTCTTCAGCTTCGAGGACCTGGGCCGCCTGCAGCCGGCGGACCTGCAGCGCGTCCTGCGCGAGGTCGATTCGTCCAACCTGGCGATCTCGATGAAGTCCGCGAGCGAGTCGCTCCGCGAAAAGATCTACAACTCCATCTCCAAGCGTGCCGCCGAGGGTCTCAAGGAGGAGCTCGAGATGCTCGGGCCGGTCCGCCTCAAGGACGTCGAGGTTGCGCAGGAGGCCATCATCCAGGTCGTCCGGCGCCTCGAGGAAGAGGGCCAGATCGCCCTCGATGCCGACGGCGAACAAAGCGTGGTGGCCTGACCATGACCTATCAAAAACTCGTCGCCTTCGATCGCCCCCTCGCCGGGGTTTCCCGGCCGGGTGGCGCCGCGCGGGCCTGCACCGAGGCGGAACTCGCCGAGCTCTCCCAGGCGTCGTACCGCCGCGGGGTCGACTCCGCCCGCGCCCTGGCCGACCAGCAGATGGTCGAGTTCCGCGCGGATGTGGAGCAGCTCAGCGAGGGCGTGCTCAAAAAGCTCACCGCGGTGGAGCCGATGCTGCTCGCCCAGCTGCGTGAGGCCCTGCCCGGACTCGCGATCGAGATCGCGCGCCGCCTGCTCGCCGGCTATGAACCGCCGGCCGAGGTGGTGGGTCGCCTCTGCGAGGAGGCCCTCGCCGAACTTTTCCCTGAGCGCGAGAATCTCGAACTCACCCTCAGCCCGCGGGATGCCGCGCTGCTCACCGAGCTCAATCCCGGATGGATGCAGCGCTTTCCGGGCCTCGCGGTCCGCACCGATGAGGCCTTTCACCCAGGCGACTGCCAGGTGCGCAGCCGCTTCGGGGTCACGGATGCCCGTCGCCAGACCAAGCTCACCGCGCTGGCCCACAGCCTGATCCCCGCATGAACGCCTCCGTCGCCCCCCTCATTGATGTCCTGCGCTCGCAGGTCCGGCACGTGGCGCCGGTCCAGCGGCTCGGCACCGTCACGGGCGTGGCCGGTCTCGTGATCGAATCCGACGGCCCGAACGTCGGGCTGGGTGAACTCTGCAACATCCGCTCGCCCCGCTCCGACTTCGCCGTCCGGGCTGAGGTCGTGGGCTTCCGCGAGCACCGCGTCCTGCTCATGCCGCTGGGCGACACGGCCGGCCTGCATGTGGGCTGCGAGGTCGCCGCCTGCGACCGTCCGCCGCTGCCGCGCCCCGGTCCGGAGCTGCTCGGCCGCGTGCTCGATGCGCTGGGCCGCCCCTTCGATGGACTGGGCCTGCTGCCCATCGACCGCGCGACGGGGGCCAACACCACGCCGCCCCATCCGCTGCGCCGCCAGCGCATCAAGGATGCGTTTGCGACCGGTGTGCGCGCGATCGACGCCTTCATTCCCTTTGGCCGCGGCCAGCGCCTCGGTCTCTTCGCCGGCTCCGGCGTCGGCAAGTCGACCCTCATGGGCATGATCGCCCGCGGGTCCGAGGCCGATGTCGTGGTTGTGGCGCTGATCGGTGAGCGTGGCCGTGAAGTGCGCGAGTTCATCGAGAAGGACCTCGGTCCCGAGGGGCTCAAGCGCGCCGTCGTCGTGGTGGCCACTTCCGACACGCCCGCTCCCCTGCGTCTGCGCGCCGCCTTCACCGCCACGGCGATCGCCGAGGCCTATCGCGATGCGGGCAAGAACGTGCTTTTCATGATGGATTCGGTCACGCGCTTTGCGATGGCCCAACGTGAGATCGGCCTCGCCATCGGTGAGCCGCCCGCGACGCGCGGTTACACGCCGTCGGTGTTTGCCATGCTGCCCCGCCTCCTGGAGCGCGCGGGCGCCGGCGAGAGCGGGGCGATCACCGCGCTCTACACGGTCCTGGTGGAGGGCGATGACATGAACGAGCCGGTCGCCGACGCCGTGCGAGGCATTCTCGACGGCCACATTGTGCTCTCGCGCACGCTCGCCCATTTCAACCACTACCCGGCCATCGACGTGCTGGAGAGCGTGAGCCGACTCACGCGCGACGTCTGCACGCCGGACCAGGTGGCGCTGACCGCCAAGGCGCGGGAGCACCTCGCCCTCTACCGCAAGAATGAGGATTTGATCTCGATCGGCGCCTACCAAAAGGGCGCCAGCGCCGCCATTGACCAGGCGGTGGCCCTGCACGAGCCGCTGCGCGGATTTTTGCGCCAGCCCGTGACCGAGCACACGGTCCGTCCGGACACCTTTAACCGCCTGAAGTCGATCATCTCATGAAACGATTCCGCTTCCCCCTCGATCCGGTCAAGGTGGTCCGCATCCGTGCCAAGCAGAAGGCCGAGGAACGGTTTGCCGCGGGCGTGCGGGCGTATGTCAGCGCGGAGGAGGCTCTGCTCTCCACGCGGACCCGCGTGGCCCGACTTGAGGAAGAGATGCGGGCGGGGCGGGGAGCGGGGATCCGGGCGGCCGATGCCGCCTTTGTCTTCGCCGGCTATCGCCGCGAGGCCGCCGCCGAAGTCGAGGCCGAGAAGGCCGTGATCACCGCGCGGGCCGAGATGGATAAGCGTCGCGCCGAGTACCTCGAGGCGCACCGCCAGCTGGAGGTCGTCAACCGACTCGAAGCGAAGGCCCGCCTCGGGCACCGCCTCGAGACCCAGCGCGCGGAGCAGGTTGAATTTGATGAATTGGCCGGTCGGAGTCATGCCGCCCGCCACCCCCGTTTTGCCCTATGATGACGAAGCTTCAAAACCCGATGGTGGCCGCGGCCGCCGGTCTGCTGATCAGTGTCGCGCTCGGCGTGATGATGGTCTGGCGCGCCGCCACGCCCCTGCTGACCGCCGCCGCCCAGGCGGTGCCGGCCAAGAAAGTCGAGGAGGTCGCGACGGAGCGCGGCTGGGATTTCTGGACGATCGAGATCGAGAACCTGTCGACCGAACTGAAGGACGAGCGGGCGCGCCTTCGCCAGCAGTCCGAGCAGCTGGAGCAGCGCGCGGCCCGCGTCGAGGCCGAGGCCCGCGAACTCGCGCGCATGCGGACCGAGATCGAGGCCCTGCGCGGTCAGATGTCGGATCGCCTGATCGAGATGAAGGAAGACGAGGTGAAGAACCTCAAGACGCTCGCGCAGACCTACACCAATCTCACGCCCCGTGCCTCGGTCGCGATCATCCGCGAGCTCGATGATGTCACCGCGGTGAAGATCCTTTCGCTGATGAAGCCCGATGTCGTCGCCCCGATCTTCGAGGAGATGAGCCGCGCGGCTGGCGCCGACACGACGCTGACCCGCCGGGCCGCCGTGCTCTCCAACCAGCTGCGCCTGATGAAGGCGGCCGGCAAGGCCGGCGCCCCCTGATTTCGTTTTCCGCTCTCCTTAACCCCGTGCCATGGATCGGCGCGGTTACTGACCAGGGAAGGTCTCGCCTATGCAACTTTCCCTCTCCTCCGCTTCGCCGACCGCCTCCACCGAGTCGGTTGACCTCCTGATTCTTCCCGCCTCCGACGCGACGGCCACGCCGACCGCCGGTTTTGGCGATCTCATGGCCGGGCTGCTGCCCACCGCCGACCAGCCCGCCGAGACCCCGGGCGAGGGGGCCGCCGAGCTCGCGGGCGCGCAAGCGACCGTGGACCTGCTGGCCTGGCTCGCCCGCACCCCGCCGCCCCCGCCTCCGACGCTGCCGAATGGCGCTGTGTCCGGCGCCGACCTGCCGACGGCCGAGGGCGACCTCATGATGGACTCGGACGGATCGGATCCGGTGGCCACCCAGCCGACGCGTCCGTTTGCCGGTGCGGTGTCCGCCTGGGGTCGTTGGACCACCCCGGCGACCAATCCCGCCGTGATGGCCGGCGCCGAGTCCGCCCCGCTGACGCCAGGGACGGGGTCGTCCGGCCCCGTGCCGTCCTCCCAGCTTTCTTCGGCCCCCCAGGTCCAGACGGCCGGGGTCGAGACCGACCTGCTCGCCGCGCTGCCGGCCGACGCGGAGTCGGTCGTTGGCGCCGCCCAGACTGTGCCCGGAGCTCCGGGCGACGAGGCGGCCGCTCCGGCTGCGGCCAGTCTCCTGCCGACGCCGATGACCTTCGCCGCCACCGCCCGACTCGCTCCGGAGGCCCGCGGGGAAAAAATTGCCGCTGCCGGTCGCGGGCGAATCTCCTTGGGTGAAGCGACGGAAACCCCGAAAGAAAAAAACTTTCTAAACATTGATTCAGATATAGATGCAGAAGTTGATGCAATGGTTGGCACCGGCGTTGCTAAACGGGAGTTCACCATGCCTGTGATCAACCAAACTTCGCCCGCTTCGACTGCCCGCCCGGACTCCGGTGCGGATGCTATGGTGCTGGAAACAGCGGGCACGCCCGGGGACACGGCTTCGCCGTCGGCTCCGGTGAAGGAAACCCCGGCGGCGATCGCCCACACGGCGGTGGCGGCGGTGACCAAGGCGGTTGAGCGGGCCGAGGCGGCTCCGCGCACGGCCGTGAATCTGCAGTTTTCGATCGGGGACACCGACCTGGTGGTTCGCATTGAGCACCGCGCCGACGAGGTCCGCGCCACGTTTCGCACGGACTCCAGTGAGTTGCGCGCCGCGCTGTCGTCCGAATGGCAGTCGGCCGTGACCGGTGGAGCCGACCACGCGCTCCGTCGCGTTGAGCCCGTCTTCACCACGGCCGCCTCGTCTGAGGATCCACGTTCCACCCCGGACGGCCAGACGCCGGGCTTCTCGCAACGTCAGACGGGCCGCGAGGCCGCGGGCGAGCCTGCCACGCCCTTTGCCGCCTTCCTCCGTCGTCCGTCGGCGTCGTCCGCCGCCGGCGGCATCTCCGAGCCGGCCGTGGCGGCTCGCCCGGTTCTGCTTCCCACCGCCCTGCACCTCCAAACCTTCGCCTGATCCCCACCATGGCCATTGATTCGGTCAGTCTTTTCTCCCCGCAGTCCAGTGCCGCCGGCACCAGCGGCGCCACCGCGCGCTCCGCCAACAAGGCGCTCGGCCAGGAGGACTTCCTCAAGCTGCTCGCGGTCCAGTTTCAATCGCAGGACCCGATGAAGCCGATGGAGGACAGCGCGTTCATCGCCCAGATGGCGCAGTTCACCTCGCTCGAGCAGAGCAGCGCGATGAACACGACGATGGCACAGATGCGCGCCGAACAGCGCGTCGCCACCGCCAACAGCTACCTCGGCCTCGTCGCCGTGGTCGAGGATGCGGACGGCAATCTCAAGTCCGGTCAGGTCACCGCCGTCGATACGACGACCGACACCCCGAAACTCGAGATCGACGGCGAGTACTACAACGTCTCCGCGGTCCTCCGCACCGAGCACCCCGCGCTTCTCTCTTCCGGCACGGACGCCACCACCACCGCCGGCTCCGGCGTCTAATCCAACCTCTTCCAATCCATTATGTCACTCATCGGTACCATGGGCAGCGGCATCAGCGCGCTGCGAACCTTCGTCAAGGGCCTCGAAGTCATCGGCAACAACATTGCCAACGTCAACACGACGGGCTTCAAGGGCTCGTCCGCGAAGTACGCGGACAGCTTCAGCAATCTGTTGCAGAGCGCCTCGCCGTCCCCGGCCGGCGGCAACGGGTCCAACACCCCGGCCACGCAGGTCGGCACCGGCGTCGCCCTCGCGGGCATCTCGACCAACTTTACGCAGGGTGCACTCTCCAGCACGGGTAATGTCACCGACCTCGGTGTCTCCGGCGCCGGCTTCTTCCGCGTCCGTGATCCGTCGACGGGCGCCGAGTACGTCACCCGCGCGGGCGACTTCCGCGTCGACGAGCAAGGC
>CAYZCV010000111.1:244-12038 GCA_964476965.1 uncultured Opitutus sp. | reverse complement strand
GGCTTCATGATGTAGTCGAAGGCGCCATACTTCATCGCCTCGATCGCGGTCTGCGCGGTGCCAAATGCGGTCATCAGGACCACCATTTGCCGCGGATGGATCGAGCGGATGTGCTGCAGCGTCTCGATGCCGCTCATGCCGCCCATGCGGATATCCAGGAAGATGAGGTCGGGCGCCGGGCCCTTCTTGACGGCGGCGATGCCCTGTTCGCCACTCGCGGCCTCGATCACGGTGTAGGCCCGGGAGGACAACACACGGGTCAGCGAATAGCGGATCTCGGAATCGTCGTCGATGACGAGGATGGTCGGCTGTTTGGCGGCGGAATCGGACATCGTTGGTTCGCCTGGCGAAAGGCGCCGGTTCGGCGCTGGCGCTTTTCGCAAAGCTCGCTCTGATTAGGGCACATGCTCCGGTGGTCAATCAACTTGTTCCGCATTCGCGGGATTCAACTGTCGCTCCACGGGAGTTTCCTGCTGCTGCTGGCCTATGTGGCGTGGGAGGGCTGGTGGGTCGACGGGTGGCCCGGGCTCGTGTGGAGTGTGGCGTTCATCGTAGTACTGTTCACCTGCGTCATTTTGCACGAGCTGGGCCACTGCTTCATGGCCCGCCGCTTCGGGGTGCAGGTTCCACGCATCCTGTTGCTGCCCATAGGCGGAATGGCGGAGTTCGACTCGATCCCGCGGCGGCCCCGCAGCGAGATCCTCATCGCTCTCGCCGGACCGGCCGTGAACTTCGGCCTCGTCGCGCTGGCCCTGATCGTCGTCCGCTTCCCCCGCGGCTGGCTGGAGACCGAGGCGGCCTTCTCGCTGGGTGAACTCGGCCGCTATGTCGTGGTATTAAATTTAGTCATGGGGGTTTTCAACCTGGCCCCGGTCTTCCCGATGGACGGAGGGCGCGTGCTGCGGGCCCTGCTGGCGATACGCCTGCCGTATGTCCGCGCCACCTTCTGGGCGGCGACCGTGGGCAAGGTGCTGGCGGTCGCCGCCGCGTTCTCGGTCGTTTACTTTTTCGACAACTGGCTGGGCGGCGCGCTCTTCGTCTTCATCTTCATCGCGGGCGAGATCGAGTACCGCGCGGTCCGTCGCCGCGAGCGCGAGGAGGCCCATTGGCAGCGCATTCTGGTCGAGTTCTACGGCCATCCTCCCGGGACGCCCCCACCCGAGCCGCTGGCCGAGCGCTGACCATGACGCCCGACCATCCTTCGCCCCATCCGGTGGTGTCCAACCAACGCACCGTGGCGCTCGCGCTGCTCACCGCGCTGCGACCACACCTGCGCGGAGATCGCAGTCTGCCGACGCGCATCGAAAGCCTGCTCAAGGCCGACCGGCGCTTCGGCTCGCGCGACCGCCGGCTGTATCGGGAACTCCTTTACACGGCGGTCCGCTACCTGCCGTGGGTTGAGGGCCGGCCCGACGACGAGGCGATGGCCGTGATCGCCCACCTCGCCGCCGAGCTTCCGGCCACCCGCGGCTTCCGGGCCGCCTTTGGCGGCGGTCCCCTCCCCGACGGGCTCAATCCTGATGATCTCCTGCCGGCGTGGCTCCGGGCGGAGTGTCCGGCCGCCTTCGAGCCTGCCGTCCGCGCCGCGCTCTGCGCGCGGGCCCCGCTCTGGCTGCGCCTGCAGGTCGACGATCCCGCCCCCGTGGCGGCGGAATTCGCCAGCCTGGGGTGGACGTACACGCCCTCCCCGCTACGCCCGGATGCCTGGGCGGTGGATGGCGACCGCGACCTTACGCGGACCGACGCCTTTGCGCACGGGCTGATTGAGGTCCAGGATCTCGGCTCGCAACTCATCCTCGCCTCGCTCGCCCTCGAACCCGGCGGACACTGGCTCGATGCCTGCGCCGGCGCGGGCGGCAAGACCCTGCAACTGGCCCGTCTGCTCGGCCCGGCCGGACGCGTCACGGCCCACGATGTGCGTCCCGGGGCATTGGCGGAACTCGAGGTTCGCGCCCACCGGGCGGGGCTCCGTTCAGTCGCCATCAGCCGGAATGCACCTGGCGGCCTTTTCGACGGCGTCCTGGTTGACGCCCCCTGTTCAGGCACGGGAACCTGGCGGCGCTCGCCGCACCTCAAGTGGACCACGACACCCGAGCACGTGGCGCGTTCGGCCCGGTTGCAGGCCGAACTCCTCCGCCGCTTCAGCGAGCGGGTGCGTCCGGGCGGACGGCTCGTCTATGCGACCTGCTCCCTGTGCCGGTCGGAGAACGAGGCGATTGTCGCCCGCTTCCTCGCCGACCAGCCGGACTTTACGCTCGAACCCCCGGCACAGACCTTTGGCTTCTCCCCCGGACCGCACGGCCTGGCGATCCTCCCCGGCCGGCACGACACCGACGGTTTCTTCGTGGCGTCCATGCGGCACTAAACACGAAGCATTCAGGAGCCAGAATTCAGGAGCCGGGAGTCCGACCCCTCCGAATTCTGAATCCTGACTTCTGAATTCTCGCTCCTCCGCATTGTCTTTTTCATTGCCGCGGGGGAACGCCGCTCAAGCATCCCTCCGTGGTTCCAGACGCCGACTACCGCATCAAGCTACCCGTCTTCGAGGGTCCTCTCGATCTCCTGCTTTTCCTCATCCGGAAGAACGAGTTGGATATCTATGACATCCCGATCGAGGTCGTGACGCGCCAGTACCTGACCGTCATTCGCTCGATGCAACAACTGGACCTCGAGGTCGCCGGCGAGTTTTTCGTGATGGCGGCCACCCTCATGGAGATCAAGAGCCGGATGCTCCTACCCCGGGGCCAGGCGGCAATCGATCCCAACGCCGAGGATGGCGACGCGATGGACCCCCGCTGGGAGCTCGTCCATCAGCTGCTCCAGTACAAGAAGTTCAAGGAGGCGGCCGGCAAGATCGATGAGCTCGCCCAGTTCCAGCACGATCTGCTCGCCCGGCACGTTTCAAGCCTGTCGGTGTCGGAGAACGACCGACCGCTGCGTAGCGGCGACCGGATTGAGATCTGGAATGCCTTCAACCTCGTGCTCCGCCGGCTGGCCGAGAAGCTGGTGGTCGGCGAGATCAAGGACGAGCAGGTCACGGTGGCGGACAAGATGGAGGAACTGCTGCTGCGCATCCGGACCGAAAAGTCCTTCGTCTTTTCCCATCTCTTCACCGGACGCATCACGGTGCGCGTGCTGGTCGCGACCTTCTTGGCCGTGCTCGAGTTGACCCGCCTGCGCAAGCTGCGGATCCGGCAGGACGAGGCGTTCACCGACATCGTCTGCACGGCGGTGGAGGAAGATGAAAAGCCACTTGAAACACCGGCCGAAGCCAGCACGTTAACCGTGTGAGCAAAAAGCCTTCCAAACCTTCCCGTCCGTCCAAGCCTGCACCCGCGCTGCGGGCCGGCCTGCTCGGTGTCGGTCTGGACAACGAGGACGGCCACAAGCGGATCACGCGGGGTGAACAGTTTGTCCTGGTCGGCGGGTCGGACGAGACCCATGGCCGGATGACCGAGACGGCGATCAAGACCTTTGAGGAGCTGAAGCGGCGTGACCGCCGGCTCGAGACGATTGACCCGCGCGAATTGGCGGAGATTGTCCATAAGTCATCGCCGCGTTGATTCCGCGCTAAACCTAGGTAACCTTTCTCATCATGGCCGCCAACATCACCAACCTCGATTCCTCCTCCTTCAAGACCGCCATCGGCGGTGCGACGCCCGTTCTGGTCGACTTCTGGGCCCCGTGGTGCGGCCCCTGCAAGGCCATCGCCCCCATCCTCGAGGAACTCGCGACCGAGCTCGGTGGCAAGGTTTCCATCGCCAAGGTCAACGTGGACGACAATGACACGATCGCGGCCGAGTATGGGATCCGGGCGATTCCCACCATGCTCCTCTTCAAGGGCGGTCAGCTCGTCGAGACCTTCGTCGGCATGATGCCCAAGGCCGCGCTCAAGGAAAAGCTGCTCGCCAAGATCTGAGCCGACCCTCCGGCCCCTCCCTCTGCCCGCCCAGCCTCGGCTGCGCGGGCTTTTTTGTGGAGCCAAGGGCCGGTGAGTTGCGGGCGTGCGTCAGCGGCTGGCCAGAATCCAGGCGGAGAGCAGCAGCGCGTACATCGCGACATAGCGCCCCGTCCGACCCAGCAGCAGAATGAGGTCGGCTGGCGCGGTCATCCGCTGCAGGTCGGTCATCTGGCGCACCGCGACCGGCGCGAGCACGAGCAGAACGAGGAGCGCCGGCAGCCAATGTCCCGTGCCCTCAATCGCCACCAGCGCCAGGGGCACCGCTAAGGCAACGGCATGCGACAAGCCAAACTGCCAGCGGGCGTACCGACGCCCCCAGCGAACGACCAGGGTGCGCTTGCCGGCCTTGGCGTCGGTTTCGACGTCGCGATAATTGTTTACGACCAGAATATTGGCCGCGAGCAGACCAACCCCCGTCGCCGACAGCACCGCGGCCGTGCTCACCGCGCCGGCCTGGACGAAGTACGTCGTGCAGACCGCCACCAGCCCGAAAAAGATAAAGACGAAGAGATCGCCGAGTCCGTGATAGCCGAGCGGATACGGCCCGCCGGTGTAGGCCACACCGCAGACGATGCTCGCCACCCCGATGACCAGCAGCGGCCATCCGCCGTAAGGGAGCAGGCTGAGGCCGGCAGCGAAGGCCAGCGCGAAGACGGCGATCATCGCCCGCTTCATGCCCGCGGGACTCACCCACCCCGCCGCGACGGCGCGTTTCGGGCCCACGCGCTCCGCCGTGTCCGCTCCTTGGATAAAGTCGTAGTAGTCGTTGGCAAAATTCGTCCCAACTTGAATCAGCAGGGCAAAGACGAGGCAGCTGAGGGCGGCGAGGCCGATGAAGGCGTCGTCCCGCCACGCCAGCGCCGACCCGATCAGCACGGGCGCCACCGCCGCCGGCAGGGTCTTGGGCCGCGCGGCGGCCAGCCAGATGGTGAAGGACGACGGTTGATGGCTCACTGCCGCCAGCGTCGCCCAGCCGCGGCGGGACAGTCAATCCCCGCGCGGCCGGCGGCGCTCACAGCCCGCCCATGTCCACGATGTCCGTGCGGATCGGCTCCGACGACTCCGCCCAGAGGATCATCCCGGCCCCGACCGTCGCATGGGTGAACTCATCGACCAGGACAAAGCTCCCCGTGGTGCGATTGCGGCGGTAAGCGTCAAACACCAGCGGCACGCTGGAGCGGATCTGGATGCGGCCAATGTCGTTCATGCCCAGGGTCACGTCCCCGTCCTGTTTGTGGAGCGTGTTGATGTTGACCTTGTAGCGGATCGACTTGATCGCGCACTTCGCCTCGCGGGTGGTGTGGCGGATCAGGTACTTGCCATTGGGCTGAAGCGGCTTTTCGGAAAACCAGCAGATCATCGCGTCAATCGTCTGGCTGACCTGCGGCTGGTTGTTGGCCTTGGCCAGCTGGTCGCCGCGCGACAGGTCGATCTCGTCCTCGAGCGTAAGGGCGACGGACATCGGCGCGAAGGCCTCGGCCAGTTCGCCGTCCGGACCGTGGATTGACTTGATGCGCGAGGAGAACCCGGAAGGCAAAGCCACCACCTCGTCGCCGGGCTTGAACACGCCCCCGGCGATGCGGCCAGCGAAGCCGCGGAAATCATGGTGCGCGTCATTGTTCGGACGAATCACGGTCTGCACCGGAAAGCGCGGATCCACGTGATTTGCGTCGCTGCCGATGTACACCGTCTCGAGCGTGTAGAGCAACGGACTGCCCTTGTACCACGGCATGTTGGCCGAGGGATCGACCACATTGTCGCCGTGCAGCGCGCTGATCGGGATGAACTTGATGTCGGGGATGTCGAGGCGCGAAGCGAAGGCGGTGTACTGGGCGACGATCTCGTTGAAGCGCTCCTCCGACCAGCCCACCAGGTCCATCTTGTTCACGCAGAGCACGACATGCGGAATGCGCAGGAGCGAGGCGATGAAGGAGTGGCGGCAGGTCTGTTCGATCACGCCCTTGCGCGCATCGATCAGCACGATCGCCAGGTTGGCGGTCGACGCGCCCGTGACCATGTTGCGCGTGTACTGGATGTGGCCGGGGGTGTCCGCGATGATGAACTTGCGCCGCGGGGTGGCGAAGTAACGGTAGGCGACATCGATGGTGATCCCCTGCTCGCGCTCGGCCCGGAGGCCGTCGGTCAGCAAGGAGAGGTTCAGATGATCCTCGCCGCGCTGTTCGGTCGCGCGCTCGATCGCCTCGAGCTGGTCCTCGAAGATGGCCTTGGAGTCGTAGAGCAGACGGCCGATCAGCGTGGACTTGCCATCATCGACCGAGCCCGCGGTGGTGAACCGCAGGAGATCCATGGAGAGATAGGTGGTTTCGGAAGACATGGGTGTTAAGACCGAATGACGAAGCACGAATGACGAAAAGGGGACCGACGGATCGGGAGATTCGTCCTTCGGATTTCGTCATTCTGGTTTCTCTAGAAATACCCCGCCTTCTTGCGGTCCTCCATGGCGGTTTCGGAGCGTTTGTCGTCGGCGCGGGCGCCGCGCTCGGTCACGCGGGCGGAGGCGACCTCCTGGATGATCTCGGCCAGCGTGGCCGCGGTGCTCTCGACGGCGCCCGTGCAGGTGGCGTCACCGACCGTGCGAAAGCGGACCTGCTTGCGCTCGTAGCGCTCGTCCCCGATGAGAGTGATGAAGGGCGTGTTGGCGAGGAGCACGCCGCCGCGGTTAACGACTTCGCGCTCGTGCGTGAAGTAGATGGTCGGGATCGCCAGCTTTTCCCGCGCGATGTACTGCCAGACATCCATCTCGGTCCAGTTGGACAGCGGGAAGACGCGAAAATGTTCACCGGGGTGCTTGCGACCGTTGAAGAGATTCCAGAGCTCGGGGCGCTGGTTCTTCGGGTCCCACTGGCCGAATTCATCGCGATGGGAGAAGAAGCGTTCCTTGGCCCGGGCCTTCTCCTCGTCGCGGCGCGCCCCGCCGAGGCAGGCATCGAATTTAAACTCCTCGATCGCGTCGAGCAGGGTCACCGTTTGCAGGGAGTTGCGTGAAGGATTCGGGCCCTTCTCCTCCTGCGCCCGGCCCGCCTTGATCGAGTCCTCAACCGAGCGAACAATGAGACGGGCGCCGGTCGCGGCCACCATCTGGTCGCGAAAGGCGATCGTCTCGGGGAAGTTATGCCCCGTATCGACGTGCACGAGTGGGAAAGGAATCCGCGCGGGAGCGAACGCCTTCTGGGCCAGCCGGACCATCACGATCGAGTCCTTGCCACCCGAGAAGAGCAGCGCCGGGCGCTCGAACTGCGCGGCAACCTCGCGCAGGATGAAGATGGCCTCGTGCTCAAGCTGAGCGAGGTGGGTGAGATTGTACGAGCTCATGAAACCGAGGCGACGGACAGACGAAGCCGGGGGAGAACCAGGGCCTGCAGACGATCGAGCGAAGCCTCCACGGTCTCGCGTTCCGTCGGGATCACCTGCGCCGGATCCGAAGCCAGCGGCGGCTCGAAGGTCGAGTCCCGGCCCGTAAACTGCGCTAACGCTCCGGCCGCAGCCTTCAGATAAAGCCCCTTCGGATCGCGTCGAACGCAGGTTTCGTAGGAAGCCTCCACATAGACTTCGATCAGGTCGTCCGGCCCCACAATCTCCCGCACCTGCGCGCGATTCGCCCGCAGCGGGGTGATGAAGGAGCAGATCGTGACCACACCCGCTTGGACAAAGAGCTTCGCGACTTCCGCTACGCGCCGAAGGTTCTCCGCCCGGTCCGCGTCGCCAAAGCCCAATCCCCGGTTCAGCCCGGTGCGGACGTTGTCCCCATCCAGCAGGTGCGTGACGATCCGCTGGGCCGCGAGCCGGCGCTCGAGAGCGGCTGCCAGCGTGCTCTTGCCGGATCCGGATAGGCCATAGAGCCAGATCACCCGGGCCTTTTGCCCGAGGGAAGCCTCCTTGTCCTCCCGGGAGAGCACCCGGTCGAAGATAGGATGAAGATGGTCGGTCGCGGTCATTTGTTTAGTATGTTGGTCAACATGCTACACTTAATGACCAGATCAAACAAAAACACGCCGCACTCCGCAACCAAACCCTCATTCAACTACCCACCAATAATTTACAATTCACGAGGCACCAAGGGAATTAGACTCCTCAAGCCCCGCCCCGAGCTGGAAATGACTTCCTCAACCCACGCCCTTCCCACCATCCGCGGTTCAGCGCCCGCGGCGAAGCTCCTCAAGCCGGCGAAGCAGACCCACCTCCAGCCGCCGCGCGTACCCCGGCGCGCCAGGCATCGCCGCGGCACGCCCAAAAGCTTCCGCCGCACCGGCCAGATTACCCCGCGCCCACAGCTCGATGTTCCCCTGTTCGATCGCGAAATCGTAGGCCTCCGGATGCCTGACCAGCGCCGCCTCAAGGTGAGCCAGCGCCTGGACCGCGCCGTCATCGCGCCAGCGCTGCGCCACGCCGTTCGGCACCGCTTCCCGCCCGCCGGCCTCGGCGATGCGCCAGGCCGGCAAATCATACGCGATCATGCGGGCACCGTTGATCCAGAATTCACGACGATCCGGATCCCAGGCCACCGCACGCCGCACCGCCGCCGTCACCGCCAGCGGATCCCGACGCTCCCACGCGCCGTGCGCGGCCAACCACGCGAAATCAGCGGCGACCGCCCTCCCCCCACTGACCTCTCCGCGCCCCGGCGGGATCCCGGCGGAAACACGTCGCTCCACGCCGCCCGCCAATGCAATCAGGAGCACAGCGGCCAGCACCGCCCCCCGCCAACCACCCAGACGGTCCAGCGCGACTTCAGTCTTCACGGTGACGATAAACCGGAATCGCCAGCACCAGCAGCGCCGCCGCATAGAGCGCGGCATATCCGGCCAGCCAGGCGGTATCACTCCATTCGATACGGGGAACGGACTCCAGCCCCCAAGCCCGGTCAAACAGCCCGAGGTCGGGCACCAGCCAGGCGATGAGGCGCGCCCCGGTCACCTCAGCGGGAACCGAGACCAGCACCCCGCGCAACTGGGCGGCCAGCACGACGAGCAGGCCCAGGCCGGCGGCGAGGACTCCGCTTCGCACGAGGCCGCAGAGGAGCAGGACCGCAGCCGCCACCACGGCCCCTTTCGCGGCCTCAAGGATTCCGCCTCGGACCAGGGCCAGCCAGGGGATTTCGGCTCCCGCCCACGCCAGCAGACCTCCGGCCACACCCAGCAGCAGGAGGAGGAAGGGCAGCAAACCCGCGAGAACACCGAGCCACTGCCCGACGACAAAAACCGGGAACGAAACGCCCTTGGACCACAGCTCGGTCCTTGCGCGGCGCCCGTTTTCTCCGCCGACCAGGGCAACCGTCAGCCCGAGGGTGAACACCAGCACGCCCAGCGAGAGACCGGCACGGGCCAGATCGGCCACCAGCCGGAGCTCGCCGCCGCCGAAATGAAAGGTCCGGAGCTCGAGCACCAGTACCGCTCCGACCAGGGCCGCTCCGCCCGCCCAGGGCAACAGACGCTGACGCATGGCCGTGCGAATGCCCTGCCGCGCAATCAGTCCGATCGCCCGCCACGCCGTCGTCATGCCGATTCCGGCTCGGCCGGCAGTCCAAGCACGTCGCGATAATACCGGGCCAGCCGCTGCCCCGGTGGAACTGGACTGGGCCGGAGCACACCGCGCTCACCCAACCACGTCCGCAACTCGGCGATCACCGCCGCCGAGGCCTCGACCGCAAGGCCGATCGAGGTCTCCTCCGCGCAAGGACCAGCCACCAGCGGCCCCGCCGCCCGCAATTGCCCGCGGTCAAGGACGGCAATGTGGTCACAGACCGCCTCAAGGAGATCGAACTGGTGCGAGGCCATCAGCACGGTGCCGCCCTGCGCGCGCTGGCGCCGGATGATCCGCGCAAACAGGGCCGCGGCGTCGGGGTCGAGTCCGTCCGCCGGCTCGTCGAGGATGAGCAACTCGGGCGAATGCACGATGGCCTGCGCGAGTCCGAGGCGCTGCCGCTGTCCCTTCGAGTAGGTCGCGAGGCGGCGATCCGCCAGAGCCGCCAAATTCACCGCCGTCAGCGCAGCCTCAACCGCATCGGTCACCCGGCGGCCCGTCAGGCCCGCGAGCCGCGCGGCCAGCTCGAGGCACTCCTCACCGGTCGCGTGCGCGAAACCCGCTGCGGTCTCGGGCAGGTAACCGATCCGTCGACGCACGGCGACGGACGCGGCGGGCGCACCGAGCACACGACTCCCACCGGCGGTGGGGCGCAGCAGGCCGACCAGCAGCTTGAGCGTGGTGCTCTTGCCGGAGCCATTCGGTCCGATCAGCCCGCAGACCGCCCCGATGGGCAGGTCAAAGGAAACAGCGTCGACTGCCCGCCGGCGCCGGCCGAGCCAGCCCGTGCGAAAATCCTTGGTGAGTTGTTGCAGTTCGACGGCGGCAGACATGCCACCCCATCAGCGAATCGCGAAGCCCTGAAACTGCGGTCGGCGCCGGGCCGCGTTCCGCTCGGTCTTGCGAATGTAGCCGTGCAGTCGCTCCTGGACCGCAGCCACAAACGCGCTCACTTCAGAGGCGGGACCTTCGGCCTCCAACTGGACGCGGCCATCCGGCAGATTCTGCACATAACCTGCGACCTCAAACTCCTTGGCGACCTGGAGTGTCTGGTAGCGGAAGCCCACGCCTTGCACGTGGCCGGTGAAGAAGACCGTTTCAAGCTGCACTTCAAGCATAGGGGTAGGAACAGGTTAGCTCATCCCGCGTCCCACGATCAATCCACAAAAACCACCGGGGATTTTCCGAGGGGATTTTTCATTGCATTTTGAGTAACCCGTTGCACGTTGCTGGCAGGGTCACCGACCCGCATTGAATGAGCAATTTCGATTCTGATGTCCCCTCTGACAACGAGTGGGAAGATCGCGGCGAACTGGCCTGGAACGAGTTCGACTGGGAAAACTATCTCCGCGAGCAGGACGAAGTCATTCACCGCTACATCGCCTTCTACGAGAAGCTCAAGGGCCATCCCGAGCGTCTCGACGAGGTTGCCCACCAGATGGGTTGGGACGAGGAGAGCTGGAGCACCGACGGCGACTTTGAGAGCAGCGACGTGCCCGCGGCGCCCGCGAACGAGGACGCTCCGAGCGCGGCAGGCGAGTTCGATGCCGAGCCCTACACGCTCCACAAGAACCCCATTTTCATCGCCACGAAGGCGATTTATCTCGGCCTGAAGCGCGCGTGGGAACGGCTCGCGGACGATCCGGCCCGCGTGGGCCAGCCGCTCGCGCTCTCCTTCCACGCCTCGCTTTACCGCGGGGAGGAGCAGGCGATGCTCGCGATCCAGGCGCTCGACTTCGGCGACTACGCCATGGCGATCAGCCTCTTCAAGCGCTCGCTGCGCGAGTTGAACCAGTCGCTCGCCCTGCTTGGATCCGAGGGCGCCCGCGAAAGCCGAGCGCTCGCCTACTTCCGCGAGGATGCCCTGCCCCGCCTTTTCGATCTCCGCGAGATCTGGCTGCGCGTGATGAACGAATGCCGCCAGGAACTCGAACGGCCCGTCGAAGGCGACGACGAGGAGTAAGGGGCAGGTGTAGCCGGGCTCGCTGAGCCCGGCCTGCCGTCGACCTAAACCCAATGTACTAAGGAGGCGGATTGGCCGACCTCCATTCCAGTGCTGCGCACTCCCCGACAGACGTCGGGGCCCCATCTCCGTCCCGCGACCGCGGGACTCCGACGAACCCACGGGGTTCTCATCCCCTGACCTCGACGCTCAGGCTGCGAACGAATGAGAGAGGTCAGCGAGAACTGGATCGCGAAACTGGCGGAGAGGGGGGGATTGGCCGACCTCCGGTCGGGTGCTGCGCACTCCCCGACAGACGTCGGGGCCCCATCTCCGTCCCGCGACCGCGG
>CAYZCV010000111.1:0-144 GCA_964476965.1 uncultured Opitutus sp. | reverse complement strand
GACTCCGACGAACCCCGGGGTTCTCATCCCCCTGACCTTTACTCTCCCGCTGCGCACGGATGATAAAGGTCCGCGCAGACTGGATCGCGAAACTGGCGGAGAGGGGGGGATTCGAACCCCCGGTACCCTTTTGGGGTACGCGTC
>CAYZCV010000110.1:0-12046 GCA_964476965.1 uncultured Opitutus sp. | reverse complement strand
AGGAGAGCCTTGGCGCCCTCGCCGAAGCCTTCCCACTTCTCCTGCAGCTGCTGGAGGAGCTTGAGGCGCGCGCTGCGCTGAGCGAGGCCGCGGTCAATGTCCTGGAGCCGGCGCTGGGCCTCGCGGAACTCGCGGGTCAGGTCGGTGATCGCCTGCTGCGCCGCGGTGGACTCGTTGTGCAGCCGGGACTTGTCGGCCAGCGCCTCCTCGAGACGGGCCTCCAGCTCGGCGGCGACCTGGGCAGCGGCCGCCTGCTGCTGGCGCACGCCCTCGAGGTCGGCGACAAGCGCATCGTGACGCTGGGCGGACGTCTTCTGGTCCACCTCGTAACCCGTGCAGTCGGTGCGGAGGCGGGCGATCGTGCTCTCCATCTGCAGAAGCTGGAAGCGCGCCTGCTGCAGCTCCTGCTCGAGCTTGCTCAGCTCACCTTCGACGACCGCGAGTTCACGGTTGCGATTCTGGAAGACGGAGTCGGACGTGCCGAGGAGCGTGAGCTGCTGCTCCTTGTCCTGCGCGCCGCTGTCGACCTGCTCGGACAGCTCGCGGAGCTGCATGTCGAGTTCGCCCAGGTTCTCGCGGGATGATTCGAGGCGATCCTGCAGACCGCTGCGCTTGATCTGGGCGAGATTCGCGGCGTTTTCCGCCTGCTCCTTCTGGGAGCGAAGATCGAAGACGGCCTGCTGGGCATCCTGCACCCGTTGATTGAGACGGGAACGGGCGGCCTTTTTCTCCTCGAGGGCCCCCTGCTCCTCCTCGAGCCGGTTGCGCCGGGATTCCGCCTCAGTCCGGAGGGTCGAGAGCTTGCCCTCGAGCTCAGCGATCAGCGCACTGAGCTGGGCGTGATGGAAGGCGCTGTAGGCGAGACTCAGGTGGCGGAGGCGGAAGCTCAGCCGCTTGTAGCGCAGCGCCTTGGAAGCCTGGCGGCGAAGGCTGCCGATCTGGCGGCCGACCTCGGCGATCACGTCCGCCACACGGGCGAGATTCTGCTCGGTCAAGGCCAGCTTGTTCAGGGCCTCGCGGCGCTGCGCCTTGTACTTGGTGATGCCGGCGGCTTCCTCGAAGACCGCGCGGCGCTCCTCGGGCTTCGAGGACAGGATCTGGTCAATCTGGCCCTGCGCCATGATTGAGTAAGAGGTCCGGCCAATGCCGGTATCCATGAACAGCTTGTGAATGTCCTTCAGTCGGCAGGGCTGGCCGTTGAAGAAGTACTCGCTCTGACCGTCGCGATGCACGCGACGCATGATCTCGATCTCGTGAAACTCGGAACCCAGCTGCTTTTCACACTCGGTCAGGAGGAGGGAAACCTCACACATCTGGGAGGGCTTGCGCGTGTCGGCGCCCTCAAAGATCACGTCCTGCATCTTGCCGCCGCGCAGGGCCTTCGCGCTCTGTTCGCCCAGCACCCAGCGGATGCCGTCCGCGATGTTGGATTTCCCACATCCATTGGGTCCCACCACGGCAGTGACACCGGGCTCGAAACGGAGCGTGGTGGGGTCGGCAAAGGATTTGAAACCGTGGAGCTTGAGCGCCTTGAGATACATGAAGGAACGAACGATTGAGACGGGGTCCGCGGGCTCGGCAAACGTAAAAATGCCCAATGTCCAATGGCCGGAAGCCCGCACTACGAAACCCGAATGAAGAATCAAAGCCGCCCTGCCGCTTTCGTCATTCGGGCTTCGTCATTCGAATTTAGTTATTGGACCTTGGGCATTCGAGAATTGGTCATTGCCCTACTTGTGATCCCACGGGAAGGAGGCCTTGACCCGCGGATGCTTCCAAACCTCGAACACCGTGAACATCTTGCCGGGATTGAAGATGCCTTTCGGGTCGAGGGCCTTTTTCACCGCCTGCATCGCACCAATCTCCGCCTCCGAGTGCTGCAGGCGCAGGAAGGGCGTCTTGGCCAGGCCGATGCCGTGCTCGCCCGAAATCGCGCCCCCGAGTTCAACCACCTTCTCCATCAGCTGGCGAACCGCCTTCTCGGCCGCCTTGCGCTCCCGGGCCACTGCCTGGTGGTACATGATATTCACATGCAAATTGCCATCAGCGAGATGGCCGAAGGTGGGGATGGCCAGACCGGACGACTTGCGCAGTCCGGCGAGGAAGGTCGCAAACGTCTCATACGCGCCGAGCGGGATGGTGATGTCCTCGTTCAGCTTCGCGTCGCCCATCTGAAACATGGCGCCGGAGCATTTCCGGCGGACGGCCCAGAGCGACTCGGCCTCCTCCCGGCTCGCCGCCTCCCGGTGACCGGCGGTGTTGGCCTCGGCCCAGGCCAGCAAGGTCGGCTTTTGGTCCGCCAGCTCGCTCGCGGAGCCCGCGAACTCCAGCAGGATGATCGGCCGCCCGGCCTGACCGGCAAACATCGTCGTCTGCATCGCCCTCTCCGCGCAGACGACGCTGGAGCGATCGAGAAACTCGCAGATAGCGGGCTGGATCCGCAGGGCGAAGAGCTTCCGCACCGCACGAAACGCGGCCTTCTCACTCGGGTACGAGGTGAGCAGCGTCCACCGCGCGGCCGGCTTGGGAATCAGTTTCAGCACCGCGCCCGTGATGAGGCCGAGCATCCCCTCGCTGCCGATCCAGAGATCGCGGAGATTGAAGCCCGCGGAAAATTTCTTGGTCGCGGTGCCCCAGCGGACGAATTCACCCGTCGGCAGGAAGCCCTCGAGGGCGAGCACGAAGTCACGGGTCACGCCATACTTGCCGCCATGCATGCCGCCCGCATTGCAGGCGATATTTCCCCCAATCGTGCAATACTCGCGCGACGAGGGATCGGGCGGGTAGAACCATCCGACCGCTTCGGCGGCTCGCTGGATGTCGGCCACCTTGGCGCCGGCCTGGACAAAGGCGAATCCTGCCTCGGCATCGATCTGAATGCGATTCCAGCCCAGCATGTCGATCACCCAGCCGCCCTCGGCCGGGGCCGCCGAGCCCATCAGGGTTGTGCCCCGTCCGCGCACCGTGACGGGCACCCGGTGGCGGTTGGCCAGCTCGAGCACGACCGCGAGGTCGGGTTCCGCCCGCGCCTTGACCACCGCGGCCGGCAGGAAGGACAGACGGCTGCTGTCGAACGAGGCCGCGTAGCAATCCTCTTTCCCGGTCAGGACCACCGTGGCGCCCAGCTTCCGTTGCAGGAGGGCGGTAGGCTGAGCAAACGACTTCATGAGGGCCAAACAGACACCGCGGCCGCCGGGAAAACAACCCGGAAACGCGCGCCGGATCCGGTTGCCAACGGGGTCCCAGCGTAACGAACGGCCAAGCTGAGGCCAGCCGTGCCCGGGCAGACGTCCCTGACGTCAGCCGGTTACGGAATTCGTGGTCCCCGCACGCTGCGCGGGGCCCCATCCGATTTCATCCCGCCATGGCCACCTCGCGGCAGCCCTTCACATCCAGCTTGCCCGTGCCCAGCACCGGAATCTTTTCCACCCGGCGAATCACCCGGGGGACCCAGAGATTGGGCAGGCCCGCAGCCAGCAGTTTCTCCCGGACGGCATCGACGGAAATCTCCACCGCGGACAGCAGCACGAGCGCCTCGCCCTTGCTGGCATCGGGCACGCCGACCACGGCGACGGCATAGCCTTCGGACTGATCGAGGGCAAAGGCTTCCACCAGCTTCTGCTCGATCGTCCCATGCGGCACCATCTCGCCGCCGATCTTGGAGAAGCGGGAGAGGCGGCCCTCGATGATGAGGAAGCCATCGTCATCGAAACGACCCAGGTCGCCGGTGATGAACCAGCCGTCGCGAAAGGCCGCCCGGTTCTTCTCGGGATCATTGAGATACCCCGGAAAGACATTGGCGCCCTTGAGCGCAACCATCCCGGTCTCCACCGCAGGCAGCTCCTCCAGGGTATCCGGATTCAGGATGCGCGCGGTCATGCCCGGCATCATGCGACCCACCGTGCCCGCGCGCCGTCCCGGCTGGACTTCTGCGGTCTCGGTGACGACCGGCGGATCCGGCTGGTTCACGTTGGCCACCGGCGAGGTCTCGGTCAGGCCGTAGCCCTGCATGATCTCCAGGTGAAACTTCTCGAGAAAGCCTTCGTACAGGTCCTGTGGAAGTCGCTCGGCGCCCGAGACAACGAGATTGAGCGAACGGAGCTCGGCGGATTCGGCCTTCTTCAGGAAGGGGCGCAGGAAGGTCGGGGCGCCGACCATGACCGTGACGCCCTCCTCCTTGATCGCCTCGACGATCTTGCGGGTGTCGAGGGGGCTGGGCACGGTGACGATCCGGCAGCCGCGAATCATCGGGTACCACGTGGTCACGGTGAAGCCGAAGCTATGGAACACCGGCAGGCAGGCCATCAGCGTGGCAGTGTCGGGCAGAATCGAGAGCGACGAGATTTGCCAGCAATTCGCGAGGACATTGCGGTGAGTGAGGACCACGCCCTTCGGTTCGCCCGCACTGCCGCTCGTGAAGAGCAGGCCCGCCTCGGCCCGGTCACCGCGCTTGGGCAGGCCAAGCAGGTTCGCGATCCACTGGTTGGGCAAGAGCCACGCGCCCAGCAGCCACGGAAGAATCGCCTTCTTCCCGCCCATGGCCGCGACCTCGCGGCGGAAATCGAGGGTGCGCTCGGGCCAGGGAAAATTCGGGACCTTGCTGCGCAGCACATCCGCCGAGATCACGGTCCTGACCCCGCTCATCCGCAGCGCGGCTTCCACAGCGGCCGGCCCGGCGGTGAAGTTAAGGTTCACCGGAACCTTGCCCGCACAGACCACGGCCAGATTGGCAATGGTCGCCCCCGCACCCGGCGGGAGCACGATGCCCACGCGGTTCTCGGGCACTGTGCGTTGGAGATGTCGGGCCAGGGCGGCCGAGACGGCGAGCACCTGACCGGCCTTGATCTCCCGTCGCTCGGCCGTGCGGTCCACCAGCTCAACCCGCCAAGGCCGCCGGGCGAGTCCCCGTACAATTTCACGTCCGAGGTGTCGCTTCAGCTGCGGCCGCTCGTCAAAGGCCTCGGATCCCAGATCGAGCAAGGCCTGCCGCACCGCAACCACATTGGCCTGCTCCGGCGGGATGGGTCGACCCCACGAGACAAACACGTGGGTGCGCATGATCCGGGGGGACTTGAAGAGGTAGCGACTGCCCGAGAAGGAGAACACGGAGCCCCACAAACCATCATGAGCGACGGGCACCACGGGGACGCCCGCCTTGCGGGCCATGACCTCGAAGCCGCGTCGGAGCTTCATCAACTGGCCGGTGCGGGAGATGGAGCCCTCGGGAAAGAGACAGACGAGTTCACCGGCCTGCAGCGCGCGAACGACCCGCCGGGTGGTCTCCAGCGCATTCGTCGCGGAGATCGGGATCGTGCCGCTGATGCGGAAAAGCCAGCCGTAGATCGGATGGACCTTGAGAAAGCCCTCATAGCCGACAAAGCGAATGGGCCGCGGGCAGGCCATCTGCAGGACGACCATATCCACGTAGGAAAGGTGATTCGCCAGCACCAAGGCGCCCCCCGAGGGCAGCTGTTCCCAGCCACGGGTCTTTACCCGGTACAGCAGTTGGGCGACGACGGAGGCGATCCTCTCCAGCCACCAAGGGAGGACCGAGCGGGTGAACGGCAGGGGTTGCGACATGGGGTAACCCCTATGCGAACCGGGATTTGTCAGGTTTCAAATCTTTCCGTCATTTAGGGGCCCCGGCCCTGGGTGCCCCTCCCCGGCCACGGGACCCGGAAACCAGCCCCGGAGATCTCTCGCCAAGGCCGCAAATCCCGGGTGGTCATGCTCAATCCGGCGGACATCGCCATTGTGCCGGCGAATCTCGCGCAGGGCACACTCGATCTCATGCGGCAGGCTCGGCCGATCCGTTCCGTAGACCCGGTGCTTCAGCTGCGCGCGGGTGTACGGCAGCCGTCCCGTCTGCTGGCCCTCGACCCAGGCGAACTCCGTCACCTGCGGATCCCGGCCCGCCAGATACCAGGCCTCGATCGCCGGCACCGCCACCCCCACCCCGCGCAGAACGCGCTCCCGTCCGCGCGCGGCCGGGAGCTTTTTGGTCGTCTGCCGAAAGACCGCCCGCAGCTGGCACATCCGGCATCGCGGATGAAAGTAGCCCGGTCGGTCATGGTCGGCGTCGTGGACCACGGAGTCATCCGCATCGACCACCACGACGAGGGCATGCGCATCCGTGTTGAAGTGGAGGTGGCGGAGAATGGCGGGCAAGACCTGCGCGACATTGGGCCAGCCACGCGCGCGCAGGGCCGGCTCAATCCGACGGATCCGGCGCTTGAGCACCGCCTCCACCAACAGCCGCAGCGCCGCCTCGTCGGCAGGGGACTCACTGAGCAGAGCGACGTTCATTCGCTCTCGGGAACCCCGCCCAGCACGCCCGAGTACCACATGTCGCCCAGCGGGCTGTCCGCCAGCATCTCCGTGATGTCAGGACGATCCGTCAGCCGGGAGAAAGTCGCTGTGACCCCCCGCTTGGCGGAAATCACCACCTCCTCCGGGTGCTCGCGGAAGAGATCAAGCAGGTACGGCGAGTGGGTCGTCGCGATCACCTGCACCGGCGGCCGTGACTCCCCGAAGGATGCGGGATAGCTCAACCGGTACAGAACGTCACGAACCTCCCGCAGCATGCGAGGATGAATGCCCCGGTCGATTTCCTCGATGCACACGATCGCGGGAGGGTCCGGATCGTGGGCCAGCGCGATCATCGCAAGCAGGTAGAGCGTTCCCTGGGAGACGTTGTCCGGATCAATCCAGGTGTCCTCCTCCTTCAATCGCAGCCGGAAGCGCACCCGGCCGTCCTCCCCGAGGGCCGTACCAATCTCCGTGAACTCCGGAGCGATGCGAATGAAGTCCGCCACCAGCCGGGCGAAGGCTTCAGGGTGGTGCGTCTGGCGCAGCGCGAGGACGGCGGCGAGGTTGCCCGCGCTGACATTGAGCTCCGCGCCGTCCTTGGCCACGGCCGGAGCCGCAATGGCGTGGTGATCGAGCACAAAGCCGCGGATGCGCAGAACGCGAGACCGCAGACCAGGCCAGTCATCGCTCCCCTCCCCCTTGGGCAGCGGCGTCACCTGGAGCAGATCGCAGTGCTGGTCGGAGACGCAGCTCATGACGGCTTCCAGCCCGTCGAAGGGTGGCGCGAAACGAAATGTGATCTCGGGCCCTTCCACCGTCCGCTCCGCGTCCGCCACCGCCGGGCGCAGGGGAAGCTTGGCCAGCAGACGGAGCCGGAGCAGCGCCTCGATGAGGCTGGTTTTGCCCGAGCCGTTGGGGCCAATCACCAGATTAAACGGCCCCAGGGCGAGGTGGGCGTTGCGCAGGGCCTTGAATCTCTGAAAGGCGACCGAGGCGATCATGGGAGAAGCCTAGAGCCGGACCGACCGAAGGCAAATGACGAATCCTGGACTACTCCCAACCGACCACCACGAGGTCTTCCGCGTGCAGGGCGCAGGCAACCGTGTCGCCCACGCTCGCGGCCGCCCGCAGGGCGCTTTCATTGGCGACAAGCGCGATCAGCTGCAGATCCGGGCCGGCCGCCAGCACCAGGCGGCTGGTGGCACCTTGAAAAACAATCTCCGAGACCCGTGCCGGCACCGTACGGCAGACGTCCGACGATCCCGCGGTCAGGCAGATCTTCTCCGGGCGGATCGAGAGCTGCACGACCGTGGCCTCGGGGGGAACGAGCCCGACGTTGGCCCGGATCACGAAGCCGCCCGGCAGCTTGACGTCCATCTTGTCGCCCTCGCGCGCGGCGATCACTCCTCGCAGGACATTGGTCTCGCCGACAAAATCGGCCACGAAGGCGCTCTGCGGACGGTGATAGATGTCGCCCGCGGTGCCCAGCTGTTCAATCCGACCCTTTCCGAAAACGGCGATGCGATCGCTCATCGTCAGGGCCTCTTCCTGATCGTGAGTCACAAACACGAAGGTCATGCCCAGCCGCCGCTGGAGGTGCTTGAGCTCAAGCTGCATGGCCTTCCGCAATTTCGCATCAAGCGCGGAAAGCGGTTCGTCGAGCAGCAGGACGGACGGACGGGGCACAATCGCGCGAGCCAGCGCCACCCGCTGGCGCTGGCCACCGGAGAGCTCGGATGGACGCCGGTGCTCGAAGCCGGTGAGGGCCACCAGCGCCATGACCTCCTCGATTCGTCGGTCCGACTCGCCCTTCGGAACCTTCTGCATTCGCAGGCCGAACGCGATATTCTCGCGGACCGTAAGGTGGGGAAACAGGGCGTAGCTCTGGAAAACCTGATTGACGTTGCGCCGATACGGCGGGAGTCCGGTCACGTTCTCACCCGCAATCCAGATTTCGCCGGCGTCCGGCTGCTCGAAGCCTGAGATGAGGCGAAGGAGCGTGGTCTTCCCGCAGCCGGAGGGCCCGAGAAGCGTGAGAAACTCCCCCGCGCGGATCTGCAGGCTCACGTCGTCGACCGCGGCAAACGACCCGAAGCGCTTGGTCACAGCGCGCACATCGATCATCGGGTTCATGCCATCCTCCCTCGCCTACGCTGGGCCAGCGCATAGGTCACCACGAACATCAGAGTGAAAACCACCCCGAGCGCCGCTCCAAAGGGCCAGTTTCGCGCCCGCAGGAATTGGTTTTGAATGACATTGCCGATGAGGGGGACCTGGGCGCCCCCCATGAGATCCGTGATCGCAAACATGCCGATGGCGGGAACAAAGACGAGAAGGACGCCGGCAATGATTCCGGGCTGGGTCAGCGGAATGATCACAGAGGTGAAGGCCCGCAGCGGCCCGGCTCCCAGATCATGGGCCGCCTCGACCAGCGAACCATCCACCTTCTCCGCCGAGCCGAAGATCGGCAGGATCATGAAAGGCAGGTAGGCATACACGAGGCCGGTCACGACCGCGAACGGGGTGTAGAGCAACTCAATCGGCTCCGCGATGATTCGCCCGTATTGCAGCAGGGCATTGAGCAGGCCCTCACCCTTGAGGATCACGATCCAGGCGTAGGTCCGAATGAGGAAATTCGTCCAGAACGGGATCATCACCAGCAGCAGGAGCCGGTTGCGACGGGAGGCCGGCTGGCGGGCAATGAACCAGGCAACCGGGAACCCGACCACCAGACAGATCACCGTGGCGAGCGCGGCATAGCCGATCGAGCGTCCGAGAATTCGGAGATAAAGCGGGCTGAAAACACGTTCATAGTTCTCCCACGTGAACGAAAACACCACCCGACCAAGATCGTCACGCTGGCAAAAGCTGTAGACCAGCAGAACGAGCAGCGGCAAGACAACGAACGCGGCGAGCCACGCCAGCATCGGAGCGAGCAAAAGCCAGCCCACGACCTTCGGCTGGTGAGCGTGCGGGCTGGCCGACGCCGCTGTGGGCAGGGACTGCATTCAGGCAGAGGCCAACCGCCAGAGAGGGCCGGATGGATCGATCATGACCAACCGTCGCATCAAAACTCCGATCCGG
Organism: uncultured Opitutus sp.; assembly: GCA_964476965.1. GTDB lineage: Bacteria > Verrucomicrobiota > Verrucomicrobiia > Opitutales > Opitutaceae > CAMAXB01. Next base: position 2,653 of record CAYZCV010000110.1, on the reverse strand, counting down.
GATTCAAGGGCTGAGACTCCGAATCAACCCACGCGTCAGCGCGCGTTCTTGAGGTCCGTGATCAGCTCATCGATCAGGGCCCCGGTCTCACCCAGATGGCGGAAGGTATCGAGCTTGCGCGCGGCCGGATAGCTGGCGGGGTTCGCCCGCTGGTCCGCCGTCAGGAGCTTGCGCGCCTCGCCATTCGGATTCGTGTAGGGAAACTCGTCGGAGATCTGCTTGCTGATCTCAGGCCGCAGCACGAAGTCTAGGAAGGCATGGGCCGCCTGCAGATTCTTCGAACCCACCGGAATCGCGAGAACATCGACAAAGAGGTGCGCCCCTTCGGAGGGCAGCACATAGGCAAACTTGCGATCCTCATTCCAGAGGGCGGCGGCCTCCCCGCCCCACACGTAGCCAAGGTCGACATCCCCGTTGAGCAGCGCGGTCTTCGGGCTGTCCGAGTCGAAGAGCTTGATGAGCTTGAACCACTCCGCCAACAGCGGGCGGGTCTGGTCCAGCGTCTCGGGCGTGATGTCGTTGAGCGAACGGCCGAGCACATACAGTGCGGCCGTGACCAGCTCCCGGCCGTCATCCACCACCACGATGCGGCCCTTGTGCTGGGGTGAGAACAGATCCTTGATGCCCCGGATGGGGGACTTGATCCGCTCCGTGTTCACCACGATGCCGACCGTGCCCGTCATGTAGGGCACGGTGAATCGCTGCTCCGGGTCGTGCGGCATGCCCTTATACTCGGTCAGGATGTGACGGAAATTCGGCACGCGGGCAAAATCGATGGGCACCAGCAGACGATTCTTGATCAGGGCCTCGGCAATGTAGTCCGGCGGCTGGATCAGGTCGTAGGCCGTGCCGCCGGCGATCAATTTGGCCAGCATCTCCTCGCCCGAGGCGAAGGTCTCATAGTTGACCTTGATTCCGGTCTCGGCCTCGAAGGCATCCAGCACGCCCTGCGGAACATACTCGGACCAGGCGAACAGATTGAGTTCCTTGTCCGCCGCCCGCAGCGGGACGGCACAGGCGCAGAGAACAACGAGGGTCAGAATCCGGAGGCAGGGGATGATTTTCATGGAGTCGAGGCGTCGGAGGGCCGCGCTAGGCGGCGGAGGTGTTCGGAAAAGAGCACGAGGGCAATCGTCATGACGATGAAGACGGCCGAGAGCGCATTCAGCATGGGATTCAGCCCGGTTTTCGCCAGCCCGAACACCTGCAGCGGAAGGGTTCGGGTCGCGGCGTTGGCCGTAAAAAACGTGACGATCAGCTCGTCCAGCGAGAGCGTGAACGCCATGAGGGCCCCGGAGAGAATGGCCGGCTTGAGCGCGGGCACGATCACCAACCAGAACGCCTGAAAGGGCGTCGCGCCGAGATCAAGCGCCGCCTCTTCCAAAGCGGGGTCGATGCCCTGCAGGCGGGCCTGAACCGCGACGAGCACGAAGGGAAAGCAGAAGGTGATGTGGGCGATGATCACCGTCGTGAAGCCGAGTGGCAGGGTCAGCACGGTGAACAGCACCAGCAGGCTGATGCCCATCACGATCTCGGGCATGACCATCGGCAGGCAGACCAGAGTCTGGATCGTACCGGAGAAGCGAAAACGGTACCGATGCAAAATCCACGCACCGGCCGTGCCGATCACCACGGAGGCCACTGTGGTCACGGCTGCAATGATGAGACTGTTTTGGAGGGCCCGCAGGATCGGCTCGTTCGTTGCCAGGCGTTCGTACCACTGAAAGGTGAACCCTTCCCAGCGGATGTTCAGCCGCGAGGTGTTGAAGGAGTACGCAATCAGCACCCCGATTGGCAGGTAAAGAAACGCGAAGACGAGGGCCGTCCAGGTTCCAAGTCCCCACTGCAGGAGCTTGAGTCCCGACGGCAACAACGGACGAGGCGTCGACGGCGTTGGCATGAGCGCAGCCCTATGTGCACGGCTCGGGCCACTTGACGCAAGCGGTTTGGCGTTGGTCGTCCAAAGGAGGACGCCGGACGCCCCGCGTTACTGTCCGGCCAAGGCCTGGATGAGCCGGTCCTTGAGCATCGTCGTGCCCACCGACAACAGCGTCCCGTCGATCTGCAGATTGTCCAGCAAGGGCGTGTAGCCCAGATTGTCGGGCCGGTCGCCCGTGAGCTTGAGCGTCCGCAGATTGTCGGCGAGCCGGTCCCGTGCTCCCAGCTGGAGTTGCAGCGCCAGTGGCTGGGACCAGAGGGCAACCCCGGGCTCGTGCCGGATCCGGCCGTTCCCGAGGAGTCGGATAGTAGGCGAGATCAGGGACAGGTCATGAATCACCAGATCACTGTCGGGACCAAGCTCCAGATCCACGGTCAATTGGTCGAAGGTGACCGCCGCCAATTCCTGAGCCAGTTCGCTGGCCGCCTTGAGGCGGTCCGTGTAGCGCAGGGCGCGGGTGTCGCCGGTCGCGAGACCGATCAGCCCGGCGACGCTCGCGATACGTGACCCCGTGCGGGCGAACTCACTCGCGTCGACGGTCAGGGCGCGGAGCACCCCACCCCGGCTGCTGAGCCGAAAGGTGCCGGTCGAAGCGGCGGAAAGACCACCGAGGTCGGCAGCCTGACTGGTGATCTTGGACGCGACCTCGAAGCGGCCCTCGATCGGCGGAAGCGCGGTTGGATTGATACTCCGGAAAAGCGGGACCGGATCAAA
>CAYZCV010000109.1:7460-12420 GCA_964476965.1 uncultured Opitutus sp. | reverse complement strand
ACGTAGGGCTCGGTTGCCTGGGTCAGCCCCAGCGTGGACGTCCGCGCAACCAGGGCCGGCATGTTCGGCACGGCGTAGTGCACCACCCCGTGTTCCTTGTAAACCGGGTCGTGGTGCGAGGTCGGACGGATGGTCTCGATGCAGCCGCCCTGATCAATCGCGATATCCACAATCACGCTGCCGGGGCGCATGGTGTTGACCATCTTCCGCGTCACCACCGTCGGAGCGCGCGCCGCCGGCACCAGAACCGCCCCAACCAGCAGGTCGGCCTTGGCCACCACATCCTCAATGTTTCCGGGGTTCGCGTACAGGGTCACGACCCGCCCGCGATATTCGGTATCGAGTGCCTCCAGTTTTCTCACATCCAGATCAAGCACCGTCACCCGCGCTCCCATGCCCGCGGCCATCTGCACCGCGTGCGCGCCGGAGTTTCCCGCGCCGATCACCACCACATGGCCAGGCAGGGTGCCCGGGATTCCGCCCAGCAGCACCCCCGACCCGCCATTCTGCGACTGGAGGAAAAAGGCTCCGACCTGCACGGACAGGCGTCCGGCAATGTGCGACATCGGCTTGAGCAGCGGCAAGGAACCGTCTGCGCCCTCCACCGTCTCGTAGGCAATCCCCAGAATCCGCTTCTGCAGCAGCCGCCGCGCGAGTTCGGGCCCGGCCGCCAGATGCAGGTAGGTGAACAGCACCTGCCCCGTCTTCATCAGTTCATACTCGGACGCGAGGGGCTCCTTCACCTTGAGAATCAGATCCGCCTGGCGCCAGACCGCCCGCGCGCTCTTCACGAGGGTGGCGCCCGTCGCGGCGTATTCAGCGTCGGTGAAGCCCGCGTTCGCGCCCGCCGCCTTCTCGACCAGCACCTCAGCGCCGAGCCCGGTGAGGCGCCGGCACAGGGCCGGCGTCAGGGAGACGCGCATTTCGCCGTCCTTAATCTCACGAGGGACGCCGATCACCATACGTCCAGCCTATCCGGAATCGTCCGCCTGGCAAATCGGAAGGCCACTCAGGCCGGCGCGGTGCCGCGACCCGGCAGTCGCGCATGCGCCTCGGCCACCGGGAGGTACTTTTCGGCCCAGCGACGCAGCCCGGCCTGTTCCTCGGCCGACAGGGTTCGCACCACCCGCGCAGGCGAGCCGATGACCAGGGATCCCGGCGGACAGGTGAAGCCCTGGGTGACCAGCGAATTCGCCCCGACGAGACTCCGCGCCCCGATGCGCGCCCGGTCCAGCACGGTCGCCCCCATGCCGATGAGGCACTCATCCTCAATCGTGCAGGCGTGGACAATGGCACCATGCCCGATCGTGCACCAGGCACCAATGACGGCGTCGAGATCGTCCGCGAGGTGCACCACCGCGTTGTCCTGGATGTTGGTGCCCTCCCCCACGACGATCCGGGCGATGTCGCCCCGCAGGACGGCGCCATAGAACACGCTGCTGCGCTCCCCGAGCGTGACATCCCCCACCACCGTGGCATTGGCCGCCACCCAGAGGGCGCGGGCGGTGTCGGGAGTCCGGTTCAAATGGCGGTCAAGACGCTCCTGGACGGTCATGGCAAAGTTGGTTCTCGCCCCGGTCCCGCGCTCACGCAAGCTCGCATCAAACTCGCTTACCAGACCTCTATGGAGCAACTCATCCACCTCGTGCGTGGGATCATCGGCTTGGTGGCCTTCATCGGCATCGCCGCCCTGTTCAGCACCAACCGCAAGGCCATCGATTGGAAACTGGTCGGCTCGGGCATGCTGCTCCAATTGGTGATCGGACTCCTGGTGCTCCACGTCTACCCGGTGCGCAAGGCCTTCGAAGCCATGGGCTGGGTCTTCAACCAGGTCATTGGCTTCACGCAGGAGGGCACGGGGCTGGTCTTCGGCTGGCTGAACGGCATCGCCGGGGGAAATGTCGAAGGACTGACCTTCACGCAGGGCGGCCCCATCTTCGTGGTCACGGTCCTGCCGACGATCATCTTCTTCGCCGCGCTGACGTCCCTTCTCTACCGCCTCGGCGTGCTGCAGCTCATCGTCTACAGCTTCGCCTGGATCATGTCGCGCACGATGAAGCTCTCCGGCGCGGAGACCCTGAACGCATCCGGCAATGTCTTTGTCGGGCAGACCGAGGCCCCCCTGCTGATCAAGCCCTACCTCAAGACGATGACGCGCTCGGAGCTGCTGGCGGTCATGGTCGGCGGCATGGCCACGATCGCCGGCGGCGTCATGGCCGTCTACATCACCCTGCTCGGCGGAGACGATCCCGCGGAACGCGTTCGCTGGGCCACCCACCTGCTCACCGCCTCGGTTCTTTCCGCCCCCGCTGCGCTGATCACCGCGAAAATCCTGCTGCCGCAGGAGGAGACCGTCGACCGCGAGCTCCAGATGAATGCCGAGCGTCCCGGCGCCAATCTGCTTGATGCGATCTGCCTCGGCACAACCGACGGCATCAAGCTCGCAGTCAATGTCGGCGGTATGCTGATCGTCTTCACCGCGCTGATCGCGATGGTGAACTGGATGCTCGGCGACCTGCTCGGTTCGTGGACGGGCCTGAATGGCGTGATCGCCTCGCTGTCCGGCGGGCGCTATGACTCCCTCTCCCTCCAACTCTTCTTCGGTCTCATCGGTGCACCCGTGGCCTGGTTGATGGGCATCAATTCCCCCGATCTCCTCGTGGCCGGGCAGCTGCTGGGCGAGAAAACCGTGCTTAACGAGTTTGTCGCCTACTTCTCGATGAACCAGCTCCAGGCGAGCGGCGCGCTGACGGACGACCGCACACGCGTGATCCTCACCTATGCCCTCTGCGGGTTCTCGAACATCGTCTCGATCGGGATCCAGATCGGCGGCATCGGCGCCCTCGCGCCCGAGAAACGGGGCGAACTGGCCCAACTCGGTTGGCGCGCGCTCCTCGGCGGAAGTATCGCCTGCTTCCTGACCGCCAGCGTCGCGGCGATGCTGACCTGAGGATGCGGGAGTCTTCAGCGGGGACGATCTGATGAGCTTTCAACCTGCATCATCCGGCTCCGTCATTGCTTTCCTCGCCATCGTCGGATCCGTCATCGCAGCCTTCCTCCACGGGGTGGTCCTCTCAGCCCGCCACGATCGCGTTTCTCCTTCCTCGCGTCTGCTCCCGGCGGGCTTGGGGCTGGTGATCTGGCTGGCATTGATCGGCGGTGTGGTCGCCAGTGGGGCGCTGGCCTCGGTATCACCCGGGAATCCGTTTCCGCTCCTGCTCTTCTTCGGCGCGGTCAACGGGGTCAGCGTGATCACCGCCCTGTCGCCCTGCGGACGATGGTTCTCGACGGGCGTCCCCCTTTCGCTGCTGGTGGCTTTCCAGGCCTTTCGCCTACCGTTGGAGTTGGTTTTGCACGCGTGGGCTGTTCAAGGGACAATTCCCATGACCATGACCTGGTCCGGATCGAATTGGGATATCGTCAGCGGTAGTGTAGCCCTGATCGCCGCCCCGTTTGTCGGGCGTCACCGGGCGATCGCGTGGGCCGTCAACCTCATCGGCCTGGTGCTCCTGCTCAATGTCCTGCGTGTCGCGATGCTCTCCTCGCCCGTGTCATTCGGTTGGAAGGTCGAGCCGCCTCTCCTGCTGGCGCTTCATCTGCCCTATGCCTTGATCGCCCCGGTGTGCGTGGGCGGTGCGTTATTCGGGCACGTGGTCCTTACGCGGGCGCTGCTGCGGCGGACTTGAGCGAACTCGCCCAGCCAACGCGCGCCCGTCTGCCAGTCAGGCGTCAACCAGCCCAGCTGCGTTCGCCGACGCGCTACTTCTTATACCACTGACCATTTTCGCGTTGGATCCAAACGCCGGACGCGCTTGCCGCGGCGATCTGCTTGGCGAAGGCACGACCCACGACTTCCGCGGAACTGCCCGTGCGGGAGGCCGTGTCGGCGAACACCGCCTGGCGGTCGGTGTTCTCGGCCGAGACCACCGAAGCGGCGTCGCCGCCACCGCCGCCGCGCACCTCCAGGAAGCCCTGATTGTTCTCGCCGACGGCCTCGGAGACCTTGAGCCGGTCGATCACCGGGACGCGCTCGCGCATCCGGGCCTTCGCCGCGCCGGCCTCTGCGGCGAACGCCGGGGCCACCCAAACGACGGCCGAAACCAGCAGGGCGGAAAGAAAACGGGTGGAAGCGTTCATCGGGCAGCGGGGGTTGAAGCGGCGGACGAGGTGTTCACGGTGGCGGAGTCACCGTAGATATCGGACAAGAGATTCGTGACGGCCTGCTCGACCTTGACGTTCACGTCGACCGTCGCATGGACCTGGATTGGGTCCAGTTTCACATGCAGGCAGCCGGTCAGGAGGCCGGCAATCAGAACCAAGGGAAGGCAGCGGCGCATGGAAGAGGTTCCTTGATGAGACCCGGGCTGGCAACGAAAGTTTCGTCTGAAACAAGGCCTTAGCGCAGGTTGACGGAAAAGTCCTGCTCCAATCCAAGCTTGAGCACCTCCGAAAGCGGTCCCGCGACATTGATCTGGAAAGTGACCAGATCCACCGCGCCACCATCCCCAACCGGTCGGCCGCGGATGGAAACACTCGCTGTCCGACCCACCGCGTCTCCGTCCGGGCTGAGGTCGACTTCCAGCGACTGGACCTGCAGCGGGATGCGCCCGAGTTCGATGTCGCTCAATGTCGCCAGAGCCGGGTTGGGCGGGGAAAACCAACGCGACAGCGGACCCAACCAGGCGGGGAGCAACACGAAACGCGCCGGCACCTGGGACGTGAGGAAACCCGGGCTCGCGGCGAGCGTCAGCGTGGTCGGCTCGGAGGCATCGAGGCGAAGCTTGCCCTCGCCCACCTGAAATCCCGACTCCTCGCTCCACGCGACCCTCAGATCCCCATTCACACGTCCGCGCGCCGCGGCCAGCGAAGCCGGCACCAGTTGCACAACATCCTGCAGCCCCACCCGGGTCAGGCGAATCCGCGCCCCAAACGAGAGAGGGGTGAGGACGACGCCAAACGG
>CAYZCV010000109.1:0-7360 GCA_964476965.1 uncultured Opitutus sp. | reverse complement strand
GGCGGCAGGGCCCAGCCCGCCGCGACCGCGGGGGTCGTCAGCGCCAGAAGGACCAGAAAAATGCGAATCGCCGCCACACCCGTTAAGATTCGGGAAACGGACAAAGGTTGCTAGCCGGATATGCACCCGCTGCCCGGAACCGTGGGCACGGCCGAGGTCGGGGCGACCCGCTGCCCCGGGGCGAACCCGGCCGTCACCGGGACACGCCTCGGGATTGAGGCCGAAGGTTTTCGGCGGGAGACCGACCTGACCGGGCGCAACGAGGCCGGTTCCCGCCTGACGACGGCGGGCACGATCGACCCCGGATCACTTGATCGGGACGGCCGGCAGATTCCAGATGTCGCGCGCGTACTCGCGGATCGTGCGGTCGCTGGAGAATTTGCCGACTCGAGCGGTGTTGAGGATCGCCATCTTCGCCCAGGCCGCGGGGTTGCGGTAGGCGGCATCCACGCGTGCCTGCGCATCGCTGTACCGGCGGAAGTCCGCCAGCACGAGATACGGATCGCCGCCGGCGAGCAGGCTGTGATGGACGTGGCCGAAGGCCCCCGTCTCGTTGGGAGTGAAGTAGCTGGAGCCCAGCCAGTCGATCACCGCGCGGAGTTCCTCGTCGGCATTGTAGAGATCCCACGGATTGTACCCGCGGGCCCACAGGGCCTCGACCTCGTCCACGGTGTGGCCGAAGATGAAGATGTTGTCGTCACCGACCTCTTCCTTGATCTCGACATTGGCTCCGTCGAGCGTGCCGATGGTGAGCGCGCCATTGAGCGCGAGCTTCATGTTGCCGGTGCCGGAAGCCTCCTTGCCGGCGGTGGAGATCTGCTCCGAGAGATCCGCGGCCGGGATGATGCGCTCGGCGAGGGAGACGCGGTAGTTGGGCAGGAACGCGACCTTGAGTTTGCCGCCGATGCGGGCGTCCTCATTGATCCGCGCGCCGATGACATTGATCGCCCGGATGATGTTCTTGGCGAGGTCGTAGCCCGGCGCCGCCTTGGCCGCGAAGACGAAGACGCGGGGGGAGATGTCCAGCGAGGGATTCTGCAGCAGGCGGCGGTAGAGCGCCATGATGTGCAGCAGATTCAGGTGCTGGCGCTTGTACTCGTGCAGACGCTTGATCTGCACATCGAAGAGCGCGTCCGGCGAGACAACGACCCCGCACTCCTTCGCGATCAGCGCGGCGAGGTCGACCTTGTTGGCGCGCTTGATCGCCATGAATTCCTCCTGGAAGGCGCGGTTGTCGGCCTGCTTCTCCAGCCCACGGAGGAGATCGAGGTCCCGCACCCAGTCGGCCGAGCCGAGGGTCGACGTGATGAGGGCGGAGAGCCGGGGATTGGTCTTCAGCAGCCAGCGCCGGGGCGTGATGCCATTGGTCTTGTTCTGGAACTTGCCCGGGTAGAGCGCATCGAACTCGGGGAACAGGTCCTTCTTGAGCAGCGCGGTGTGCAACGCGGCGACGCCATTCACGGCGTGCGAGGCCACCACGGCGAGATTGGCCATGCGGAGCATCTTCTGGCCGTTCTCCTCCACGAGGGAGCAGACGCGCAGCTTCTCGGCATCGCCGGGCCAGCGGGCCGCGACCAGCTTGAGCAGGCGGGCGTTGATCTCGTAGATGATCTGAAGGTGGCGAGGCAGCACGCGCTCAAACAGCCCCACGCTCCACTTTTCCAGCGCTTCGGGCAGCAGGGTGTGGTTCGTGTAAGCAAAGGTCCGGGTGACGATCCCCCAGGCCTCGTCCCAGCTGAGGCCCTGCTCATCAACGAGGATGCGCATCAGCTCGGCGACCGCGACGGTCGGGTGCGTGTCATTGAGCTGGACCGCAACCTTCTCCGAGAAGTTCTTCCAGGAATTGGCCGGATTGCGGAAGTGGCGGCGGATGATGTCCCGCAGGGAGCACGCGACGAAAAAGTACTGCTGCACCAGGCGCAGTTCCTTGCCGTTCTCTGTCTTGTCGTTCGGGTAAAGGACCTTCGAGACGGTCTCGCCGACCGCCTTGTCATGCACGGCCTCGACATAGCCACCGCGATTGAAGGCCGCGAGGTCGAATTCCTCGGTGGACTTCGACGCCCACAGGCGGAGGAGATTCACGGTCTTGGTGCCGTAACCCGCGGTCGGGATGTCATGCGGCACTCCCAGGATGCGACGGGTGCCGACCCAGCTCGGCTTGTAGTTGCCGCGATCGTCGAAGACATTTTCCACGCGGCCGTAGAGGTGGATCTCCTGCGTGTACTCCGGACGGACCACTTCCCACGGATCTCCGAAGAGCATCCAATTATCGGGCGACTCCACCTGGTGACCGTTCACGAAGGCCTGCTTGAAGAGACCGAACTCGTAGTAGATGCCGTAGCCCAGCGCCGGGTAGTCGAGGGTCGCGAGCGAATCGAGGAAGCACGCGGCCAGGCGGCCGAGGCCCCCGTTGCCCAGGCCCATGTCGACCTCGGACTCGCGCATGAGATCGAAATCCTGCCCGAGCGAGGCCAGCGCCGCCTTCGCGGTGTCAAACATGCCGGTCGCCAGGAGGTTGTTCCCAAACAGGCGGCCCATCAGGTACTCGAGGGAGAAGTAGTAGAGCCGGCGCACATTCTGCGCGTTGTGCACGGCCTGCGTCTCGATCATCCGCTCGTGCATGGCATCCCGCACCGCTAGGACCGTCGCCACCCACCAGTCACGCGGCTGCGCCGACTTTGGGTCGCGGGCGAGCGTCGACACCAGATGGCGCTGAATCAGCGATCGCAGAACCTGCACGTCGGAGTCCGTATGCGGTCCTCCGTGGATGTTGACCACAGGCTGACTGACGGCGGCGGCGGCGGCTTTCTTCTTGGTGGGAGACGGCATAGGGAATGGATTTGGCCTAAAGACCAAGTTTCGTGCCACCGCCGCCCCGGGGGAAGGCTATTTTTGAAAGCGCCGACCCAGTTCACCCAAGCTTAACTCGATCTGGGTCGGTCGACCCGATGGACTGCTCAGGGGCGAGCGGCAGGCGAACAACTGCGTCAACAAGGCACGCAAATCCGCCTCGCCGACGGATTCCGGAAGGCGAATCGCCTTGGCCACCGCCAAACGCGCCAGTTCGTCCCGCGCGAGATCAATCGCCCCTTCGGGAAAGCGGCCTTCCCGCACCGCTCCGAGCAGGTCCCGGAGGAAGGGCTCGGCGCCCGCGGGCTCCATCCACGTGGGGACGGCCTCAATCCGGAAGAAATTCCGGCCAAACTCACCGACCTCGAAGCCGTGCTCCTGCAGGAACGGGAGCCGGTCGAGGAGCAGCGCGGTGGCCACGGGATCGAGCTCCACCGGCACCGGCAGGAGCAGCCGCTGGCTCGCGACCGAACCCGCCTTGAACTCCGCCTGCAGCCGCTCAAACCACACCCGCTCATGCGCAGCCCGCCGGTCGAGCACGACGAGGCCGGCAGGCGTTTCAAACAGGACATAGGTCGAGTGCACGCGCCCGACGTAGCGCCAGGCTGCGACGGAGTCCCGCCCCGGCACGGTCGGAGCGGGCCCGCGCGCAGTGACGCTCCCTCCCCCGCTCGGCGTAACCCCTGCCGCCGAACGCACGATCGGTGCCGGAATGGGCGGCGGCGGGAGCACCGGGCGCACGATCGCGCCACCCTCGGTCAGGACGGGCGCGGTCGAGGTCGGCCCCTGCAGCGCGGGCCCCGGGGCCGGCCGCAGCAGCGGGGTCGGCTCGACGGCCGGGGCGATCGCCGGCGCAAGATCGCGCAACCGCTGGAGGACGGCCCGGATCACAAAACTCCGCACGGCCGGTTCGCTGCGGAAGCGCACCTCGCGCTTGGCCGGGTGCACATTGACATCGACCGCGGCCGGATCGATGTCGAGAAACACAAACGCCGCCGGGTAGCGACCCTTGGGCAGCCACTCGTGGTAGCTTTCGATCAGCGCGTAGTTCAACGTACGACTGTCAACCGGACGTTGGTTGACGAAGGTGATCATCTCATGCCGCGTCGCGCGCCCGGCTCCGGGCCGCCCGATGAAGCCGCGCAAGCGCAGGCCCGGCTCCTCGGCCTCGAGCGGAATCAGGCCCTCCGCCAGCTGGCGCCCGAAGATCTCGCCCACCCGCTCCACCAGATCCGTACACTCCGGCGAGCGGAAGATGATCCGGCCATCCTCAATCAGCGTGAAGGCCACCCGCGGAAAGGCCAGGGCGTAGAGCCGCACGCCCGAAACGATGTGGGCCGCCTCTGTCTGGTCGGTCTTGAGGAACTTGCGTCGCGCAGGCACCGAGTTGAACAGCTGCGCCACCTCGATCCGCGTTCCGACCGGCCGTCCGCACTCATGCACATGCACGAGACGACCGCCGTTCACGACGATCTCCGTGCCGGCTTCAGACCCGGTCTCGCGGGTCTGCAGCGTGAAGCGCGAAATGCTCGCAATGGAGGGGAGCGCCTCGCCGCGAAATCCGAAGCTCGCCAGCCGGTTGAGATCGTCGGCCTCGATGATCTTGCTCGTGGCATGACGCTCCAGCGCGAGCATCGCGTCATCCCGCGACATCCCGCCGCCATTGTCCTCGACCCGGATCAGCGACCGCCCGCCGTGGCGAAATTCGACCTCGATCCGGGTCGCGCCGGCGTCCACCGCATTTTCCACCAGTTCCTTCACGACCGCAGCCGGACGCTCGATCACCTCGCCGGCGGCGATCTGATTGGCAACCCGGTCGGGAAGGATGCGGACTTTGGCCATGGGCTGGGTGGGAGCGAGGATCCTAGCGTCGGGCTGGCAGCGCGGGCGTCAATCGCAGGATCAATCGCCCGAGCCCGCGCCATCAGGCCTTGGGCGGCGGTTCATCGGGGGAGCGCGGCGGACGAATGGACTGGAGATCGATCAAATTGGCCAGATAGGTCGCCGCCCGGAAGGGACGCAGCAGGGCGTTGCCGATCACCAGCGGCTCCGGCGAGGTCCGGGTATCCTCCGGCAGACGCGCGATCCGCGAGGACAGAATCACGGCACTGACCAGCGCGAAGACGAAGAAGGCCATGAAGACGTCGACGTCGATCGCCGGCCCCGGCCCCGAGCCATCCTTGAGAAAGATTCCCCACAGAATCGGCGAACAGCCGCCGAGGCAGGCCGTCACGGCGCCGTAGATCGCCACCATCAGCGTGCGCTCCTCGGTGGGCACCAGCTTGGGCAGATAATTCAGGTAGGCCACATTCCAGCAGGCCACCGCCGTCCCCAGCACAAAGTAAACGGCCCCGATCGCGCCCAGCCCGCCCGCGCCGGTCTGCAGGTAGAATAGCCAGAAGGCGGCGACCACCGCATAGAGCCCGACCGCGAGCAGAAAAAACCCCCGGGCTCCGGTGGTGTCGATCCGCCGCCCAATCACCCACGCGGCCACGATGACCCCGAGGTACCGCAGCACCTCGAAGAGCATGATCTGCCAGGTCGCCAGTCCAGGACCCACCTTGAGGTAGTAGGCGGTGAAGGGCGGGATCGAGGTGGTCACGACGGCCGCCCACACCGACAGCCAGAGGAAGCGGCGGAAGGTCGTGGGCGAAAACATGTGCCGCGGCGTGTCGCGCAGGACGGTCGCGAGGCTGATCGCGGTCGGGTTGGGCGCGCTCGGCAGCTGGCGCAGGGCGAAGAAACTCAGCGTCGAGCCGGCCAGCGCAATCAGGTACTGCAGCAGCAGCGCCGGGTACACGGGCAGAAGGGCGAACAGCGCCGCGCTGGTGATCAGGGTACCCACCCCACCCACCCCGGAAATGAACTGGTCGCTCGCAAAGTACCGTCCGCGCACGCCGATCGGCAGGATCGAGTAGAGCCAGGGGATGATGGCCGCCGCGCCGATCGAGCGGAAGAAGCAGAAGAGAAAGACACTCCCGACCAAGGCATCCACCATCCACGCCTGCGGACCCGAGCGCGGCGCCAGCGCCGCGAGCACCGCGGGCACCGCCAGAAAGACGCTGCGCATGCCCCAGCCGCCCAGCATCACCCGCTTGTACCCGTGGCGGGGCAGCAGCGCGGTCGAAACGATCTGAATCGGCGTCAGGATGAAGACGAACGAGTACGCCAGGCCGACCTGGAACGGGGTCGCCCCCAGCTGCTCGGCAAACAGCACCATGGGGGTGCCGATGCCGATCTGCCAGGTCAGCGCATTGAAGAAGCCGAAGACCAGCCCCGAGCGGAACGGGGCCAGCTCGGGATCGGTCTTGGCGGTGGGGATGAGCCGGGGGAACACGTCGGAAGCCGGCCGCGCCGGCTCAGGCCAGACGCTTCCGCCAGCGGGCAAATTGCTTCTTGATCTGGACCGGGCCCGGCATGCCGGTGCCGCGGCGCAGGCTCAGCCCGCGCTGGAGATCGAAGACCGTCGGCCAGTCGGGACCAAATCCCGCGTGGAGCTTCTGGACCTCGTCGACCGGAAGCTGGTCGATGCGGACATTGTTCTTTTCGCCCAGCTTGACGACGGCACCCACCGCATGGTGGGCCTCGCGGAAGGGAACCCCCCGCGCCACGAGGTAGTCCGCCAGGTCGGTGGCCAGCAACGCCGGATCCGCCACCGCCGCCTCGCAGCGTTCGCGGTGCAGCGTCATCCCGGCGACGGTTCCCGCCAGCACGTCGGCGCAGATCGCGGTCTGGTCGAAGCTGTCAAACACCGGCGGCTTGTCCTCCTGCAGGTCGCGATTGTAGGTCAGCGGCAAACCCTTGGTCAGCGTGAGCAGCGTGTGGAGATTGCCCTGCAGGCGGGCGGACTTGCCGCGCAGCAGCTCGCAGGAATCGGGATTCTTCTTCTGCGGCATGAGCGAGGATCCGGTGCAGAACGCATCGGGCAGCTCGATGAACTTGAACTCGACGCTCGACCAGATGATCAGGTCTTCCGCCACGCGGGAGAAGTGCACGCCGGCCAGCGCGCAGGCCGTCGCGAACTCGATGAAGAGATCGCGGTCGGCCACCGTATCCATCGAGTTCTGCGTCACCCGCGGCCGGCCCTTCACATCGACAAAGCCGAGCGCCCGGGCGGTGAACTCGCGATCGATCGGCAGCGTGGTGCCGGCGATCGCGCCGGAACCGAGCGGACACCAGTTGGCGTGGTCGGCCACCACGGCCAGGCGCACGCGGTCGCCATCGAGCATCTCGAGATAGGCGAACAGGTGGAGAGCCAGGGAAACCGGCTGGGCCCGCTGCAGGTGGGTGTAACCGGGGATGAGCACATCCCCGTCACGCTCGGCCACCGCGAGGATCGCCCGCTGGGCCTCGAGCAGCTTGACGGACAAGGTCGCGCAGGCGTGCTTGAAGAAGAGCCGCATGTCGGTCGCGACCTGGTCGTTGCGGCTGCGCGCGGTGTGCAGCTTGGCCGCCGCCGGCACGCGCTTGGTCAGCGCCTGCTCGATGTTCATGTGCACGTCCTCGAGCT
>CAYZCV010000108.1:0-12559 GCA_964476965.1 uncultured Opitutus sp. | reverse complement strand
AAGCCCGAGCGGATCTCCAGCACGCGCCCGAGCCCGCCCTGCGCCACGAGCTGCAGCGCGCGCTGCGCGCCGGGCAGGAAGGGAAACTCCGAGGACACGCGCACGAAGCGCCCGAGCCGCGCCGCCTCGTCCCGGATTCTCCGTGCCGCCGCGAGGTCGATACCAAAGGGTTTTTCCGCGAGCAGGTCCTTCCCCGCCCGCAGCACATCGAGGTAGATCGCCTCGTGCAGGTGGTGCGGCACGGCGACATAGACCACGTCGACCTCCGCCGAAGCCAGCAACTCGCGATGGTCCGCCGTCAGCAGCCGGACGGACGGGATAGCCCGAAACCAGTCCAGCAGCGCCGGCTGCAGATCGCACACCGCGGTCAATTCGACGCGCACCGGAAATTTCTCCAGCGCGAACCAGCGCGCAAACGCGGACGCCGCCTCGCGGCCCATCAGGCCGCCGCCGATGATGCCAACCCGAACGAGAGGCAGTGTGCTCATGAGGCGGAAGTCAGCGGAGGAAGCGCATCGCCTCGTCCGCCCCGGCGCCGTCGTGCACCACGGCCATCAGCGCGCGCGTCATGCGGGCCGGATGCGGGTGCTGGATGATGTTGCGGCCATAAACGATGCCCGACGCGCCCTGCTTGAGCAGGGCCTCGGTCCGCGCCAGGACTTCCGCCTCGGGAGCCCGGCCCCCGCCGCGCACCAGGACGGGGACACCGCCGGCGATGCGGATCACCTGGTGGTAGTCGGCCACATGGTCCGTCGGGTCAGCCTTGATCACATCGGCACCCAGCTCGACGGCCTGACGCACCAACGGAAGAATTTTCGCGAGGTCGCCGTCGACCATATAGCCACCGGCCTCGGCATTCGGGCGGAACACCAACGGCTCGATCATCAACGGCATCGCGTAGTGGTCGCACTGCACTTTCAGCGCGGCGATGTTCTGGATGCACTGGTCGGTCAGTTCCGGCTGATTCGGCAGCTGGAAGAGATTCACCACCACGCACGCCGCATCCAGCCGCACCGCCTGCAGCACGGGTTCGCCGATCAGACGGGAGAAGAGGGTGCGCGGGAGCTCGCGGCCGTACACATTGGCCGTGTCGGTGCGCAGCACGAGCGCGGGCTTGGGGCGCACGGGCTGGACCTGCAGGCGCATGGCCTGGCCCACCGTGAGCTGAATCGCATCGGGCGCGGCATCGACCAGCGCGTCGACCGCCGCGGAAAGGTCCTCAATGCCCGCAAGGAAGCTGCCTTCGTTAAAGAAGCCGTGATCGAGGGCGACATCGAAGCAGCGACCGGACTTGGGGTTGAAGAGGCGATGCAGACGCGCAGACTTCATAGGGGGCAGGGTGATCCCTGCAACAAACCGGTCCCCGCGCCCCACCGCAATCTTTCAGTGGCCCACGGAGCGACGGGGGGCAGATCCAGGCATACCTAAGAAGGGCGCGCAGAGACGCAGAGGCGCAGAGAAATCAAGTCTACCATTGCTCGGAGAATCTCGGTTTTCCTCTGCGGCTCCGCGTCTCTGCGCGACTTCCGATTCCTCCTCCCCCCGACGATTCGTCATTCGGGCTTCGTCATTCGGGTTTTTCGCGCAGCACCGTCGCGATTTCCCCCGAATTCCGCGCCCCATACAGCCAGACCAGCGCCTCCGAGCGCACCCAGCCTTCATTGCCATTCTCCGTCCGGACGTGGTCCCAGCTCAGGAAGGTCCGGTCGACGATGACCATGGTGCCCGGGAAGAGCGTCGCCGCCTGCTGATTGGTCATGAGCTCCGACGGCACCGAGCGCACATCCGAGGTCTCCGTCACAAAGGCCGCCAACGGATCCGCCAGCACGCCATGACGCGCGATCGCATCGACCGCGCCATAACCCACGGCCCCGCCGACCACCGCCACGACCGCGCCGGCGAGGAGCCAGATCCGCGGACGAATCGGCGTATAAAGTGAAATGACGACCAGCCCGAGGCCGATCGCAAGGGCCGACGCCCCAATCAAGGCGAGCCGTTCCCAACTCGCCACCGGCAGGCGCCCCGCGAGGCGGTCCGACGTGCGCCCCACCAGCAGGCGCCGCAGCGCCGGGTCGACGCCATCCAGCTGGCCCAGCCCGGTGAGGATGCCGGCCTCCAGCGCGCGCTCATCGCGATTGACCGCCCACGCCGCCGTCCAGTGGCCCGCCGCCGGACCCCATTGCCCAAGCTGACCGTGCGCCAGCGCCGCGTTGTGGTGCAGCGCCCAATCCCCCGGCCGCTTGCTCGCCGCCAGCGCCCAACCCGAGGCCGCCTCGGCAAATTTGCCTTCCGCGTACGCGGCCACCGGATCCGCCGCCGGGGACACCAGCGTCGCCGCGCGCAGCGTCTGCACCGTCGTCACGCCCACCGCCGCCAGCACCGCGACCGCGGCCAGCTGCGGCAGCCAGTGTCCGCGGCGCACCGGGAGCCAGGTGAGCTGCGGCAGGGGCGCCACGCGATCCAGCGCCGCCGTCGCGCGCACCGGCCAGTCGGGCGCGAGGTGATGACGCGGGGAAAACAACGCCTCCTCCGACTCGGCCCACAGGGCACGCCAGATGTCCGGCTCCGTCGTGCTCGCCGCCAGCTCGTCCGCGGTTGGCACCGCGAGCCCCACCGGCCAAAGCTGGGTCGTCAATTCGCGCCAGCGCTCCAGCCGCGCCGGAGAAAGATCCCCGCCACGCATCTCTGCCAGCACGCGCCGGAGCGCCCGGCGTGACACCCGCCGCGCCCGATACGCATCCTCTCGCCGCGAGCGTCCCAGCGCAAGGCCGAGCCAGAGCAGCAGCGGAGGCGCGAGCGCCACGATCACCAGCGCGGCCCGCGAGCGCACCGCTGGGACCGCACGGACGTCCCCCGCCGGCAAGGGTCCCGGCGGCAGCACGATCTCCGTCCCTTCCGCTTCAATTGCCGACGGCGCCACCGCGGCCGACAAGACGCCCGGCGCGAGCGCCAACGCGGCCAGCAGCACCGCCGCCATCCAGGCGGAGCGCGCGGTTCGCACGGTTCCGTTTCGAAAATGGAAAAGCACGCTCACCAGTCCCGCCCTCCCGCCGGCCCATTGGTCGTCTCACCCTGCAGCGCGCGGTACAGCGAGCCCGGAGAATCCTCCTCGGTCACTTCCTTGTAGCGTCGCATCAAAATGGCCCGGATCGGGTCGTCCGACTTCACCGTATCGCTCACATCGAGCTGGCCGGGCGACGCCTGCAGCTTCTTCGCCGGCGGCTTGGACCCGCCGATGCGCGCCGCTTCCTTGCGCAGTTCGCCCAGCGTCGCATCCGTGATCGCGATGCCGCCCTCACCGATCGAATCCGCCGCGGTCGTCTGCGAGCCCTGGCCATTCGTCTGCGAGGGGCGATCCTCCTCGTCGCGGGCTTCCTTGGGCTCCTCCGGCGGACGCGTGCTTTCCTCCGCACCCTCGCGCCGGGCCAGGCGGTTCAGCTCCGCGCGGAGCTCCGACCAGTTCGCGTACGTCGGGCTGCGCTCCTCGCCAAAGGCCACCGCGTCCAACGCATCGCGCAGCGCGCCTTCCTCCAGCGCATTCCCCTGGGAGAAGGTCTGCACGCCGTAGTTGATCGTGAGCTCGGCCATCAGCCGCAGATCCTCGATCTCCAGCTTGGGGTGCCACGCGAGGTGATGGGCCAGCCACTGCAGCTGCTCGCCCGCACTCATCTCGCCGTTGAAGTCGGCGTCTTCCTGGTGAGCCGACATCCGCGGCAGCCAGAGCACCGCCGCCGCCACCACGAGGGGCAGCGCCGCGGCGGCCGCGGTCGTCGCCTTGGCTTCGGCCGAGGCACTGGCCGCCGGGCGCACGATCGCCCGCGCGCGGGGCCGCACGCTGAGCTCCCGCCACAGCCCGGCCAGCCCGAGGCCAACGCCGAGCGCGAGGAACCACTGGTAGCGATCTTCCTCGTTCAACTTCTCGCGCTCCGCGTCGCGGACCTTGCGGCCCAGCTCCACCGTCTCGGCGAGCAACGCGGGCACATCGAGCCCACCGCTGACATCGCGATAAATCCCGGCCTCGCCCGCCGCCAGTGCCCGCAGCGTCGCCGGCTCCAGGCGCGAGCGAGCGCTCGCGCGGCCATCCCAGTCCGGCACGTCGCCGCCCTCGGCCGTGCCGACGCCGAGGGAGATGATCATCACGCCGCGGTTCTGCAGGCGCGTGAGCTCCGGACGCCAGCCGTCCGTCGTGCTCTCGCCATCGCTGAAGACAAAGAGGGTCCGGTCCGCATCCTTCTCCTGACTGAACCCGTCATTCGCGGCCCGCAGCATGCCGGTGTAGTCCGTGCCGCCCTGCGGCAAATAATCCGGTTCCAGATCCGGCAGGAATTCGCGCAGGATCTGATAATCCGAGCTCAACGGCACCTGCATGAAGCCGGTGCCCGCAAACACGATCAGGCCGACGCGCTCGCCCTCGAGCGCATCGAGCATGGAACGGATGTGACGCTTGGCCAGGTCGAGCCGCGAGGGCCGCACGTCCTCGACGCGCATGCTGCGCGAGAGGTCGAGCGCGATCAGGATTTCCCGCGAGGGCTCGACCCCCGCCCGCTCAAACGCACCCCACTTCGGGCGCGCCAGCGCCACGATGCCCATCACCAGCGCCAGCGCCAGCAGCCACGGGCGGCGACGGCGGAGCGACTGCAGGGCCTGCACGTGCGCACCCACGACCGACACGCGTGACATGCCCGGACGCGCGATCTTCGCCGCGCCGAGGCCCGACGCGAGCAGCGCCACCGCCGGGACGATGAGCAGCCAGAGAAAAATCGGTTGGCCCCACTCCATCAGGAAGCCCCCTTTCTCGCCTGCAGCACCGCGCCGAGCAGCGCCAGCCCAAGGCAGGGCAGGCCGGGCGCGAGGAACCAGGTGAAGAGCTCCGTCGTCACGCGCAGCGCGGGCGCCTCAAACTCCACCTGCTCGGCCCGATCAATCGCGGCAAAGGCCGCCTGGATGGCCGCGGTGTCCGACGCCGGGAAGTACAATCCATTGGTCCGCTCTGCCAGATCGCGCAGCAGCAGGCCGTCGATTTCCGACTTCTTCAATTCCGTGCCCGTGCGCCGGCCTTCGCGGTCGAAGACGGGCATGGGGACCATGCCGCCGACGCCGGCGCCGATCGTGTAGATGGGGATGCCCTTTTCCGTGGCCAACGCCGATACCTGCCGCGGGTCGAGGTCGCCGCGATTGCTGGCGCCATCGGTCAGCAGCACGATGAAGGACCCGAGCCGCTCCGGCCCGTCGGTCCGCGCGCCCTGCTGCAGGCGATTGAGCGCCACGCCGATCGCGTCGCCAATTGCGGTGCCGTCCTCGATCGCCCCGATGGTGAGGTGGGCGGTCTGCCGGCGCAGCCAGTCGTGATCAAAGGTCAGCGGGGAAAAGGTGTAGGCGCGGCCCGCAAACACGACGACGCTGATGCGGTCGTTCGGCCGGCGGTTGATGAAGGCCTCGATGATCGGCTTCACCGTCTGCAGGCGGTTGAGCGTGCGGCCATCGGTCAGAAAATCCTCCGCGTACATGCTGGTCGAGAGATCGATCGCGAGGACGAAGTCATGCCCCGGCCGCTTCTCCGGATCCTTCTCCTCGATCCACTGCGGCCGCGCCATGGCGACCGCCAGCAGGCCGAGCCCGAGATAGGCCATGGCCGCCGGCCAAGGCGCGGGCGGCGTCGCCGCGCCGCGACTCCAGGCCGCGGCATGCGGCACCACAAACACCGCCACGCGCCGCCACCGGCGCGCAACCGCGACGAGCGCCAACGCCAGCAACGCGAGCAACCACCACGGATTCTCGAAGGCCCAGATCTTCATGCCCAAACCTCCCCGGCCGACGATCCGTTCAACCACGGATGGACACGGATGGACACGGATTCGGAGAGATCTCTTTCCGCTGTAGCCGGGCTCGCTGAGCCCGGTCCGAAGCCACAACCGCACACGATCCCCGGACCGGCCTCAGCGAGGTCAGCTACACCGAGCTGATTTCCGTATCCGTGTTGATCCGTGTTCATCCGTGGTTAACTCAGTTTGAACATTAGCGCCCCGCCGCGGCGGCGCGGGCGCGGCGGTGGAAGAAGTCGACCGTGGCGTCGAACACGGCTTCATCCGTACGGAAGGCCTGCCGGTCCCGCACCAGCGGGAAGAGGTCGTGAAAATGTTCCTCGCGACTCGCCGTCCACTCGGCATGCGCCGCGCGGCTCGCGGCCGAGCCCGTGTTCAGCTCCGTCACCTGCCCCGCCACCGGGTCGAAGACCGACAGCCGCTCGTTGGCGGGCAGCTCCAGATCCCAGGGATCATCCGCGCGGAATCCCACCGCCTGGTAACGCCGGCTGATCGCGCGCCAGTCCTCCGGCTCCGGTCCGGGGGCGAAGGGGCCGAGCCAGGCGAGCACGCTATGACGCGAGGCCGCGCGAGAGAGGAGGCGCCAGGGAATGTTGACGACCGACGGACCATCGAGCGGCGGCGCCGCCTGCCCAAGCAGCATCGACGCGGTGTGCAGGGTCGCATCGCGACCGGGCACCGGCCGGCGCAGCCAGAAATCCGTGGGCGATACGTAGAGCAGGCCGATGCGGTCGCGATTGAACGAACCGATCAGCATGATCAGCGCCGCCAGTTCGAGCAGCACATCGCGACGCGTGCGCCCGGCGGAGCCGAACTGCAGCGAGGGATCGTCCTCAAACACCAGCAGCACGCTGACCTCGCGTTCCTCAACGAATTTCTTGCGGTAAGGCTCGCCGAGGCGGGCCGTCACATTCCAGTCGATGTCGCGGAGGTCATCGCCCCACGCGTACTTTACGACCTGGTCGAACTCCATGCCCCGCCCGCGGAAGACCGAGCGGTAATCGCCCGTGAGCATGGTCGTGACCGACTGCCGCAGCCGCCACTCAAGATGCGCCAGCAGCGACGGCGACACGCCCAGCGTGGCCGGATCGGCACCAGGAATGGGCGCTAGGGCGGACATGGAAACCAAGATCAGTTAACCACGGATGGACACAGATTCACACAGATGGTGAAGACCAGCCCTGTAGCCGGGCTCGCCGAGCCCGGTTCCGGGAGTGGCACCCGTCCGCAGGAAGCCTCCGGCCTCAGCGAGGCCAGCTACAGCGTCCCGATCCCATTGTCTGTATCTGTGCCGATCTGTGTCCATCTGTGGTCAAAATCAGTGGATCGACCTCAGCGCTTCTCCGCCGCGCTCGTCGGTGGGACCGGGGTCCGCTCGATCACGCCGCGGAGGATGTCATCGGCCGTGATGCCGGCCGCTTCCGCATCGTAGGTCAGGCCCACGCGGTGGCGCATGACATCCGCAAACACTTCCTGGAGCAGCGCCGGCGGGAGGAAATCATAGCCGCGCAGCCAGGCCAGCGCCTTGCCGGCCTGATAAAGGCTGAGCGAGGCGCGGGGCGACGCGCCGTAGGAGAGGAGGGCCTTGCCCTTGCGGCCGGGCATCGGGGCCTCGGCGGAGGGCTGCGTCAGCGCACGCGTCGCGCGGACCAGCGCCAGCATGTAGCGGTGGATCGGCTCGGCCACGTAGACATTATCGACCTCGTTGCGCAGCGCGAGGAGCTCGGCGCCATCGGCGACCGCCTGCAGCTTGGGCTGGCTGGTGACCTTGCCCCAGCGGAGGACCATCTCGTACTCCTCGTTCTCCTTCGGGTAATCGAGGTGCAGCTTGAAGAGGAAGCGGTCGCGCTGCGCCTCGGGCAGCGCATACGTGCCTTCCTGCTCGACCGGGTTCTGCGTCGCCATGACGAAGAACGGCTCGGGCAGCGCATTCGAGACACCGCCGATCGTCACCTGATGCTCCTGCATCGCCTCGAGCAGCGCGCTCTGCACCTTGGCCGGAGCGCGGTTGATCTCGTCGGCGAGGACAAGATTGGCAAAGACCGGACCGCGGTGCGGCGTGAACTCACCCGTCTTGGGCTGGAAAATCATCGTGCCGACCACATCGCTCGGGAGCAGGTCGGGCGTGAACTGGATGCGCTCGAACTTCAGACCGAGCACCGTGCCGAGGCTCTTGACCAGCAGCGTCTTCGCCAGACCCGGCATGCCCTCGAGCAAGACATGGCCTCCCGCCAGCAGCGAGACGAGCAGGCGCTCGACGATGACGTCCTGGCCGATGACGGCCTTGGCGATCTCCGTGGATACTTTTTGGGCCCACGGCCGCTGGGCGGCACGGGGGGAGGCGGGAACGGAAGCTTGCATGAGGAATTCGGCGGGCAAACGGGCGAAACGCTCGGGACAGCCGGCAAGGGGATGCGCGGAAAACAAACCAACCAACACCAACCGCGTTTCATGAACACCGCCCGGATCCATGCAGCAAATTCATACTGCACCGACCAGTGGGATTCTTGAACCGCGTTGGCCGGCGAGGGGCCGACCAAGGCCTTACCCTAGCTGGATTTGGGCCATGGTCACGACCGGAAGCGCAAGGTGACAAATATCCGGGGTCCCCCCGGCCTGCCGGTGGTTATCGCTCCTCGTTCTGTTACTCGTTCTCCCGCACGCAATCGCAAGCCAACCACGAGAGGAGGAGGTAACCACGGATCACACGGATGACACGGATCCGAACCAAATAACGTGGATTCAATCCGCGTCCATCCGCGCTATCCGCGGGCATGCTCGATGGATCGAACTCTCGTGGTCCCGAACCAATCGCAAATCACCGTCCCGACGCCTGCGCCAGCGCCACGCAGCGGCGGGCAAGGAGATTGGTCGGGTCGAGCATGACCACGCTCTTGCCCGCGATGCGGTAGTCATCCGACTCGTCGATCAGCACCGGCAGCTCCGTGCAGCCGAGAATCAGGATCTCCGCCCCGCGGTCCACCAGATGCCTCACCCCCGCCACGAGATCATCCATGCACTGGCCCTCGGTGTAGCCGGCCTTCACGCCGAGCGGGCCATAAATCGAGGCCATCACCTTTTCCTGGTGCTCATCGTCCGGCACCATCAGGTCAAAAATGCCCCGCGCCACCGCATGGTACACCCCCGTGCGCACCGTCCCGGTCGTTGCGAGCAGGCCGACCCGGCGCGTCACGCCATAGCGGGTCTGGATGTGCTCAATCGTCGTGCGCAGCATGCTCACAATCGGGATCGAGAGGTGGCGCTGCAGATCCTCCACATAGGCATGGGCCGTGTTGCAGGGGATGGTGATGATGTCCGCCCCAGCGTCCTCCAGCCGGCGGCAGGTCGCATACAGCGCGATGGTCGGATCGGTCTCGCCATGGATCAGGTTGCGCGTCCGGTCCGGGATCTGGGGATTCTGCTCCACCACGACCTTGATGTGCTCCTGGTCCTTCTTCGCCGGCGTGGCCTTCACGATCTTGTCGAGGAAATCGACCGTCGCCGCCGGGCCGACGCCGCCGACGATGCCGATCTTGAACGGCTTCGGCTTGGGCCGCGCCGTCGACAGGCCCCGCGCCGCGTACCAGGCCGGGGAATCAAACACCGCCACCCCCGCCGCCCGCAGCGCCTGGGTCGCCGCCACCTCGGAGGGCGCGGGCACCACCCGCGTCGCCCCGGCCGCCACCAGCTCCCGCGCAGCCTGCGCCCAGGCCTCCGCCGTCGGAGCCGCCCCGAGCGGGGTTGACGGGAACACGAGCGTCACGCCCGGCCCGCCCAGCGCCGCCGCGATCGCCGGCTGCTCCGCCGGATCGGCCAGCACGCCGATGGTCAACGGACCAGCCGGCTTGGTGTCGCTGGGGTCGCTGACCCCGGTCCGGGAAAACTGAGCCGACGCCAAGACACCGGGGTCAGCGACCCCGACTACAAGGGTCTTCAGGACCGGCGCCAGCTCACTCAGGAAATTCGCCAGCGGCACCGTCGTCTCGGCGCGCAGCTCCGTCAGCAGGGTCTGCTCGACCCAGCCGGGCAGATAAACCGCCGCCGCCCCGCGGCGCTCAAACGCCCGCACGGCCTCGAACAGGCGCATCTTGCGGTGACGCAAGCCGTCCGTCCCACCCTCGCCCGCCGCCAGCGTGACGGTCACGATCTCCGGTGTCTTGAATCCGGCGGACAGGGCCGCCTGCTGGAGCACCGCATGAAAATCCGCCGCGGACGACCCGGGGCCGCCGATGACGCCAAAAAGAGGGGAAGGAAGTTCCACGCCCCCACCCTGAACCCCCGCCGCCCCCTTGTCCACCCAGCGCCAGACCGCCGACCCCGCTTCCGGGGGGTTCACGGGGCGGCGCGCAGGGCGCGCCGAGTTGGAAGTTGGAGGATGGAGGTTGGAAGTTCGAGTGCAGCCGCGAGCTTTGCCCGCGGAATCTCAACTGTGAGATCAGGCGGCGTCCGCCGCCTGCCGCTGCCCAGCACCCAACCTCCAGCAACCAACCAGCAACTTCGTGGCGGCGGCGCCGCCGCCGCCGCGCTAAAAGCTTACCCCGTAGTTCAAACCGACGTCCCGGCCGGCGCCGACGCGGCCGACGCTGGAGAGGAGGTCGCGGTTGAAGACATTGCTGCTGCCCACGCTCACGTTGTGGTCGCGGTTCGCCGCGCGCCAGCGGTAGGACACGTTCACGCTCGCCAGCACGATCGAGGGGTACGCGAGGTACTCGCGCGACGAGCTCTCATACGAGGCCACGTAGTCGCTCACATACGTCACGCCCCCGCCCACCGAAAGGCCGCGGATCTTCCCCGCGGTGAAGGAATACCGGCTCTGCATCGCGGCCGTGAACCGGGGCACACGCGTCAACGCGCGGCCTTCCTCCTCCGGCAGGTCCGGCGACGCCGTCGTGATCGCCCGCGTAAAACTCGCGCGCCCGCTCACGCTCCAGGCCGGGCTCAACTGCCCGCGCAGGTCGAGCGTGCCGCCGGTGAACTCCTCCTCGCCCTCCGCCACCAGCTCCGGCTGCGTCAGCTGCGCGTCCTGGATCGGGTCGTTGTAGAGCGGGTTGCGGCGGGAAATGTTCTGATTCTGAAAGGCAAACACCAGCGCGGTCACATTGAGCTTCCGCGCGAGGAAAATCCCCTTCGCCCCGAGCTCCACGCCCTGCGTGCTGGCATTGCCCTGCAGCTGGCCCGTCCGCGCATCAATGCGGGTCGAGGGCTGGAACGCGCGGCTCGCATTGCCAAACACAAGCAGCCGGTTCGGCCGCACCAGCACATTGGCCCCCACGTGCCAGGTGCCCTCCGAGGTCGTGTCATTCGCCTCCGGCCGCGTGTTGCCCGGACGCCGGTCATCGAGGGAAAAATCCACTCGGTCGAAGCGCAGCCCCGCCGTCGCCACCACGCGTCCATTCCGGAACGCCGCCCGCTCGCTCAGCAGCGCCGAGCTGTAACCGGTGGTTTCCACACGGTCGGTGATGACGCGGTTAAAGAGCGCCTCGCTGTAGGCCGGACGAAACCAATTCGGCTCCTCCGGATCAAAGGTCCGCACGTCCGCCGGCAGCAGTGCGCGGCCCGCCGCATCGAGGCCGCGCTGCAGCCGCGTCGAGCTCACCCGGCTGTGTCCGGCCGTCGCCGAGAGCTTGTGCTCGCCGCCGAGGCCCGTGAGCCGCCAGGTCGCCTCGGCCTGACCCGTGAGCGCGCGCAGCGGCTGCTCCTGGTACTGCGGCTCGCGCGTGCCGCCAAATTTGCCCGTGGAGACGATGTACTGGCCGGTCGTCCAGCGTTCCTCCTCGAGCTGACGCCAGAACGCCTGCACGCCGGCCCGCAGCGTGAGCTTCGGACTCGGCCGCGCCTCGACCAGCCCGCTCGCGCTGGCCAGCCGCTTGCGCGTTGAGGCATTCGGGCCGTAGGCATGGAACTCCGCCAGCGGCAGATAGGGCCCGACAATCTTCGCTCCCGCCGACGGCCGGTACTCCGGGATGCCCGGCGACGCGTTGGCGGTGAGGTCCTGAAAATCGAATTGCACGAGCGAACTCGTCGTTCCGCTGTGCCGCCAATAAAGCGCGCCGCTCACATTGCGCGTTTCGCGGAACGAGAAATCCTCCGGTCCGTCCTTGCGGTACACATTGGCCTGCACCCGGCTCCACCCGCGCTTGGGGACGACCACGCGCGAGGCGTCGATGCCGGTGCTCCAGGCGTTGCGCGCGGTCGCGCCCGCCTCAATCCGCGTCGAGGGCCGCGTGCGCGGCCGCAGGGTCACCGCATTCTGGATCCCGCCCGGCGCCGCCTGCCCGGTCACGGGCGTGAGCGGGCCCTGGATCAATTCATAGCGCTCGACCCCGAGGATCTCGGGCACGCCACTCTGGGTAAATCCATTGCGCAGCCGCGGCGTGGGGAAGCCGCGCAGGTCCACGCGATTGATGCCCGTGGCCAGGTCAACCGGAGGCAGCCCCGCCGCCGCCAGCTGCTGGTCGGCGATTTCCTGGGTGAGCTCGTCCTCGCCATCGCCAAAGCCGATCAGGAGCGAGTTCGTGAACGGCGGATCGTCCTCCTCGACCATCCCGGCCCCGATGGGCTCATCGGTCCCCGCCCGGCCAAAGGAATTCGCTCCGACCAGCAAGGGATCGAGCTGCATCGGCTGCTCCAGCCCGACCGCCGCCCCCAACCGCCCCGGCCCCGCCGCCACCAGCGCGAGCAGCGCCGGGAGGAGCAGGGAACGGGAGGGAGGGAAAAAGGGCGGCATCACGCGAAAA
>CAYZCV010000107.1:0-12643 GCA_964476965.1 uncultured Opitutus sp. | reverse complement strand
ATCCGCAATCTCGATGACCGCGTCGGCCCCTACCTGCCCGTGCCCGAACAGGACCTCTTCGCTTCCGCCCATAACGCAAAGATCACCTGGACCCACCTGCTGCGTCAGACGTCCGACTGGTCCGGCACCCTCTGGGACATGCCCGACTGGGCGGACCGTCCGGTCGGCGCCACCCCGGCCGACCACCCAAACCGGCCGATGCACGAGCCCGGCACCTTCTTCAAGTACAACGATGTCCGGGTAAACCTTCTCTCGCTCGCCACGCTCCACGTTTGGCGACGCCCCCTGCCCGCCGTCCTCCGCGACGAAATCATGGATCCGATCGGCGCCTCCTCCACCTGGCGCTGGCACGGCTACGACAACTCCTGGGTCACGATCGACGGCCAGCGCATCCAGTCCGTAAGCGGCGGCGGCCACCTCGGCGGGGGCATGTTCATCAATGCCTGGGACCTCGCCCGCTTCGGCTATCTCTTCCACCGCGAGGGCCAGTGGGCCGGGCGTCAACTCGTATCCAAGGAATGGATCGCCCTCGCCCGCTCGCCCGGTCCCGCCAACGCCGAGTACGGCTTCGCCAACTGGTACCTCAACCCGGGCCGCAAGTCCCTGAGCGAAACGCCCGAGTCGAGTATCACGTTCCGCGGCAATGGCTGGAACATCATCTACCTCGACCCGGAGAACGATCTCGTCGTCGTGATGCGCTGGATCGATCGTCCGTTTCTGAATCCCTTCCTCGGCAAGGTCATCGGCGCGATCAAGCGCTAGGCCGTTCGGCCCAACCATCCGGCCGGCCACGGCGTCACCGCCCCAGCCGGCAGCCATGCGCGCTGAAGCCGGCCCCGAAACTCGTCAGCCACCAGTCGTGGTCGCGGTCGGGCGGCGCTTCCTGCAGAGCCGCCTCGAGCGCAAAGAGGACGGACGGGCTGCTCATGTTGCCACAGGCGCGCAGCACCCGGCGGCTGGCCGACAGGTCGCAGGGGCCCGCCACGCGCTCGATCGCATCGAGCACATCGCGTCCGCCCGTGTGGGCGACAATGCGTGCGATCGGCGCCCGGCCCGCACGCGCACGCTCCGAGGTGAGCAGGCCGGCGACGGCCTGCGCGGCCAGCGCCGGCACGCTGGCATCGAGCAGATTGCGCAGCTTGCCCTCCTTCATCTCGAATCGGATCCGATCGCGGTTCACCGGCTGGTGCACCGTGCTGAAGTCGCGACACCTCAGCCGCGTGGGACCCGGCTGGCTTCGCCAGATCGTGGCCGCGGCGCCATCGCCGAAGAGGCACGCACTCACCAGCACGCCCGGATCGTCGTCCATGAAGAACGCGGCCGAGCAGACCTCCACCGCCACGCAGGCCACCACCGCGTCCGGATTGGCCGCGAGAATGGCGTGCGCCGAACGGAGCGCCGGGATGGCTGCGCCGCAGCCCAGCCCCACCAGGTCCTGCAGGTACGCATCCGGCCGCAGGCCGAGCTGCTCCGCCACGTAGCTCGTGACCCCGGGACACAGGTAGCCGGTGCAGGTGCAGATCAGGAGCGCATCGATCCCGCCTGCCTTGACGCCCGCCTGGCCGAGCGCCGTCTCGAGCGCGCGCGCCGCGAGCCGCGGCGCCTCGGCGCGAAACGCCTCGTTCAGCTCATCCGGCGTGCGATTGAAGATCCGCTCGATCTCCGGCATCGCAAAGTGCCGCGTGTCGATCCCGCTGTCGTTGCGCAGAATCGCCCGGAGCGTGAGCATCGACCGGCGGTTGAGCCGCGCCCGCAGATCCGAGCGCTGCACAATTTCCCAACACTCCGCCTGCGTGAAGACGGCGGGGGGCAGCGCGGTGGCGAGGGCGTGGAGGTACATGGGAGGAGCGGGTCAGTGCAGGAGGTGATAGAGACGGGTGAGCGGCAGCAGGCCCGTGCGCGCCGCCGCGCCGAGGCCGCGCTGGAGCGCGGGATTGACCAGAAAGGGATGCAGCAGGCTGGCGCCGGCCAGCCGGGTTCGAAACTCAACCTGCAGCGCGGCCTGCACCGCCCCGACCGTTTCCGGCCACGGACGTTCCCGCCGCGCCCACGCCACCAGGGGATCCACCGCACACGCGGCACCGATCAGCGCCATCGCCATGCCGTTTCCGGTGAAGGGAGGGATCATCGCCACCGCGTCGCCGAGACGGATTCCGTCCCCGCGCCCGACCTTCCGGTCAAACTGCAGCGCCGCCACCGCGCTCGCCGAGTCAGGCCGCATCCGGCCCGACGCCAGCCGGTCCGCCAGCCCGTCCAAACCGCTCGCCCGCAGATAGGCGGGCAAGGCTGACGCGCGGTCCATCGTCAGCCCGGGCCGACGGCGGAACAGTCCGCAAACATTGACCCAGCCATCTTCCACCGCCGCGAGGCCAACATAGGCCCCGTCGCCGAGGTGCAGTTCGAGGCCCGACCCTGCGTCGAGCCCGCCGAAATGGGCCTTGAGGCCGACCCACGGCGAACGCGCGCTCCGCCGGCGACCCGCGGCGTCCACCCAGCCCGTGCCATCCGGGGGCAGCGCGCGCCGGATGCCCCGATTCAGCCTTCCTCCGAGCGCCGTGAACTGATTCGAGAGGCGCTCATCGAGCACAAAGCGGCTGATCGTCCGCGCGGGCAGCGGCAGCGTCTGGCCACCAACCACCTCGTTCCGCAGGTACCAGGTCACCCGCCGTTCTGCGCCCGCATCCGCCAGGGCTGCATCAATGCCCAGGGTACGCACCGTGACATCGTCGAGCCCGGCCATGAATTCGCCACACACGCGGTGACGCGGGTAGTCCCCGGCCTCGTCGAGTTCCACGGGCACCCCGGCCCGGCGCAGCGCCACCCCGAGCGCGAGCCCGGCCAGGCCGCCACCGACAATGTGGACCAGCTCGGGCGCCGCCGGGCTCATGGTCGCCGCTCCGCTTTCAGCCGGTAACCAGCCAGCGTGGTTTCCTCCACGGTTGTCCCCCAGCGCGCCGGATCCAGTCCGAGCAGATCCGGCAGTTCCGTTCCACGGAATCCCGCCTCGATGCTCACGCGGCCATCGTGGCGCGTCACCGGATGCGCGCTGATCAGCGGGCACAGCAGACGAAACATTCCGGCGGACCGTCGCGCCCGCAGGGGCTCGCTGATCAGGATCACCCGCGTGTGACGGTTCAGCTCGGCCCCGATGTCCTCGAGGCCCTGGGTGGAAAAATGATGAAGAAAGAGATTCGCCACCACCACCGGATACCCGGCCCAGCCGTCGAAGGAGAGAACATCAGCCTGATGCCAGCCCGCCTCCGCAGGCCAAGCCGCCGGTCGCGGCGCCAGGTCAAGACCAGCGAGCTCACTCCCTGCCACGTCGCCCACGACGCGCGCCAACGTGCCGTCCCCCGCGCCCACCTCCAGCACCCGCTCCCCGGGCCGTCGCAGCGCACGCAGCTCCCGCGCAATCCAGCGCTCGCCGCCCATGAGCCGATTGATCACCCGCAGATCCCGACGCGAGGCCACCGCCTCCGGACAATCCGGAGCCAGCCCATCCAGAATCTCAGGTTGCACCACCCGGGTTGCGTTCACGCCTGCCACGCTAACGCGTCCCCACCCCCGACGCAACCGACCCCACCCCGATTCCAGCACCCGTTTTCCGCCAAGGGGGTCAGGCCGCTCATCATTACATTTCGGACCATCCCTTTGGAACAGGTTACGAGGGGCGGCCTGACCCTTACGAGGGAGCGGCGGCGGGACCGACGAGGGTCATGGTCAGCCGTCCGTCCGCGCTGTAGGTGGCGGCCAGCGTCCAGCCCATCGATTCGGCAAAGGCGCGCGCCAGCGAAAGGCCCAGCCCGACGTGGACGCCGCCGCCACTTCGCGCGGCCTCCTTGCGCCAGAAGCGGTCAAAGAGCCGCGCCACATCCTCCGCCGCCAGATCCGGAGCCGCGTTGGCAATAGCCACGGTCACCCGGTCCGCCCCGCCCGTCACCTGCACGGTGATCTCGGTCTCCGGTCGCGCATAGTCGACCGCGTTCTCGATCAGGTTCACCACCACCGCCCGCAGCAGCGCCCGATCCGCCTGCGCCAGCCTCGCCTCCCCCTGCAGGGAAAGCGCGAGCCGCCGCTCGCCCGCCCGGGCTGAAAAATGGCTCCACACTTCCGTGACCACGGCCTTCGGATCCACGGTTTCCGCGACCACCGCGAGTTGCCCCTGCTCGCCGCGGGCCAGCGCGAGGATGTGGGCAACGATCCGCTCCATCTGCACCGAGATCTCGAGCACATCCCGATCCATCCGCGGATCGCGCCGGTCCGGCCAGCGCAGCGCCGCCTCCGCCGCGCTCCTCAGCTCCGCCAGCGGCGTCCTCAGCTCATGCGCGAGGTCAGCGCTGAAACGGCGTTCACGCTCAAAGGATTCCTCCAGCCGCCCCAGCAGCGCATTCAGCCGCCCGGCAATCGGGGCCAGCTCCGCCGGAAGCTGCGCTGTTTCAAATCGCGTCGCCAGCGAGCCCGCATCAATCCCCGCCGCCCGCTCACCGAGTTGCTCCAGCGGCCGCAGGCCCTTGCGCAGCACCCGGGGCACGATCCACAGCGTCGCCCCGACCAGCAGGCCGGTCCAGACCACCGCCAGCGCCACCATGTGCAGCAGCGTCTCATCGAGGTCCTCGCGGTCCGCCGCCACCACGAGATAAACGTCCTCGCCACCGGGTTCACCCGACTCGACCTCGTACGGCGGAAAGCGGATCCCCAGCGCGCGGCCGCGGTGGCCATTCGGCAGGGTCATGTTCCACTCCGCCGGATCGTCCACCTCGCCCGTCCGCCGCGGCAGCCGGTCATCGTCATCCAGCGAGGGCGAGCGCGTGACCGTCCGTCCGTGGTGGTCCCACACCTGGAAGTAGAGCGGGTCCGGCGAGTTTTCCCCGCGAAAGCTGTCGCGGATCGCCTCATTCAGCCCGACCTCGATCCGGCCTTCGCGCCGCTCGGTCAGCGCCATGATCGACTCGGCCCGCGCCTCCAGCATGTCGTCAAAGAGGTTGAGCGCCCCGTCATAGGCGACCCCGCAGAGCGCCCCCACGCCGCCCACCAGCAGGAGCAGGACGACGGTCAGGACCTGCCGGGTCAGCCGGGTGCGGATCGAATTCACGCGGACGCGCCTCCGGCCGCGGCCGTGTCCAGCACATAGCCCAACCCGCGCCGGGTGTGGACCAGCGGGGCCTCGCCCTGCGCGCCCAGCTTCTTGCGCAGCGAGCACACCGCCGAGTCGACCACATTGCTCATCAGCTCGGCGCTCCCGTCGTAAAGATGCGCCTCGATCTGCGTCCGGGTGACCACCTCGCCCCGCCGCCGCGCGAGGTATTCGAGCAGCAGATACTCGCGGGCCGTCAGCTCCACCGGATGACCGCCGCGCCGCACCGTCCGGGCCGCGGTGTCGATCTCGAGGTCGCCGACCTGCAGGGCCGCGCTCTTCGTGCCATAGGCGCGCCGCACCAGGGCCTCAACCCGGGCCAGCAGCTCGTCGAGCGCGAAGGGCTTGACCAGATAGTCGTCCGCTCCGGCCCGCAGCCCGTGCACGCGATCCGCGACCGTGTCGCGCGCCGTGAGCAGCAGGACATGCACCGGGTTGTGCTCCGCCCGCAGTGCGGCGAGCAGCGACAGCCCGTCCCGCTTCGGCAGCATGATGTCCAGCACGATCAGGTCATAGGCATGATCGCGGGCCTGCCAGAGGCCCTCCTCGCCATCGCCCGCCACATCCACCACATAGCCGGAATTCCGGAGCGCCGTGGCCAGCGTCCGCTGCAAACGCTCGGAATCCTCGACAATCAGGATGCGCATGGAAGGGGGAAGTGACCACTCATGGAACGCCGGAGTATACGATCCGCAAGATTACGGCAACATGACGCCGCCCCGTCCCGGCAAATCCCGGAATTTTTCGGACCGTCATGTTCTCATAATGACGGCTTTGCTACCTTGCCGCCCATGCCTCCCTTTCCCGTGAAACCTGCCCTTCCCCGTCTGGTCACCGCCGCCCTGCTCCTCGGGCCCGTCCTGCTTTCGGCCCAGACGCCGCCCGCCCCCGCCGCCGGCCAGGCGCCGCGCGACACCCGCTCCGAAAACGTCGAGCTGGTTCAGGACGCCAGCGTGGCCGAGTCCGTCAGCCGCCGGACCAATGTCGACTTTGAGTCCGTCCGCGTCGACGGCCAGCGGTCCAACACCGCCCTGTCCGCCCTGTCCGCCAACCAGGTCCTCAGTGTCGAGTCGACCAAGGTGCCGACCCCCGACCTCGACGCCGACGCGGTCGGCGGCCTGCTGCGGGTGACCACGCGCCGCGCCTACGACCAGACCGGCCGCACGCTCCGCGGTGAGCTCACCGCCGGCTACGACGAGCTGGCCGAGCGCTTCACGCCGGATGTGTCGGTGACCTACGGGAATGTTTTCGGCCGCGACAACCGCTTCGGCTTTCTCGGCACCGTGCAGTATGAGGGCAATGTCCGGGCGGAGGAGGCGATCGAGCTCGATTGGAACCGCCCCGGCTCCGAACTGCAGGAACTCGAGATCGAGTCGTCGCTCGACCGGCAGCGCGGCGTGAACTTCAACGGCACCCTCGACCTGCGCCTCGGGCCGGAGAGCTTCGCCTTCGTCCGCTTTGACGGCACGGTCGAACGCGAGAATTCCCTCACCTACGAGATGAACTTCGAGCTCGAGGATGCCCCGGCCAACCCGGGCTCCGCGGGCGTCGTCCTCGCCGACTCCACCGCCCGCCGCGGGGCCCGCGGCGGCACCTCCGAGAACTACGACCTCACGCTCTCAACCGGCCTGACGCTGAAGAACGAGGCGTGGAGCCTCGAGTTCAAGGCCGGGCACACCGAGATGTCCTTCCAGTCCGACCGCCGCTTCAATTTTGAGTATGAGCTGGAGGGCCTGTCCTTCCTCTACCGGCGCGACGAACCAGCCTTTCCCCAGCTCACCACGCCGGCCGGCGTCACGGCAGCCGACCCCGCGCAGTTCCGACTGAACGAACTCGAGGTCAGCAACGAGGACATCTCTGAATCCGACTCGGTCGCCTCCCTCGACCTGACGCGCAGCAACGCTTTCGGCACCCGGCCAGGCTGGCTCAAGGGCGGGGCGAAGATCCGGCTGCTGAACACGGACAATGACGTCGCCAATGACATCTACGGCGAAGGTCCCGCCGGCGCCCGCCTCGGTGCCGCCCCCTTCGACGGCCCGAATCGCACGATTCTCGATGGTCGCTACCGGCTCGACCGGATCCCCTCCCTCGACGCCCTCAAGCGCGTCTTCACCGCCTCGCCCGGCAGCTTCGCCCTCGACGCCGACCGGACCCGCGGCGACACCGATCCCTCGATCTACGAGGTGTCCCAGCACGTCTCCGCCGCCTACGCGATGGCCAGCGTGGGCTTCGGCCCCACCCGCGTGCTCGCCGGAATGCGCGTCGAGCAGACCGACAATGAGTTCACCGCGAACCAGGTCACCTTCGACGACAATGGCCGCTACGAGGCCACGCTCCCGGCCACCGCCGACACGAGCTACACCAACTGGTTTCCGGGGATCCACGTGACCCATGTCTTTTCGCCCAAGGTGACGCTTTTCGCCTCCTGGACCGAGTCGATCATTCGCCCCGACTACACCGACCTCGTCCCGTCGCGGAACATCCAGCGCTCGAGCCGCGACATCCGGGAGGGCAATCCCGACCTGAAGCCCACGCTCTACCTCAACTATGACGTCGCGGCCGACTACGAGTACTCCGAGGACGGCAAGCTCTCGCTCCAGGTCTTCCTGCGCGACATCAAGGACCCCACGCTCGACCGCACCGTCCTGCTGACCGACGGACCCTTCGCCGGCTACGATCGCCGGCGTCCGGAAAACGCGGGCGAGGCCACGCTCACCGGGCTCGACCTGACCTGGGAGCAGGACCTCGGCGCGCTGGGCGACCTGCTCGACGGCGCGTCGATTGAGGTCACCTACACCTATCAGGATTCCAAGCAGGAGATCGCCGGCCGGCCGGGCGACGACCTCCCCCTGGCGCGCGAGCCGGAGAACCAGCTCAGCGCGGCGCTCAACTACGAGCGCGGACGCTACGAGGTGAATCTCCAGGCCGAATACGAGGGCCGCTCCCTCCAGTCCGCCGGTCGTAGCGCCACGGAGGATACCTTCATCCGCGCAGCCACGCGCTGGGAGCTCACGCTCAGCCGCGAGACCGGTGAAAACGGTCGCCTCTTTTTCGAGGTCGAGAACCTGACCGCCGAGCCGGAATTCGCCTATCAGGGCAGTCCGTCCCGCCCGAGCGGCTACGAACTCGAGCTGCGCGAATACCGCCTCGGCTACCGCTGGGAGCTGTGAGCGCGCGACGCAGCGTTCAGGGCTTGGGCAGCGTGCGGAGCACGCCCTCCACGATGCCGCCCTGCACCGCCGCCGGATCGGTGACGGGCCACGGGTAGGTTGCCGCCCACGCGGACTCCCCTGTGGCGCTGGCCAGCAGGCGGACCTCCAGCTGCCGGGTGGTCGCGCCCGCCGGGTTCACGCGCGCGACGAGCACATAGGCCTGGCCGCCCTGCATCGCGATCGCGGTGAGCGCACCATCGGGCGGCAGGCGGTCGCCCGCGAGTGGAAGCGCCCGGGCCAGGCCGGGACGCGAGAGAGCCAGCTGCGCGAACACGGTATCAAAAATGTCCTCCGCCGCTTCCGCCTCGATCAGGTCCTCCACTGCCAGCGCGAAGGGCGCGATCGCCAGCACGGCCGATCCAGCGCCACCTTTCGCCATCTCCGTCGACACCGCCCGCGCGATTTCCGCCCCGGCGCGGGCGAATCCCGCTCCGATCGGACTCGCCGCCTGGTCGGCCGCAACCTGATCGAGCTTCTGTGCCGCGTTGCGCAGCTGCTCGGCGGTGTCCGGCTCGACCGCGGGCGGCGCGGCGTCCTTCGTCTTGGCCGATCCGCTCGCGGAGGGCTGACGGTCCGCCGAATCGGACTCCGAGCAGCGGCCGAGGAAGACGATCGCCAGCCAGACCACCAGCAGGATGCGGATCGCCTTCGGCAGTCGCTTGAACAGCAGGCGCGTGGCATTGATCAGCCACCAGAAAACCTGGGCCAGGTAGTGCAGATTGTCGCGTGGATCCGCCGGGCGCGGCGGAAACGGCGGCATGGGAATCGCCCCGGCGGCCGCCGCCGGCTCGGCCGACGCCGGCTCCGCTTGCGGGGCGTTCGTGCGGGGTGCGGCGCGGGAGGCCGCAGCCGACCGATGATCGCCGGCCAGCAGGCGCTGGCACAGCTGGGCGAGACCGTCATTCGGGCGCCCGCCCGGCACCCGCAGCCACTGGACGCTGAGAAACCGCTCCGGCACCCGCGCGCCCGCTTCCGGGGTGTCGTCGATCACGACCGGGACGAGAAAGAGCACGTCGTCCGCCATGTCCAGGGTCCGCTCGGTCGCGAGCCGCCATTCGCGGCGGAAATAGCCCTCGCGCCGTCGCTCGGTCGTGGCCGAGACCACCGGGAGGAAGTAATCGCAGTCGCGGATCTGGTTGCGGATCTTCTGGTCCCACGCATCGCCGCCGCCGAGTTCGTTCTCGTCGTACCAGACGTCCAGCCCCGCCGCTTGCAGCGCATCCCGCAGAAGCCGCGCCGCCGGGCGATCGTCCGAGGCATAGCTCAGGAACACCGAGAAGCGACGGAGCGCCGGAGGTTCGGTGGCAAGGGGAGCGCGGGCCATAAGGGATGCCCCGCGAAGCTCGCCGCGTGCCGAAAGTGCGTCAAGCCCCCGCCCGCCACGGCCCCGGGCGCGCCGCGGGCGGCCCGGGGTGTCCGGGCTCGGCAATAAAGCGTTGAAATCAGTGCAGTTTAGGAAAGCATACCCGAGTGGGAACCAAGCGCAAAATCTCCCAGACCCAAATCGCCCGTGACCTCGGGGTTTCCCAAGCCCTCGTGTCGCTCGCGCTCAACGGCCGCAGCGAGGGCATCCACCCGGAGACCTACCGCCGCATCTGGGACCGCGCGATCAGCCAGGGTTATCTGCCCAAGGGCATGCGCGTCGAGTCGGCGCCGGACAAGTCGCGCATCCAGCAGATCGGCTTCATCCTGCGTTCCCCTTTCCGTCTCTACATCCCCAGCGCCTACTTTGGCCACGTGCAGCACGGCCTGCATCAGGAGCTGGAGAAGCATGGCTACCGCTCCGTCTATCTCGGCGCCGAGGACGAACTCACGCCGGAAAAGCTCCGCTCGATTTTTCACCCGAGCAATCATCTCGGCGGCGTCGCGGTCCTGGGCGAGGTCGCCAAACCGTTTCTCGACGATCTCCTCACGCTGACCCGCCGGGTCGTGGCGGTGTCCGCCCGCTACGTCGGCTACTGCCACTCCGTGCTCGGCAACGAGCCGCAGGCCCTCGGCGAGATCATCAATCACCTGTACGGACTCGGCCATCGCCGCATCGGCTGGCTCGGCGGCAACGCCAATCTCGGCCGCCACGAGTCGCGCTTCGCTGCCTTCAAGGCCGCCATGGAAGTCAAGGGGCTCGCGCTGGATCCGCGCTATGTGATCGCGCTCAAGGAGGGCGACCGCGCTGAAGGGGTCGAGGCGATCCACGCCATGCTCACCCACGCGCGGCGCAAGGACTTCCCCACCGCCTTCGTCACGTACAACACGCCGATGGCCTCCGGCGCGGCGCTCGCGCTGCTGCGAGAGGGCTGGACGCTGCCCGACGATCTCAGCCTTGCCGCCGGCGACGTGTCCGATCTCAGCACCGAGGGCTCCTTCCGCATCACCAGCGCCGGCACCAGCCCCGATCGTCTCGGCGCCGCCGCCGCGCGCCTCATTCTCGCCAAGGGCATCCCCGAGGAAGGGTTCACGGATCTGGTCCTCCCCGCCCCGCTGCTCATCGGCGACTCCACCGCCCCTGCGCGGAAGGACTGAGTCAGGTCGAGCCTTCGATCCGTTTTAACCACGGATGACACGGATCGCACGGATGCGGGCCGGATGGGATTGAACGCGAGCAAACAGAGACGACACGGAGTCCAAACCCCGGACTGATCGGTTACGGATCCCGTTCGGTTCGATGGTTCGCATCCGTGAAATCCGTGCAATCCGTGGTCAAAATGCTGGGAATCGGTAACCTCATCTCCGCACCGTTCGCTTCGTACGCCCCTCACCCCGTGAATCTTCCGTAGGTTCTGCCCGACCCTTCTAGGACCTGACCGACTGATAGCCATTAGAAACACGGCCCGTTATTTTCCTGAAAACTATATTCCGGTCACTTTTATACTTGTTACGAACTATTCCGACCGGCTAACAATCCTCTGTGGTCGCCCCCGCCCCCAAGTTCGACTTCAGCGTGATTCGCCATCTGCGGCATCGTCACGATCTGACGATCGCCCAGCTTTCGGAAGCCTCGGGCGTGTCGACCGCCGTCATCTCCAAGCTCGAGCGTAATCACCACACCGCCGAGATCGACACCATCTTCCGCCTCGCGCGCGCCCTCGGCATGAGCACGGCCGATGTGCTCGCACTGGCCGAGTCGCCCTTCGCCCACCGCACGGATGAGCAGGCGTACCGCTCGGGCCAGTTCCAGTTCCGCCAGATCCGCTACGCCAACATCGTCGGCCTGCTGGGCGAGGCCCCGGCAGGCGCGGTGGTCAACCGCCCGGAAATCCATCACGACGACCACGAGGTCTGCTGGGTCATCTCCGGCCGCATCCACCTCACGCTCCCCCACGAGGTCTGCGACCTCGGCCCCGGCCAGAGCATCCAGTTCGACGCCGTCCTTGAACACACCTACGCCGCGATCGAAGACAGCCGCTTCATCATCCTCCACCTCCGCAAGGACAAGCGCTACTGAACCGCCTTCCGTCTCCGCCTCCTGACTTCTGAATCCTGACTCCTGACTTCTTCTCTTTCTTCCCATGCGCATCGACGACCAGCTCAAAGCCTCCGACCTCGCCCCTGCCCTCCGCCGCTTCTGGCAGCTTTCCGGCCAGAAGATCGACCTGATCTTCAAGGAGTACGATCCCGCCAAGGGGTCACCCGTCTTCACCGCCGCCGGCAAGTACACCACGCGCGGCTGGACCGAGTGGACCGAGGGCTTCAGCTATGGCTCGGGTTTCCTCCAGTTCGACGCGACCGGCGAGCAGCGCTACGCCGACGGCGCGCGCAAGCTCACCCTCGAGCGCATGGCCTCGCACGTTTCCCACGTGGGCGTGCATGACCATGGCTTCAACAATCTCAGCACCTACGGCAATTGGCTGCGCCTCCAACGCGAGGGCAAGCTCCCGGCCGACCAGATCGACTTCTGCGAGCTCGCGATCAAAACCTCCGGCGCCGTCCAGGCTGCCCGCTGGTCGAATGTCTTCGGTGGCGGCGGCTACATCTACTCCTTCAACGGCCCGCACTCCCTCTTCGTCGATACGATCCGCTCCGTCCGCATCCTCATGGTCGCGCACAAGCTCGGCCACCGCCTGATGGGCGAGAACGACGCCGCCCACTCCCTCCTCGACCGTGGTCTGCAGCACATCGAGGCCACCGCGAAGTACTCGATCTACTACGGGGAGGGCCGCGACAGCTACGACGTGCCCGCCGACCGTGGCCGCACCACGCACGAGGCCGTCTTCAATCGCAACGACGGCCGCTTCCGCTGCCCGAACTCCCAGCAGGGCTTCTCCGGCTTCACCACCTGGACCCGCGGCCTCTCCTGGGC
>CAYZCV010000106.1:0-12921 GCA_964476965.1 uncultured Opitutus sp. | reverse complement strand
CATGCCTCGCCCCACTCTCCGCACCCTGGCCAAGACTTTGGGCCTTTCGCGCACGACCATTTCCGACGCCTTGCGCGGGTCGCCCCGTGTCAATGTCGAGACCCTCAAGCGGGTGCGTGCCGCCGCGGATGCCGCCGGCTACCAGCGCAATCCGCTCACCGGCGAGGTGATGTCGCAGCTGCGCCGGTCCAACGGCCAGATGGTGCGCGGCACCCTCGCCGCGTTGGAGATCATCGACAATCCCCGGGGTGTCCACGTCCAGCGCTACAACACCGCGGTCCTGCAGGGCGCGATCGAGCGCGCGGACCAGTTGGGCTTCAAGATCGAGCACTTTGACGCCACCCGGGACGACCTGCGCCTGCCGCGCATCGACGGGATCCTTCATGCCCGTGGCATCCGCGGCCTCGTGGTGCTGCCCAGCTCCGGCTTTCCCGATCTCTCCAGCCTGACCTGGTCACGCCTGACTGCCGTCTACGCCGACTACTTCATCGACCGCCCGGCCCTGCACTGCGTGTGCCCGGATCACTACCGCTCGCTCTACGTCGCGATGCAGACCCTCCATGCGCGCGGCTTCCGCAAGCCCGGCATGGTGATTGACGCGTCCTTCGATGAGCGCCTGCAGTGCCGCTGGGAGGGCGCCTACCTCGCGATCCAGAATGTCCTGCCCGACATCCGGAAACTGCCGCTGCTCCGCTTTACCGAGCTGACCAAGGCCAGCTTCATGGCGTGGTACCGCAAGAACGAGCCCGACGTCGTCCTGAGCCACATGACGGAGGTGATCGACTGGATGAAGGAGTGCGGCGCCAAGATTCCGGAGACTCACGGGTTTCTCTGCCTGAACTCCCTGCGGGCAACGATGCCCTGCGCCTCGCTGGACCACCAGCCCCGGGAACTGGGCGCGCGTGCGGCCGAGCTCGTCATCGGCCACGTGATCCAGAACGAATTCGGTCCGCCCTCCATGCCTTCGCTGACGTCCATCCCCGCGCGCTGGGTCGAGGGCCCGACCGTGCGCCTGGCGGCCCCGGTGGCCGCCGAATCGGCACCGGCCCCGGTCGTGCGCCGGGCTTTGGCCCGGGCCCGCTAGTCCGGACACTACCGTTCGAGCGTGGCGGCCATGAGGCCGATCACCACCTCGTTGGACAGGGCACGCACCGTGATCTCGCGCAGGTCGCGGGTCGGATCGAGTCGCAGGTGCAGCACCGTGGCCGCGCCGCCGCGGACCGCGGCCCCCTGCCCCTTGAACGTCGCCGCATCCAGAATCCGCACCCGCCCGGTCGCCAGATCAACGCGGGGTGGAAGCGGGCCGTCGTGACGAAACTGGAAGTCATCCACGAGGTAATCCTGCTCAACCGGCCACCAGGTGGTCGGGTTGTGAAGCGGCAGGCGGCTCGAACCGCCGTCCGCGTAAGTCACGACCACCTCGCCGTTGTCGATGCGGCTCTGCATCGCATTGGTCGATCCCGCCATGAGCAGGTAGACCCGATGGGCCCGTCCGCCCAGGGGGAGTGTGACTTCCCGCGGGTAATTGTCCCACTGGGACGTGAAGATAATGTTGGGGCTCTCCCCAGGTCCCGGCGTCGCCAACGGCACCCCATTGGGCAGCACAATCCGCCCGCCCCCGGCCACGGCGGTCGCCCGCAGGCCGCGATCGTCGAGCGTCGCCATCGCATTCACATGTCCCGCCCAAGCCCCGATCCCCTGCGCCGGCATCGCGAGGGAGACGTACGGGGAACGCGGCGAGCGGTACTTGCCCTTGGCAAAGAGCGCGGTCACGCGGTCATTGAAGCCGGCGGACAGGTCCACGGGCTCAACAACGCGGTCAGCCGGCAGCGGAGCGCTCCAGTCCATCGGTTCCAGCGCCGCCGCCCGCAGCCGCGCGGCGATCCGCGCCTCGCTCGGCGCCGGCGCTTCACCCGTCCAGCGCAGGACGATCTCCAGCCGCTCGGCGGCCGGCGCACGAATCTCCAGCCGCCGATCCAGCCCGGCGACCGGCTCCAGCCAGCGGGACTCCACCGGCCGCCCATTGATCTCGGCCGCCACCGCCGCCCCGCGCGCAGCCACCTCGAGCCGAAGGGCCATGGCCCGGCCAAAGCGCGGCTCAATCACGTAGCGATCCGCCCGCCCCTCGCGGGTGAAGGCGAGGCTGACCGCGGGGTGGCGAATCGACGCCCGGTCCCACGCCGCCGGCAGGCCCGGCACGACGTGGAGTTCGCCCGCGAGCGCATCCGGCCGCAGACCGAACAGGCCCTCGACCAGGGCCCGCGAGAGCACGCCAGATCCGTCGGCGAAATCCCGCTGGGATTCACGCCGGTAAACGTCGAGGTAGCTCATCGTGCCCACGTTCCCGGGGCAGATCCCCATGTACATCGCCGCGAGCAGCGCACTCTTCGTGAGCCGGTAGGCCTCCTCCGCACGCCCTGCCTGCCAGAGGCCAAGCGCAGTGTGCACGTTCTCGCCCATCACGACGTTGTTGAGTGACCACGTGTAGGGCATCCAATCGGTCGTCGCGAGCACCGCATACGGCTCGTCCTCCGGCACGCCGGGACCCTTGACCGGCAGTCGTGGGAGTCGGCGCAGGATTCCGTCCGCCATGCGCACGGCCTCGGACGGCGTGGGCACCGCCGAATCAAGGGTATGATAGAAGGTCCACAGCGCCGCACTGGGGTGAACCCGCGGACGGCCCAGCAGGTCCTTGTATTCGGCAAACTCGCCAGCTTCCTCCATCCAAAGCTGCTCGCGCAGGCCGCGCGCGATCAGCGCCGACTCCTGACGATAGGGCGCCGGGTCCTGCCCAAGAAGTTCCGCAAGGCGCGCCGCCATCTGGTTGTGCCAGTGGTTGTAGACCGAGGCATGGGTGGTGCCGCTGCCGTGGTACTGCAGGTCATCACTGGCCCAGATCGCGGCGTAGGCCTCGTACAGCGGGAGCTTGGCGGGACCGTACTCGCGCCGAAAGAGCCGACGCTCCCACGCCAGATGACGTTCGATCACGGGCCAGAGGGTCCGGGCCAGCTCAAGATCGCCCGTCCAGAGGAGGTGGCGGAAAACCGCGTCGATGTAGACGAGGTTCATGTCGTAGTGGCTGTTGGAAATATCCCCATTGCTGTGCAGCGCGGCTTCGCTGCGCGCGAGGTTGCTGTCCTCATCCGGCGGCGGGAGTACGGCCGGGATGGGATCCGTGTTCTGGCGCGTCGCCCAGTAGCTCAGGTGGCGTCGCATGCGGTCGGGCCAGCCGAGCGCATTCATCGCGTAAGGCCCGCGCCAACCCAGCAGCCGACTGCGCCACGCGATCGCGCCGTGCATGACGGCACCCTGCGGCTCGTCCCACACGGCATCGGCGGCGACATTCAACGCCCCCACCGCCGCGTTCAGGTAGGCATCCGGCGAGTCCACCACCACGCGATTGCGCAGCGCGGCGAAGTGGGCCTGGGCTTCCGCGAAGACCCGTGGCCAGTCACCCGCGGCGTAGGCCGCCGCCAGGCCTGACGACACCACCACGGGCTCGTTCGCGGCGCCGGCCCGCGGCGCGGTGACATTGCGGTAGGTGTCGAGCTCCGCGGCTTGTGCGGAGTCGGCATCGACGCGCTGAAACCCGAGGAACACCGGCTGATCCGCAACGAGGGGTGTCAGGCCGGTCACCACCGGCAAGTCAGTCTCCTGTCCGCGCGAGCCGAGCAGCGCCTCCGGAGCGGCCCAGTGCCGGGCATCGGCCACCGCCAGGCGTGAACCCGCCGGAGCCTGTCCGCGAATCGTGCCCGCCTTGCTCCGCACGGTGAACGCGTCACCGGCCAGCTCGAAGCGATTGTCGGCGCAAAAAGCAGGCTGCAGCTGGAACCACTGACTGATCGGCACCGTCTCCGTTCCGATATCTCCGTCGCGGCGACCGCGCTCGCCATTCACGCCGCCGAAGGCCCAGACGAGTTCCACCCCGGCCGGGATCGCCTTGGCTTCGATGCGGACGACCAGACCGTCCGTGGCGTTGAGGGCAATGGCCTCGAGCAGAATACGGCCGGCGGGCCCGAGCAGCGGGTCGGCAATCTCATGGAGCAAGGTCCCCGGACGGTAGCGCACCGTGACCGACTCGGCGGCATGGAGCCAGCGGGTCCCGGCCGGAGTGCGCAGCCCGAGGCGGAGATTTCCCC
The DNA here is from genome assembly GCA_964476965.1 of uncultured Opitutus sp. Taxonomy (GTDB): domain Bacteria; phylum Verrucomicrobiota; class Verrucomicrobiia; order Opitutales; family Opitutaceae; genus CAMAXB01. The sequence goes on along the minus strand of CAYZCV010000106.1, from coordinate 8,782 downwards.
CGCGACCGGGCAGGTAGAGCACGTATTCGGGACGGTCGCCGCCATCGACCCGAAAGGCCGTCGTTCGGCCGTAGAGCGGGCGATTGAAAAACTCCGGTCCATTGACCCCGACAAAGTCGGACCCCTCGGGCCGGTAGCGCAGCGGACGCTCGATGCTGTCCACCAAATTACCCCGAATGCTGAGGGCGGCGGGAACCGCGGCCGCCGGTGCGGGGTTGGGCGCAGGCTGCGCGAGCGACCAGGTGGCAGCGAGGGACAGGGCAAGCAGGGCGCGCGGGAGCATGGAAAGAGGGGTAAACAGGCAGGGAACCGCCTTGCTCCCTGGCCACCGCGGCCGAGGGCGCGCGCGGACCGGCCTCAGGACGAGGCCGCTTTCAGCAGCAGAACAAAGGCCCCAAGAATCGCACCGGAGACGGCGAGACAGGCCACAAAGCCGATCGTATCGACGCGATCCCAGCGCGTGAACTCCCATGAGGAGTCGCGGCCGAGGATCTTGAGGTCATCGAAGCGGCGCGGATTTCGCATCGTTTCGGCCATGGCTTGGATCTCAAGTTCGGGGGTTGCTCCCACCGGTGTCTTCATCTTGCCAAAGAACCGGTCCGTACGCTCGCGCTCGGGCTGACGGGTGCAGAGGCTCACCAACACGAGCACCGCGAACGGGAAGAGCCCGTCGTAGATGAAGCGGGCGGCATTGCGGCCGCTCGCCGTGAAGGAGGCGACATCGATCCCCACCTTGTTCAGCACCCACAATTCGATGTGGAACCGCTTGGCACCGCGCAACTCGCTCGCCGGGTTGGAGGGATCCTTGCGGATGACACTCTCAAAGTAAACCGGGACGAGACGCCCCCCCTGCTCGACCTGCTGCGTCAGAGCGGGGCTGGACGCGATCGCGTCCACGCGCGGGGCCACCCACGAAGGCACGATGATGTTGAGCAGAGCCGAGACGATCACGGCCGACCACACCGCGGCGGCGGTCAGCTTACGCCAGAAGTAGATCAGCATCACCGCCGCGCCGAACGGCACATTCACCGTCAGCATCAGCTGGACGACGCCATAGACGTCGTCCATGCCCACGGCCGCGTAAACCCCGCCGGCCAGGATCACCACGATCGCGTAGCGCCCCACCCTCACCTGGTCCGCATCCGTCGCGCCGGGCTTGAGGTAGTGATAGATGTTGCGGACAAACAGGGCGGACACGGCCATCGTCTGCGCCGCGACCGTGGACATGTTCGCCGCCAGCAGACCCGCCATCATCAGGCCGAGGAACCCCGGCTTGAGCAGGAGCAGCGCCATGGATCCCCAGGTGGAGTCGGGATCCGAGAGCTGGCCGGCTCCCTGGTAAATCGCGATGGCGATGAGGCCCACGATCGCCCACATGATGATCATCACGCGCTTGGCGTAAGTTCCCGACACTGCACCGAAGCGCGCAGCGAACTCGTCCTTGGCCGAACCCGACACGCCCATGTTACCGATGATGCCGTGGATCTGGATGATCGAGATCAGAAAGATGCCGGCGAGCTCCCAAGCGCCCACGCCCCCGACGCCCCCGCCCAGAAGATTGAACATCTCCGGCGGCACGCGGACCGCGAGCTGGTCCCAGCCACCAATGGCGGAGAGCCCAAACGGGATCAGCATGAAGGAAAAGATGACGATCAGAATACCTTGCAGGGCCTCGTTCACGGCCGCGGCGGCCAGACCGCCCATGACAATGTAGCCGCCGACAATCGCGGTGTAGACGAGGTAGTAAGTCCACTTGCCCGTCGAGCTATCGAGCCAGGAAATATAGCTGCGCAGCTCGCCGCGGCGATTCTGCTGGTCGAGCTGATCAAAGCGGGTGGCCTCGGCCGCCGCCAATGGCGCCACGAGCCGGGCGGCCTCCAGGCGCTTGAACTCCGTGTACGATTCGACGGAGGCACGCTCCTCGGCGGTCCACCGCACCTCGGGCTTCACGAGCAGGGACGCAGTGACCTTGTAGCCGACGAGATTGCCGAAGCCAATGATGACGACGACCGTGGCGAAGATCTGAAAGCCCGCGTAGAAGCGCGCGAGGCCGCGGCTGCCAAAGCGGTCCTCAAAGAGATCGGCGACGGTGACGAGCCGCACCCGGCGAAACCAGGCGTTCATGAACCAATAGTAGGGATTCATGAAGAGCGTCTGGAGAGATAGCCACACGCCCGAGGCACCCTTCTGGTAAACCAAGCTCGACGTGCTGACCGCGCCATTGGCGTCGGTGGCATTGCCGAAGTTCAGGAAGAACTGGTAAAGCTTGCCGAGCTTGCGGTCCGCGAGGAAGAAGCCCTCGCCACCCTTGGACGCCTTGGCCGCTCCCCGGCGTCCGATCCAAATCACGGCCGCGAGGTAGGCAAAGATGACGATCAGATCCAGAAGGTGCAGACTGCCGAGATTCATGGGGAGGCGGGGACAGGACTCGCGTCCGGGTGAGGTAACTCCGGGTAAGCAAAGGGAACGAAACCAGAGGAAACGAGCAAGAAGCGGACGGTCAGAAAAGGTCGCAACGGGCCCTGCGTCGGACAGTCCGCCAATCGCCCTTCGCCGAAAAGAAAAAGCCCCCGGAGCGGTGGCTCCGGGGGCTGCTCAGACCGCCGACCCGATCAGAGATCGAAGGTCGCGGTCAGAATGAACTGCCGCGGATCGATGATGCGGAAGTTCCACGGCGTGCCGTCCGGGTTGTAGGACACCGCCTGGAGGCGACCGTCCTCGAAGACGTTGCGCACGTTCAGCTGGAGTCGGGCGTTCACCCGGTTGTTGAACATCTTGAGGTTGTAGTTGACCATCAGGTCCATCGACGCGCGCGCCTTGTCGTAGATCGGTTTGTTGCCGTCGAGCTGGCGCACGGCACCGTCGGCGTCGGCCGGGCCGGCGAGGAAGCCGACAATCGCCTCATCCTCCCAGCGGGCGGTGCCGCCCACCGACATGTTCTTCAGGTACTTGTGGTCACCAAACAGGCCGGCGAGCTTGTAGTTCGTCGTCAGGTTGGCGCGCCACTCGCGGGTCTGGGGACGCGGCTTGCCGGAGTTCGTGACCGCCAGCTTGTAGGGCGCGTCGACGTTCACCGTGTAGAAGTTCTGCGGGATGTTGGTGCCCGTCGCATTGAGGACGCCGCCAACCTCCCACCAGAGACGGCCGGCATTCGGCAGCTGGGTGCCGGTGATCGGCGAGATCCCCGTGGGGACGCGAATCGTGGTCCAGAACGGCATGCGCTCATCGATGTAGCGCTGGATGTTGGGCGAGATGCTGGTGTCGATCGCCTCCTGCCGGGTGATCGTCGCCTTCAGCGTCCAGAAGCGGCTCGGGTTGTAGCTGATCTCAACCTCCGTGCCCTTGGACTGGACGTTGTTGACGTCGGAAAGCGTCCGGTTCTTGAGGCTGTCCACGTACTCCTGGGTCACGCCCATGATCTTGTACGTCTCGGCCTGGAGCTGCGCGAGCGTCAGCGTGGGGTTGAGCGCGATGAGCCAGCCGGACACCGTGTCCTCGAGGTCAAAGTTGTCGCCACCATTATTGCCGCCGAGCGGGTTGAAGGACGAGGCGTCACCCGAGGCGTCGAAATCGAGCCGGATCGGGCGCGTGCCGATGACGGCGGTGCCGCCATTCCGTGCGTCGTTCTGGCGGGTGTCATAGAAGTTCACCCGCACGTAGAACTTGTCGTCGAGGGCACTGAACGAGAAGCCATAGTCCTCACCCGAGCCGGTGGGATCAGGCAGCAGCTCGCCGAACAGGTTGTAGGCGGCGGGAGCAGGCTGGAAGCTGTCGGACTCGTTGTAGTGGAAGCGCAGATTGGAGAGCACCGAGGCCACCCGATTGCCCTGGGCGGCACGACTCTCGATGCCATCCCAGCCGTAGAACGGCCGCACGACCACGCCGCGGGTCGTGGTGGGACCCTCGCTCTCAATCCACCGGTCGGGGAACTGGTCGAGGAAGCTCTCGTCGAGGCGACCGTCGGCCTTGAGCGGAACCGCGACATTGTTCACGGAGCGGTTCTTGTCCTTGCGCCAGCCGAGGGTCGGCACGATGCGGTCATTGAAGAGGAAGCCCTGCCAGACCAGGCCCTGGGTGCGAATCTGATTCTTTTGCTTGCCGAGGGCGAAGTAGACCTCGTCCACCTCGACCGACTCGTTCACCCACTGGCCGGTGACGCCATTGAAATAACGCAGGGTCTGCGTGCCGTTGAGCGAGGTCGGCGAGGCCGGAGCAACGTCGATGACCGAACCGGCCGCATTGACCGGGCCGCCCGCGTAGTAGCGGGTGAAGAAGCGGTTTTCCGGACCCGCGCCGGGGATGTTGGCGATGTTCGCCGGCGTCCACCAGGCCTCGGGCGAAACGATCTGGTCGCGGTAGCGCAGGCCGTTCGAATTCTGCGCGAAGATGTTCTGCCGGAACTCGCCGTAGGCGGCAAAATTGTGTCGGCCGAGCCATTTCAGCGCTCCCTGCTCGCGCGAAAGGTCGAGCTGGTACGCCAGGGTGGCACGCATGTTGTCATTCGTTTCCGGGCGCTTGAAGGTCTGCATCTCCGAGCCACCGAAGTACGGCATCAGGAAGTACGGATTGACCGAGCCGTCCAGCAGCCGCTCGTTGATGTCGACCTGGATAACCGGCGGCGCGCCGTCCGAAGCGCCGATGTACGAGCGGCTCTCGGTATCGATTTCCTCGCGCAGGTAGCCGGCCTGGAAGGCGAGCTGGTGCCGGTCGCCCTTGAGGATCCACTGTTCGAGCTCAACCTGGTAGATGTTCGCCTTCTTGTGGGCGAAGTTCGGGGCGGCGAAATTGATGTCCTCCCAATCATAGATCGACTGGTCGGTGACGCCAGGCTGCTGGTAAAGCGGGGACAGCGGAACGCCGAAGACGCCGCCGCCGCGCTGCAGCGCCGTGCCGATCTGCTGATAGCGGAGCTGGGTATTCGCTCCGGCCGGAGAGGCCGTGGTCGAGGTCCGACCGACGGTGTAGAGCCCGATCTCGCCCGTGGGATTAACAAAGAGGCTCGGACGATTCCAGAAACCGGTTCCGTTCGGGTTGATGCCGCGCGGGAGGAGGGTCGCCTCCTGCGCCGCGGTCACGGCCGTGTAGGTCGTGCCATTGAGCAGGCGCCAGCCGCCCGTGTTGTTGAAGAGGGGATCCCAGACCGGGCTGCCGGCGGCACGCCACTCGGTGATCGTGTCACGCGGGGTGGTCGAATTCGCGCGGCTCGCGTAGTTGCTGTAGGCCTCGTAGGAACCGCGGATCGTGGTGTTGCTGAACGGCCGGTACGACAGGGACGCGGTCAGGCGGTTGGTGCGATCGCGGGAGGGCTTGCGGACGTACTCGACATTGTCGTGCACGCCGGCGAGGCGGACCGCCAGCGTGTTGTCGACCAGCACCCGGTTGAAGTCGAAGGTGCCGCGGTAACTGCCGCGATCGTCCACGCGCATGGAAACCTGGGAGGTGTCGCGGCTGAGATTGGCGTTGCCGCGGATCAGATTGATCGTGCCGGCGGCCTCGCCGAGACCGAAGATGTTCGAGTTCGGGCCGCGGCTGATCTCAACGGAGTCGACGTTGTAGGTGTCCACCGGAATCGCCTTCGAGCGGGCGAAGTTGTTCGAGGCCAGATTGGCCTGGCCAAGGCCGCGGACGCGGTTGGCGGTCTCGGGGGACTGGGCGACGTTGTCGACCGTGAAGCCGCGATCGATCGTGAAGTCGGTGTACTGGTAGATGCCCTCGGTGTTACCCTCGTTGGAGAAGATGTCGTTGATGTCGATCGCGGCGGTGTCGAGGAGCTGCTCCTTCGTCACCACCGTGATCGAGGAGGCGAGATCCTCGAGCTTCGAGTTGAGGCGCGTGCCCGACATGGTGTTGCGGGCCTGGTAGCCGTTGTTGCTGTCAGCCGTCACCTCGAAGGGCGACAGGGTGACCACGGCGCCGGTCGGCGGCGCGGCGCGTTCGGCGGCGATGGCGGCCTCGAGCTCGGCCTGCTTGCGGGCGGCCTCACGCTCGGCCTCGGTCTGGGTGGCGGCGGCCGCGGCGGGCTGAGGGGCCTGCTGACCCACGGCCGGCAGCGCCAGGAGGGCGGCCAGCAGCGTCAGCGCGGCGGTCTTGGAAGCTCCACGCGGGAGCGAGGGGGTGGACGGGGTCATGGTTCCTCGGATGGTTTGGATGGGATGAAGGCATTCCGCCGCCAGGCAGGACAGCGACGGATCGACAGACGGGGTTGTAGTCAATTCAGTGATACAGTGGCACAGGCCACAGGGGTACGCTTGCGCGGCAATCTCGACGTGACGGCGGGTTGGCACAACTCGACCCGGGATCGGACAGTTCGAAGCAAATCCGTCAGACGAGGCCGAGAAATCAGGAGCTCCGGGCGGTGGGGGTGGCACAGTGCCGCGGCACCGGCCACCCGTGAGGGTGAACCGGCACCGCGGCGTTTTGTCCCCCGGCGACACCCCCAATCGGTGTCGTCGGAATTGTGATGGATCCGGTCAGGATCCGCTTGCACCGAGCCGGCCAAACGGGGCAAATCCGGCAGTGCAGGCCCACCACTCTGCACCTTCGCCGCTGAATGACAACCCGGGGCCGGTCAGACAGTACGAACGAGAGGGTCTGGTGTATCCGTCGGCTACCTACAAAACCTAGGCCACGTGGATGGCGGCGGCAGGAAAGCCGCACGCCCGCAGCGGTCGCAGCTCGGCAAATGCCTGCCGGAGCGACGCGTCGAGGCCGACGACCACCGGGACCGCACTGGACGCACCGCTGGATCCGACCCAACTGACGGCGCCGGCCGGGAAGTCCGCGACCGAGGCGGTGCGATGAATGGCCTCAACCAACGCCGTGTGGCGGGCGGCCTCCTGGGTCGTGCAGACGGGCGCCGCCGGGTCCTGCAGGCGGCGCAGCACCTCGGCCATCATCGCCCGCCGGGCGGCCGTCTGGTCCCCCACCGGCCTCCGCTCAACCCGGCCGCTGCCATCGCGGATCCAGGCCTCGTTTTCGTAGCGCCAGCAGGCCTGCCCCGCCGAACCCTCGATCAGAATCTCGGGCTCCAGCGCCACCGTGCTGGCGTGGCTGGCGCCGAACCAGAGCCGGACGCCGCCGGCGGTGCGCAAGGTGACGACCCCGGTATCGAAACTTTCAATCGCGTGGGCCCGGAAAAGTTCAACCGACTCCGCGTGAATCGAGGTCTCGTCCACGCCTGCAAACAGCAGGCTCAGCATGACGAAGTGCCCGAACGCGTTGTTCAGCGGGGAATCCAGGACGGGATCGTCCCCCACCCGCAGGCGCCCGGCCCAGTTGTTGCGCGAAAAATAGGAGCGCGGACGAGGCCAGATGCCGAGGAAGCGCACCGACCTGATCTCCCCGATCGCCCCCGCGCGCAGGCGCTCCTGCAGCCACGCCGTTCCGGCGTCATAGTAGTCCTGAAAACCCACGGCCACGAAGCGGCCGGACTCACGCTCCGCCGACTGGATCGCGCGCACCTCGTCCATGGAGGCCGCCAGCGGCTTCTCCACCAGGACATTGGCCCCGGCCCGCAGCGCATCGACCGTCATCCGCGCGTGGAGATGGATGCCCGTCGGGATCAGACAGAGGTCGATCCGGCCGGCGTGACGCGCGAGCATCTCGCGATAGTCGCTGTAAATGGCGCAGCCATGCGCGGACAGCTCGGCGACATTGGCCTCCTCCTCCGCGGGATTGATCACCGCGGCGGCCACGATGTCCAGTTCGCCCCGCTCCCGGCCTTCCCGCGCCAGCTGGAGGTGAATCCTCCCGTAGCCCGATACGCCGATCAGGGCCACGCGGGGTTTGGTGGGGGGCACATTCATGCGGAGACCACCAGCTTAAGACCGCCAATCCCCAATGCCGTCAAGCATGGGGAATGGAGCGTAACGGCAGGCAAAGTGACGGGGAAGTAAGGGGTCCGGACGGTATTCAAGGCGCAGTGACGGGCGGGCGAGCCGCGGGCAGGGTGAAGCGGACGGGGGTTGTAAGTGACCGCTGCCGGGCGGCGCCATGAGAAGGGTACGCTGACAGTCCGAAGCGGAAACGTTGGCTTGGGGCCATAATCGGGTTCGACTCAACGCGCCCCCCAACCCGTTCCGGTTTCCCCGAACCTGACCCTCCACCGATGCGCCCCTCCCTCCTTTGCGTTCTGTCCGCCCTGCTGGCCTTCTCCGTCGCGGCCCAGGCCCAGCCTGCGCCCGTACCCGTGCTGGAAGCCCTCGACCGGGGCGTGGTCGCGGTCCACCTGCCGGACGGCAAAGTCTTTCTCTCCTGGCGCCTGCTTGGCACCGACCCGGAGGATGTCGCCTTCAATGTCTATCGCACGGCCGTCCTGCGCGACGGCGCGGAGCCCAGCGCGGTTCGACTCAACGCAGAACCCCTGCACGGACCGACGTGGCTCGTCGACTCGGCGGCCAATCTGGCCCGCGCTGTGACCTACACGGTCCGGCCCGTCTCAGCGGGAACCGAGGGCGAGGCCGGCGCCGGCTTCACTCTGCGGGCGGGCGCGCCTCCACTCCCCTACCACGCCGTTCCCTTGCAGACGCCCGACGGCTACACGCCGAACGACGCGTCGCTCGGCGACCTCGACGGCGACGGCCGCGACGAGATCCAATACGGCGCCTGCGCGATCGACGACGACGGCAAGGGTCTCTGGTCTTCCGGCCTCGGCCACGGCGACGCCACGCACCTCTCCGAGATGGATCCGACGAGCGCCGGGCTGAAGTTTTTCATGCCTCACGAGGACCCGGGCTCCTACGGCGCCTACGGCACGAGCCTCTACGAAACGCGCACCGGCACT
>CAYZCV010000105.1:0-12994 GCA_964476965.1 uncultured Opitutus sp. | reverse complement strand
GGGTACTTCATGGTGAGGCGGCTGCCGATGTTGCAGTCGATCCACTTGATCTCGGCGTCCTCCATCGCGAGCCCGCGCTTGGTCACGAGGTTGAACACATTGTTGGCCCAGTTCTGGACGGTGATGTACTGGATCTTGGCGCCCTTGAGCGCGACGAGCTCGACCACGGCGCTGTGCAGCGTGGAGGTCGAGAACTTCGGGGCGGTGCAGCCCTCCATGTAGGTCACCTCCGCGCCCTCGTCGGCGATGATGAGGGTGCGCTCGAACTGGCCGAAATTCTCCGCGTTGATGCGGAAGTAGGCCTGCAGCGGCATCGCGACCTTCACGCCCTTCGGGACGTAGATGAAGGAGCCGCCGGAGAACACCGCGCTATTGAGGGCGGAGAACTTGTTGTCGGAGGTCGGGATGACCTTGCCGAACCACTTCTTGAAGAGCTCGGGATGCTCGCGGAGGGCCTCGGAGGACGTCAGGAAGATGACGCCCTGCTTGGCGACGATGTCCTTGACGTTTGAATACGCGGCCTCGGAGTCGAACTGGGCCTCGACGCCGGCGAGGAACTTGCGCTCCTGCTCCGGGATGCCGAGGCGCTCGAAGGTCTTCTTGATGTCATCCGGGACCTCGTCCCAGGTGCGCTTGGGCTTCTGGCCCTGCGAGAGGTAATAGCGGATCTTGTCGAAATCGATGCTCTCCAGATCCTTGGTCGCCCAATGCGTCGGCATCGGCTTCTCGAGGAAGGTCTGGTAGGCCTTGAGCCGGAAATCGAGGATCCACGGGGCCTCCTTTTTGACCGAGCTGATGTAGCGGACGGTGCCTTCGTTCAGGCCGCTGCCCGCGTCGAATTCGTACTTCACGTCGTAGGTGAAGTCACCGACGGACTGGTCGATGCCGACGGCGGGATTCTCGACCGCGGAGTCAGTGCTAAGGGTTTCGGTGTCAGCCATGGGAGGAGGGAGAGGAGGGTTGGACCGGCAGGACTCAGGCGGAGGCGAGCTCTTTCTTGACCCAGTCGTAGCCCTTGGCCTCGAGCTCGAGGGCGAGGCTCTTGTCGCCGGTCTTCACGATGCGCCCGTCGTACATGACGTGCACGTGGTCGGGAACGATGTAGTCGAGGAGGCGCTGGTAATGGGTGATGAGGAGGACGCCGAGCTTGGGTCCCCGCATCGTGTTGACCCCGTCGGCCACAATCCGGAGCGCATCGATGTCGAGGCCGGAGTCCGTCTCGTCCATCAGGGCGAACGTGGGCTCCAGCATGGCCATCTGGAGGATCTCGCAGCGCTTCTTTTCGCCGCCCGAGAAACCGTCGTTGACCGCGCGGGAGGTGAACTTCCGGTCGATCTTGAGCATGTCCATCTTGCTGTAGAGCCGCTTGTAGTAGGCGGTGGCGTCGAGCTCCTCGCCCTCGGCCAGGCGGGCCTGGACGGCGGCGCGGAGGAAGTTGGCGATCGAGACGCCCGGGATTTCGCTCGGGTACTGGAAGGCCAGGAAGATGCCGGCGCGGGCGCGCTCATCGGGCTCCATGTCGAGGATCGACTTGCCGTCGATCAGCACCTCGCCGCCTGTGATCACGTAGCCCGGGTGTCCGGCAATCGCCTTGGACAGCGTGGACTTGCCGGTGCCGTTGGGCCCCATGATGGCGTGGATCTCGCCGGCTTTGATCGTGAGGGTCAGGCCCTTCACGATGGGCTTGTCGGGCTGGTCCGTCAGGGCGACGAACAGATCGCGGATTTCGAGGGTGTGCATGACGATAGGAAAAGAGGGTGGATGCGGGCGAGAACTAGCGGGAAGTGAGGGATTTGCCGCGGAAGGAAATCTCAACGTCCTCGACTTCGTAACCGGACGGCAGGATGGCTTTGACCCGAGCCAGCACCTCGGCCGGGAGGTCGATGTCGTAGGTCGCGCCACTCACATTGTCGTGGAAGTGGGCGTGCGGATGAAGATTCGGGCAGAAGCGGGTCGGACCGCGCTCGAAGTTGACCGCACGGACCAGCTGGCACTGGACCAGCGTCTCAAGGCAGTTGTAGACCGTCGCGAGGGAGATCCCGGGCAGGGCCGGCCGAACACGGGCATAGACCTCGTCCGCCGTGGGATGATCGCGCCGCTCGAGCAGGGCAGCATAAACGACCTCCCGTTGCGGGGTGTTGCGCAGGCCGCTGCCGGCCAGCTTTTGGGTTAGGGCGTCGTGGGAAGCGAGAGACATGGATCAGGGAAAGGGTAACCAACGCGATTCTTCCGGCCTTTCAAGTGATAATTGGAATAATTCTAATTAAACCCTGCTGGAGGAGGCTTTTTCGGCGCTGCGTAAGCTGGTTTCGGGTCGTTTGTGGCATAAATGCCTTAATGTAAGGAAAATGGATGACCGATCTCCCTTGCCCGGACTCGCGTCGCGACGGATCCGACCCGCTCAAAAGATGAACTTTGGTTGGGTGATCGTGTCTCGGTCTCATCGGTTTTCCCTCCGGAGCTTCCTCAGATCTCATGCGTGTCCTTATCGTCGACGACCAGCGAACCATCCGCATCACCACGTCCCAAGCGGTGAAGGCGGAGGGACATGAGGCGGACACGGCCGACTCGGGTCGCATTGCCCTGCTCAAGCTGCAGGAGGAGCGTTATGATCTGGTGCTGCTCGATCTCCATCTGGAGGGCGAGGCGGACGGCCTGGACACGTTGACCCGGCTCCTGAAGCTGGCCCCGGGCCTGCCGGTCGTGATGTGCACGGCCAACGCGAGCATCGCGACGGCGGTCGAGGCGATGCGACGGGGAGCGCATGACTACCTGGAAAAGCCCTTCACGCCGGAGCAACTGCGGCACCTCTTTGCCCGGATTGAGCGGGCTCGCCGCTTGCATCAGCGGGTCAACGAACTTGAGCAGCAGGTGGCCCACGCGGCGCCGGCGGCGGACTTCACCTCCGAGGACCCGGAGATGCAGGGCATCGTGTCCGTGGTTGAGCGGGCCGCGGGGACGCGGGCCAATATCCTCATCCTCGGTGAGAATGGCACCGGCAAAAGCGCGCTGGCGCGCCATGCCCATCAGAACAGCCCGCTGGCGGGCGGACCCTTTGTGACGGTGAGTTGTCCCAGCCTCTCCCGGGAATTGCTGGAGAGTGAACTCTTCGGCCACGTGAAGGGTGCCTTCACGGGTGCCGCCAGCGACACGTGGGGCAAGGTCGAGGCTGCCCGCGGAGGGACCCTCTTCCTCGACGAGATCGGTGAACTGCCGGCCGAACTGCAGCCGAAGCTCCTGCGTTTGCTCCAGGAACGAACGTATGAGCGCGTTGGGGAGACCAAGACGCGGACGGCCGATGTGCGGGTGATCGCCGCCACCAATCGCGACCTCGCGGTCGCGGTGCGGGCGGGTTCCTTCCGCGAGGATCTGTTTTATCGCCTGAATGTCATCAGTGTGACCATGCCTCCGCTCCGCGCCCGCCCACGGGATCTGGAGCGACACGCGAGGGGCTTCCTGCGATTTTTCGCCGAGGAATCGGGGCGCCAGGTCAGCGGTCTGGCGCCCGATGCCTGGGAGGCCATCCGCCGCCATGCCTGGCCGGGTAATCTGCGCGAGTTGCGCAACGCGATCGAGCGGGCCGTGATCCTCTCGCCGGGTCCCGAAATTGGATTGGCCGATCTGCCCGACGCCGTGGTGGCTGCGGGCGTTTCAGGGCCCGAGGTCACGCTGGGAGCCTTGGTTTCGCTCGAGGAGATTGAACGCGCTCACCTGCGGCTGGTCATGGCCCGAACGCCCACGCTGGAGGAGGCCGCGCGGGTGCTCGGGGTCGATTCGGCCACCCTCTATCGCAAGCGGAAACGGTGGGCCAGCGAAGGGCCGGCGGCCTCTCTCCCGTCATGAACCGGTGGACCTTTGCCGGTGGCCTGACCGTCATCCTCCTGCTTTTGCTGACCTTGAGCGGGTTTTGCATGTGGGCCACGCGAGGACTGACCGAGGAAATCGGGTCGCTGATCGACCAGAACTACGACCGGATCCGCGCGGTGCGCGACCTCCGCTCCGCGGTGACCAGAATCGATGGCCATTACCTCGCGTCCAAGAGCCCGGCGAGTCTGCCGGACAGCCGTGAGGTCTTTCGCCAGGAACGCGATCTGGTCGAACGCCGCCTCATGCAGCTGATGGCGCCGACCTCGCTCGCCGGGGAGGAGGAGCGCGTGGCCCGTTTGACCGCGGCATGCCAGGATTACTTCGCGTCCTATGAAGAGATGCTCGGACTGCGGGCGAGGGACGACGAGCGCTTCACCCGCCTCGCCGGCTCGCTGGCCGTGCTCAGCACCGCCATCGCGGAGCGGGCGGACCAGATCGGGGATCTCAACGAGGCGGCGATTTTTGCCCGGCGCGATGCCGCCATCGTCCGGGGGCAGCGCGTGACCTGGATTGCCGTCGGCTTCGCCGTCTTCTCCCTCGGAATCTACCTCGTGACCTCGGTGCGCCTCGCTCGCGCGGTGTTCACGCCACTCCGGCGGCTGCGTGATTCGATGCAGCAGGTTCGGGACCGGCGATTTGATGCCGTGGTCCCGGTCGAGGGCGGTGAAGAGTTGCGGGGCATCGTGACCAATTTCAACCAGATGGCCGGCGAGTTGCGCCGCTACATCGAGGAGACGGACGAGCGGGCCCTGCAGGCCAGCCGCACCAGTCGCGCCATCCTCGAGGCCCTGCCTTACCCGGTCTACATCACCGACCGGGAGTTCTCGGTGCGCCAGACCAATCCGCGCGCCGAGGCGCTGAGCGCGGCGCTCGGCATTCCGGGCGCCCTGCCGGGCGAGGTGCGTCGACAGATCGATCAGGCAGCGGCCAAGGCGACGGCCGAGTCGGTCGTGGAAGACGTGCGTGACGCGGTGCACCTCCCGCTCCCTGCGGGAGATGCCGTGGGATCTTATTTCCTGCCGCAGGTTTTTCGGATGAAGGAGGCCGACGGGCGCGACGACGGCTGGGCCGTGCTGCTGATCGACGTGACTCGCCTGCGGCGCGTCGACGAAGCAAAGACCAAGGCCCTGGCCACGCTGGGCCATGAAGTGAAGACCCCGGTGGCCGGCATGCGCATGTCCCTCCACCTCTTGCTCGAGGAGAAGCTCGGTGTCCTCAACCCGGAGCAGCGGGAACTGCTCCAGATCGGCCGCGACGATTGCGAGCGGCTCCTCACGGTGCTGCAGGCCCTGATGGAGCTGGCCCGGCTGGAAAGCGGGGGCACGGAGCTCCGGCTCACGCCGCAGTCGCCGGCCGAACTTCTCGAAGAAACGGTGCAGATGCATGCGGAGAGCGCCCGCCGGGCCGGATGCTCGCTGCGGATCGAGCCCCTGGCCGCGCTCCCGGCGGTTCTGGCCGAACCCGTTTACGCCGGCCGCGTGTTGGGAAACTTCGTGACCAATGCCTGCAAGTACGGGCAGCCCGGGCAGCCGATCACCCTGCGGGCCCAATCGCGGGGCGACGGTTACGTCCGCCTCTCGGTCATCAATCAAGGTCGTCCGCTGACGGATGTGGAACAGGCGCGGATCTTCGATCCCTTCTTTCGCCGGCCGGGGGAAAGTGCCGAGGGCACTGGGCTCGGCCTCGCCATCTGCCGCGAGATTGGCGCCCGGCACGGCGGCCGGGTCGGTGTCTTTTGTCCGACAGGGGAGGAGCGGGTGGAGTTTTACCTCGACCTGCGCGTGGCGCCGGAGACCTGAGCCCCTTGTCCCGGGCGCCGCCGGGCGGTCAGACCGGCGCCAGCGTGCGCTGGCTGATGGCGCGGGTCAGCGCGGCGGCTGCCCGCGCGGACGGCGGCTCGGCCGTCGCCGCCCGCCCGCCGACCACGCGGGCGAGATCGTCGATGGTCTGGCGCAGCGAGGCTGCCTGGGCGGAGAGTTCCTCCGCCAGCGCCGCGCCTTCCTCGGCCCGGGCGGCGCTTGATTGCACGACCTGGTCCATCTGGCCGACGGCGCCGTTGACCTGCGCCACGGCTTCCGACTGTTCCGAAGAGGCGCGGCTGATCTCGCCGACCAGAGTATCGATTTCCCGAATACGGGCGGACGCGCCGTCAATGCTGGCCGCGACGCGGGCGGCGACCTCGGCGCCGTTGCGGCTCTTGCGGACCGCGTCCTCGATCTGGCCCGCCGTCTCGCGGGCCGCGGCCGCGGAGCGCAGGGCGAGGGCCCGGACCTCCTCGGCCACCACGGCGAAGCCCGCGCCCGCCTCGCCGGCGCGGGCCGCCTCGACCGCGGCATTGAGCGCGAGCAGGTTGGTTTGAAACGCGATCTCGTCGATGGTCTTGATGATCCGGGCAATGGCGGTGCTAGATTCCGTGATCGCCGCCATGGCGGCATTCATCTCGTCGATGTCCTTTTGGCCGCGTTCCGTGGCGGTCCGGCTTTGGCCGGTCAGTTCGCTGGCCTTGCGTGCGCTGGCGGTGTTGGTGCGGGCCATGCCTGAAATCTCCTCCAGGGTGGCGCTGGTCTCCTGCAGGGAGGCCGCCTGCTCGGACGCGCCCTGCGCCAGCGAGGCGCTGTTGTGGGCAACCTCGGCGGACGACGCGGCGTTGGTTTCGGCCGCCTCACGCAGGCGGTTGATGATTTCGAGAAAGGGCCGGGGAATGCTGCGGGACACAATCGCGGCGAGGATGCTCAAGAAGATGAGCGCCGCGGCGGTTCCCATCCAAAGCAAGCGGGTGAACCGGGCGGTCGCGCCGGCGGATGCCTCTTGGGTCCGATTTGCCTCGGCCGCAATCAGGTCACTAATCGCCCCCATGCTGTCCTCCAGCTCAGAAAATCGATCCATGAACCTTGGCAGGGCTGCTTCGGCGAGGTCTGCATCCTGCGCGGCCAAACGGACCAGGTTGGCGGCCTCGGCCAGGTAGGCATCCAGCGGGCCGGAAACGGAATCCAGTGCCTCGCGCAGGGAGGGCGCCAGGGTCAGTCCCTGATTGGCGTTGATCGCGGATCGGAACGTCGCCTCGTGCGAGCTCAGTTCCTCCGCCGCAGCACGGATGGCGGCGGGGTTCGCGCGATTCGCTCCCAACAGCGCGGCGAGGACATCGGCCCGCAGCGCGTCGTGCATCATGTCCGCCTCGCCATGATTATGCAGGGCGCGGGTGATGACCACCACGGCCTCTCCGCTCGCCGTCACGGAGCGGAAGCCTTCGCTGACACTGACGACCAGACCGATCAGGAGAAGAGCTGCGGTGAGCGCGAGCGCTGAAACCTTATGTCCTACATTCAGTTGCATAGGTAAACCCTCCGGAGAACCACCGGCGCAAGCGGGCGGATGGCCTGATTTGTAAAAATGTTCAATTGACCTAGCATGAGTGTAAATACTCACCTCCTATCGACGCTAGGTACCTAAACATTTAACCCAAATCCGCGCCGGGCCCGCGCAGCGGACCCCACCGGCGGTCAAGCCGCCGTCCAAGAGTCAGTTACCCGACTGAAAAAACTCAGGCCTCGTGCTCGGCGAGCCAGCGCTCGGCCTCGATTGCCGCCTGACAGCCCATTCCGGCAGCCGTGATGGCCTGACGGTAGACATGATCGGCGCAGTCACCGGCGACGTAGACGCCCGGGACCTTGGACTGAACTTGGGAACCGGCGGCGGGCTTGAAGTAGCCCCCTTCGTCGACGTCGAGGGCCGGGGCAAACGGACCCGTGTTCGGCACGTGGCCGATGGCGACAAAGATTCCCTTCACGGGCAGCACGCTTTCCACGTTGGTCTTGAGGTTGCGGATCTTGAGTCCACTGACGGCGCCGGCTTCCACGCCCTCGACCGCGACGGGGACGCTGTCCCACACGCACTCGATCTTGGGGTGGGACGTGGCGCGGTCCGCCATGATCTTGGACGCGCGCAGTTCATGGCGGCGATGGACGAGGTAGACTTTGCTCGCGAAGCGGGTGAGGAAGAGGGCCTCTTCCGCGGCGCTGTCGCCGCCGCCGATGACCGCGACATCCATCTTGCGGTAGAAGGCGCCATCGCAGGTCGCGCACGTGGTCACGCCCTTGCCGCCGTAGAGTTCCTTTTCGCCGGGGATGCCGGTCATGCGCGGGGAGGCGCCGGTGGCAATGATCACCGCCTTGGCGAGAATGGTACGATCGCCGCAGACAAGCTTGCGCGGCGTCGAAGTGAAATCGACCGACGTCACCATGGCCTGCTCGAAGCGGGTGCCGAACTTTGTGGCCTGTTTGCGCAGGTTGTCCATCAGCATGAAGCCGTCGACGCCCTCGGGGAAACCGGGGAAGTTTTCGACTTCGGACGTCGTCGTGAGCTGTCCGCCCGGAAGCGAGCCCTCCAGCACCAAGGGGTTCAGATTGGCGCGGCCGGTGTAGATCGCGGCGGTGAGGCCGGCGCAACCGGTGCCGACGATGACGACGTTTTCGACGGGAGTGGACATGGAGTTGAAACGCTCAGGGAGCCACAGACTGGGCCGAGTGCAACTGCAGAGTAGACTGCCCGGCCGGTCGGCGCACATCTGCGAACGGATGGCACATCCGCTGCTAGGACGGTCGCAGCGCCGGTTACTTGCCGGTGTCCCCACCTATGAACCAACGTATCCTGCGTCCGACCTCCCTGCTGGTCGCGCTCCTCGGCCTCACCACCGGCCACGCCCAGACCGCGCCTGCAACTTCCGCCACCCCGGCTACGCCAACGGCGGCCGAAGAGGTGATCACGCTGGATCGATTCACCGTGGAGGACCGCATCACCAATCCGGCGGTCGCGATCGGCACCGATCGGACCCGCAATTCCATTTCGATCACCCGTGAGGCGCTGCTGGCCGCGCCGGCGGGGATCTCGGGTTTGAAGATGCTCGAGTCGCTGCCTGGCTTCAACGTGCAGACGTCCGATGCCCTCGGACTTTACGAGTTCGGCAACTCCGTCAGCGTCCGCGCGTTCAACTACCAGCAGATTGGCTTCATTCTCGACGGCGTGCCCATGGGCCGCAGCGACCAGTTCGGCGGCAGTCCGATCTATCGCTATGTCGACAACGAGAACCTGGGCAGCGTCGCGGCCTCGCAGGGGACCGGTGAGGTTTCGCAGCCGAGCTATGCCTCGCTCGGACCGATCGCGTCCTACTCGACCATCGTCCCGGCCACGACCCCGTCGGTCACCGTGTCGGCGACCGTGGGCAGCAATGCCCTCGAGCGCACCTTCATCAAGGCCCAGAGCGGCGAGTGGAACGGCCTGTCGGCCTACCTCAGCCGGTCGCAGCAATCCAGCGACCAGTGGCGCGGGCCGGGCACGTTTGACCGCGAGCATTGGGAGGCGAAACTGCGCTATGCGCTGAGCAACCGGGCCACGCTGCAGGTGAGCGCGATCTTCAACGACTACTTTGACTTCGATTCGCCCACGATTTCGAAGGCGCAGTACTATGGCCGGTCGGGCGATCTCTTCGGTCGGTCAGGGCGCTACTTCGGTTACCTGGAGTATGTTCCCGACCTCGCGCCGCTCGCCACCGCGCCGACCGTGATCTACTCCAACGCCGCCTACAACCAGTACTACCAGCAGGCGATCAACTCGCGGACCGACGCGCTCTACAGCCTCAACGGTGAGTTCACCGTGAGTGACAGTCTCCAGCTTTCCGCCACCGCCTATTTTGAGGACAAGGAGGGCTACGGGGTCTCGCCCGAGGCCTACGCGACCTCGCTGGCAAGCCACAACGCCCAGCGCCTCATTCTGCCGGGCCTCTTCGCTCCGAAGGGACTACAGTATGGTCTCTCGACGGTCGACGGCGAGCGCACCGGTGCGTCCGTCACGGCGCGTTTCCAGACGGGCAAACCCCAGTTCATCGCCGGCCTGTGGATCGAGAACGACGACTTTCACCGCACGCAAAACCGCTTCAATCAAGTCGGCGGCAACCCGGCTGGTCAGCCCCTCCTGAACGAGTATGTGCACCGCCAGCGCGACTTCACGTCGACGCGCGACACGGTTCAGCTCTTTGCCAAGGCAACCTTCCCCCTGGTGGATGACCGGCTGAAGATCGAACTCGGCGCCAAGGCCCTCGACGTCGACTATGAGATCAGCGGCTACCGCAATCCGGCCGATTACATCAACCAGCGCACCCCGCGGATCACGGACAACTGGAGCGACGAGTTTCTGCCCCAGGTCGGTGCGGTCTTTGCCCTGAGCGGGACGGACCAGCTCTTCGCCTCCTACGCTGAAAATTTTGCCCTCCCGCGCGGAGCCGACGACATCTTTGCGCTCGCCAGCCCGGCCGCGCCCGGTCCCGACGCCGAAACCTCCGAGAACGTGGAACTGGGTTTCCGCACCAACCGGGGCGAGTTCAACGCGGTCGTCGCGGTCTATTTCACGTCGTTCGAAAACCGCCTGCAGTCGTTCGCCTCACCGGTGCCCGGCAGCACGACGACCGAAACCTTCTTCCAGAACGTCGGGGGCGTCGAATCCTCCGGCATTGAGGTCAGCGGCGGTTACCGGCCCGGCTTCCTCGGGAGCAAGCTCGCCCTGACCAGCAGCCTGACTTACAATCGAGTGGAGTTTCAGGATAATTATGCGGCCTTCACGATCGCCGGCAACACGGTGCCGGACAGCCCGCAGTGGATCTCCCAGAACAGCGTGACCTACAGCCCCCTGTCCTGGGCGGTGTTCAGCTTCTCGGCGAAATATCTCTCCGACCGCTACACGAACTTCGTCAACAGCGAGATGGTTGGCGGCTACACCCTTTATTCGACCTATCTCGACCTCGGCGGGGATCGATTGGCCGTCGGACCACTCAAGGGAATCAAGGTTCGCTTCAACATCGATAACCTGACCGACAAGGATTACTTCGGGACGATTTCGACCACCACCAACACCCTGGCCACCTTCCGTCCGCTGCCTGACCGAACCTTCCAAGTCACCGTCACGGCCAGCTTCTAACCTGACCCTGCGCTATAATTCTTGGATGGCGGCCTGCGGGCCGCCATCCTGCTTTCGTTCCATGAAACTCCGACCCTACCTCCTCCTCCTGCTGGCGTCCCCGGTTTTCGCCGGCGTGCCGGATGCCGCGGCCTACCGCCAAGCTCGTGCGCTCCACGACCGCTTCATCGCGCTTGATACCCATTTCGATACGGCGGCCAATCTGGCCAAACCCGGCTGGAGTGTGGCTGACCGGCACACGGTCGCCGAGGGCAGCCAGGTCGATCTGCCCCGGATGAAGGAGGGCGGCATCGATGGCGGCTGGTGGACGATTTACACCGGACAGGGCGATCGCACGCCCGCGGCCCATGCCGAGGTGCGCGATCGCGCGCTCCTGATCGGCCTGCGCATCCACAAGATGGTCGCTGCGCATTCCGACCAGATGGAGATCGCCCTCACGGCGGATGACGCCAAGCGCATTGCCGACGCGGGCAAGTCGATCGTCTATCTCTCGATGGAGAACAGCTACCCGATCGGGAAGGACATCACGCTGGTGAAAACGTTCTACGAGCTGGGCGTGCGGATGATTGGTCCCGTGCATGGCCGGAACAATGAGATGGCGGACTCCGCCACGGATGCGGGCGGCCCTGAGTGGGGCGGTCTGAGCCCGCTCGGCAAGCAGCTCGTCGCGGAGGCCAATCGCCTTGGGATGATCATTGATGCCTCGCACGCGGCCGACAGCGTCCTTGACCAGATCCTCGATCTGTCGGCGACTCCGATCGTGCTCAGTCACTCCGGAGCCAAGGCCGTTTTCGACCACCCCCGCAATGCGCCGGACGCTCTCCTGAAGAAGCTCGCGGCCAAGGGCGGCGTCATCCAGATGAACGCGTTCGGCGCCTATGTGGCGAAGATCGAATCGTCCCCGGAACGCAATGCCGCCCAGGCTGAGCTCTTTGCCCGATTCGGCATCGCGGGCCGTGGCGGCATGAACACCCTGTCCGCCGAGCGCATGGTTGAATTTCAGGCGGCGCGCGCCGAACTGGAAAAAAAGTTTCCCACTCCGCGCGCCCCCTTCGATGCCTTCATGGCCCAGGTGCTCCATGTGCTCAAGCTGGTCGGACCTGACCACGTCGGCATGAGCGGTGATTTCGACGGCGGTGGCGGCCTCGAGGGCTTTATGGATGTCACCGGTGCGCCGAACATCACCGCCGCGCTGCTGGCGGCCGGCTACACGGAAGCCGACCTCGCCAAGATCTGGGGCGGCAATGTGATTCGTCTGCTGCGCTCGGCCGAGGAGCACGCCCGCAAGGCTTCAGCGCCCGCGAACTGAGCGATCTGCTCCTTGCCCCCATCTCAGGGACCCGGCCTCGAGCCGGGTCCCTTTTTTATGCCGGGCCGTCGGCGCGTGATCAGTCCAAAGGAGCACGCGCTCACTCGCGTGCGGTGCCTCCACCGTGCGGACGGCGAAATCTCTGCGCGTGTCTTGATTCTCGCCGGATCCGGAGCCGCTGAAAACGGAAGGGGATAACGGCCATCGGTTGCCTGCGCCGGTTCTGGCCGGCGGCTGGGCGAATTGCGCAGGGATTAACGCCCTCCGCGCACATCTCTGGTTGCCCTGCGGGGACGGACGCAGGCGGAAGCTTCGGAGAAATGCGCGGCACGTCGGATCGTGGCCCCGATGTTGCAGCCCAGATTTCGCCCGATGCCTTTCTTGCTGGGGTGGGGCTTCGGCGCGGGCAGGCCTTGGTCGATTGTGGCGCGCGGCGAGGACGAATTCAGGGTCGCGCTCACTGCGGATGAACGCGGAGTTCACCGCATCAAAAAACTTCATAACCCGTGCGGACGGCCGGCGCCGCTCGTGACCTTCGTGCCTGACCGTGCACATGCATTTATTTCATCGCGCTCTCCTCTTTCGTGGTATCGCGGCTGCTAGGTGGAAAGTTGTACGCACTATGAAACTACACACCAACGAGCAGACCAGGATCCGGCGCCGCGGGCTTCGTGCGCTCGCCGCGACCGCGGTCCTTTCGCCCTTCGCGCTCCTGACCCCAGCGCTTGCCCAGACTGCACCGACTCCCTCCGCCGCCGCGCCGGCCGCTCCCGCGGGCGAGGTGATTCAGATGATGGAATTCTTCGTCACCGAGCAGGGCGTGTCCCGCGCGACGAATGGCATCACCGAGGA
>CAYZCV010000104.1:0-13134 GCA_964476965.1 uncultured Opitutus sp. | reverse complement strand
ACGGTAGCTGTACACCGGACGTTCAGCCGCCTTCGGCATGAAGTAGTACATGATGCCGAGGATCGGAGTGGTCAGGAAGAACGCCACGGCGTTGTGGCCGTACCACCATTGCACCAGACCATCCTGCACACCTGCGAAGACCGGGTAGCTGTGGAGGAAGCTCGTCGGCAGCGAGAGATGGTTGACGATGTAGAGCATCGCCACCGTGAGGATCGTCGCGATGTAAAACCAGATCGCGACGTAGAGCGTGGGCTCATTGCGCTTGGCGAGGGTCCAGAAGAAATTGACCGCGAAGACCACCCAGATGATCACGACCATGATGTTGATTGGCCAGATCAGCTCGGCGTATTCCTTGCCGCGGCTGAAGCCGAGCGGAAGGGTGATGGCCGCGCAGAGAATGATCGCCTGCCAGCCCCAGAAATGGAGCGAGGAGAGGAAATCACTCGCCAGCCGCGCCTTCACGAGACGCTGCGTCGAGTAGTACACCCCCGCGAACATCATATTGCCCACCAGGGCGAAGATGACGGCGTTGGTGTGCAGCGGTCGCAGGCGCCCGAAGGACAGCCAGGACATGCCGAAATTCAGCTGAAAGAAATTCAGCTGAAGGGCAATGAGTACGCCCACCAGCATGCCGACGGCGCCCCAGATGATGGAGGCGAGCATGAACTGGCGGACGACCTTGTCGTTGTATTCGAGGGTGATGGTGCGAGCAGACATGGGAAGCGTGGGTCGTGAAAAGGGGCGCGCGGATCTCAGGATTCGCGACGGCGAAGGCAGCCGGTGCACGGCGGACGGGAACCGTCCTTGCAGCCGCAGCTGTCCCCGTGGGCCGCGTCATGACCATGGTCCTCGTGGTCATGATCGTGATCGTGGGCGACCGGCTGAGTCTGGCGGACGGACACCGTGCGGGGCGTCTCCTCGGCCAGCGGCATCAGGGCCTCGCTCTCGGCGCTGCTGAAGCGGCGCCGGGCGAAGGACTGTTCCCGAAGGAAGAAGATGACGAACGTGAAGACGAGGCAGAGGCTGATGATGAGCGTGAGCGGGATGACGGCCATGGTGAGGGAGGTTGAAGGGTAAAGGAGAACTCAGGGATTGGTCGCGCCGCCCTCGGGGCGACGGACATCGGCGCTGGGAGGGAAATGCAGAGACACGGGAGCGGCGGCGGCCTTGGTCGGCCGGGATCCGGACGGGCGGCCGTGGCGATGACGGAGGAGTTCCTTGGCGGCCAGCCAATGGTCGAGGTCACGACCCGACTCGCATCCGTTGGCCAGCCAGATGAGGTAAGCCTCTTTCTGGATCTGGGCCTCAGTGGGTTCGGAGGAGGAGTTTGAGCGCATAGCAGGACGGGTTGGTTTCGCCTACCCTACCCGACTTCCGCCCCGTGGGCTCCGCGCAGCTTGTCGACCGCTGTGCATATCTTGTTGTTACGTACCACCGACATCGAGTCGGCCTTCCCCTCCGCCCGCGGGTCGTTGCGCACGAACTCGGTGGTGCAGAGCGGACAATCGGAGGCCGCAGCGCTGGCTATTTGATCAGCTAATGACCACCCCGGGGAAGTGACCGTCTGCCACGTAAGTGAAGGCCTAGCGGGAGGAGTCCGCGCAAGAAATGCACATGCTTGACCAAGGGGTGCGGAGCCGACTCCCGCCCAGATGGGCATACTGCAGACCATGCACGAGTTCATGGCCTGCGCCCTTGCGACGCACCGCCCCCGCCTGCTTCGGCGGTGGGAGGAGGCCCTGCGTGCCCTGCCCCCGTCGTCGGGATTGGCTCATCCGGATACGCTTGTGCACCTGATGCCGCCGACGCTGGACCGAATCGTGAAAGCGCTTGCCGCCGGGCCCCACCCCCCGGAGGAACACCCGCCCGTCGACTGCGCCTGCGGCATGAATCCGCTGGTCACCTTCTTCATCACCGCGGAGTCCGCGCTGATTGACTCGCTGTTCATCGCCGAGCCCGCATGGGCAAAACTGCAGGCCAGCCAGCGAGAATCCGGCTTGGGGACACTCCGCGCCACGCTCCGCTCAATCGCCGATGACGATATCGAGGCGTTCTGTTCCCTTTGCCAGATGCGCAAGCAGGCGAGGATCGACTGCAAGCCCGCCCCCGCTCAACGCGCGATCAGTGCGCGACGTTGGGGTGGATCCGTTCGCGGTAGGCCGTTGGTGCCTCGCCCGTAATTTTCCGGAACACGCGGTTGAACTGGGAAAGCGACTGAAAGCCGGCCTCGAACGCGGCTTCGCTCACGCGCTTGTGCGGATTGAGCAGGAGGTTCTTGACCTTCTCCACCCGCACGCGGGCCAGGTAGTCCGTGAACGTGAGCCCCGTCGACTTCTTGAACATCTTGCAGAAGTAGAAGGCGCTCATGTTGACCGACTTCGCAACCTCACCCAAGGTCAGCTCATCCGCGTGACGGTCGGCGATCACGACCCGGGCCCGTGTGATTGACGGCGACTCGGCTGTCTCCTCTTTCACCATCAGCTGGTTGCTGATGCTGGCAAGGTGCTGGGCAAAAATCGTGAGCAGCCGCAGGATCGAGTCGTATTGCTTGCGCGTTACGACCCGGGTTTGGAAGTAAGCCTCCTCCAGCTTCTTCAAGTCGATCTCCGTGCCCCATTTGAGCAGTTCGCGGGTCAGGCGATCGAACTGGGCGGCGTCCGGCCGATTGATGAAGATCTGCCCTGTCTGCAGGAAGGCGATCAGGTTGTCCCCTACCCGGATCGGCACCGCCGAATCGCAAAGACCAGCGAAGCACTTGAGGGTCTTGGGCTCGAGGCGGGCCTCCACCTCGACACGCTTCTGCAGCTGGAGGCAGGCGGCGCAGGAGTGGTTGGTGGTGGCCATCAGCGCACAGAACGGATTCTCGTTCGGATCCTGATGGTGCGGAAGGTCAAAGGCCTCTGTCGGGCGCAAATTGAGCGGTAAGCCGGTCGTCTCGCGGAATGCTTGCTCATAGTCGCGATAGATCTGCGACTGTTTGAGCTGCGCAACCATCGCTCGACTGTGTTTGGCGGGATCTGGCGACGTCATGCGTGCAGAGGAATAAGGAGCGCCCGCGGACCACGCAAGGGAATCGAGGGCGTGCTCGCAACGAATTGCGTTTACAAGCCCGCGCATGGTTTTAACCCTTCCGGGTTCTTGGGCCCGGATGGCGGAATTGGCAGACGCAGTAGACTCAAAATCTTCCGACGAAAGTCTTGTGGGTTCGACTCCCACTCCGGGCACCAGGGAATCGCTCCGGTAGCGCGTCAGGCCAAGCCATTAGGGGATTGTCGCGGCACCCTTTGGACCCAACGCTGGCCCAACTGATGGACAATCTCTCCCGAGGCGACACGACTGGCCAGAGCCCTGACGCTTACGCTCAGCCCTCGGGATTGGCCCGTTTCTTCCCTCTTGGGATCCTCGTGGTTTTGCTGGCCGTCGAATTCTACGCCTTCGACCAGATCGGCGCCCGTCAGCACACCAAGGTTTATCCGCGCTGGAACGACCAGATCCAATATCTGACCGAGGCCTACCTCGCCCACGAGCACGCCAAGGAGCACGGCCTGATCTCCGCGATACGTCTCACCCTCACCAATCCGTCCGCTCAGGGAACCCTGCACGATCTCTACGCGGTCCTCGCCTTCGCGGTCGCGGGGCCTTCGCGGAGCGCGGCCCTCGCGTTGAACCTGCTGGCCCTGATCGCCTGGCAGCTCGCCTTGTTCGCGACCGTCCGACACCTGCGCGGATCCGCTTGGCTCGGCCTCCTCGCGGCGCTTCTGCCGCTTGCCCTCGCCGGTCCCTGGCGACCGGCACCCGGCTCGGCCTTTGATTTCCGGCTCGATCACCTCCTTATGTGCACCCTGGGCGTGACCAGCTGCGTGGTCGTCCTGACCGACGGCTTCCGCGCGCGACGCTGGTCGATCGCCTTCGGCATCGCCGTAGGCGTCACCCTGCTCACGCGCTTTCTGAGCGGGACCTATTTCGTGATCATCTTCGCCGCCTTCGTCGCATGGATCCTGCTCGGACCAGGCAAGGGGCCACGGCTCGTCCACCTTCTACTGGCGGCGGCCACGGCGTTCCTGATCGCCAGCCCGGTGTTTTGGATCAACCGGGACTGGATCTGGAACTACTACTGGATCGGCCACTACGTCGGCCCGGAAAGCGCCATTCGCAGCCAGAATTTCGGTCTCGGCCAGTCAGTCGATTTCGTTGCCCGTGCCCTTTACCAGGAACATCTGGGTTCCTTCTTCGTGGTGGTGGGTGTGGTGACCTCCGTCGTTGTCCTGCGCCTGCGCGAAGCGTCACGCGACGCCGTCAGGGAATCGCTCGTTCTGGTCGGCACCATCTTCCTGCTCGCTCCTGCCCTCATCCTCACGGTCCACGCCCAGAAATCCTCGGTCGTGGTCGGCGCGCTGGCCCCGGGGCTCCTCCTCTTGCTTCTGGGGGTGTGGATTCGCTGGCTGGGCGCAGGAACCCAGGCCCGCGTGTTTCCCCTAATTGTGGCCGCCATGACCTTCCTCTGCGCGCTCCACTTCGTCCGTCTGCAGACGGCGCCGGTGTTTGATCCGGTCAGTGAGGCGCAGCTGCGCCATGTCACGCGCTTCGGCGAGGTCCTGGCTTCACGCGCCGCCTCGGCCGGGCTCACTCATCCGCGGGTGGCGGTGGACCACGTGACGGACGCCTTTGACGGCCAAGTGCTGCGCGTGACCGCCTACGAGCGTAGGCAAGTGTGGACGACGTTCCAGATGACCCTACCCACCGGGATCGCCGAACCGGGCGATGCCGAAGTCATGAAGCAACTGGAGTCGAGCGACTTCGTTTTTCTCACGCTCAAGAATCCGCGGCGAAATTTTCCCTATGATCACAAGCTGGCCGCGATGGCGCCGACCCTGCAGGCCTGGTGCAGCCAGCATCTGACGGAAGTGGAGCAGTTCGAATTCAACGGCGGCCGCTTCGCGCTCTACGAGCGTCCAGTCGTCCCGCCGCGCCCGAACTCAGCGCCGTGAGCGATCCGCGCGGGAATCGGCGGCAACGCCAGGATTCCGCGGACCCGAAGGCGTGTGATCAGACCTCGGTCTTGGCCGCTGCGGCCTTCTGATTCTTCCGGTCGGCCATCTTCTTGAGTGCCACCAGCGCACCTGCGGCCGCGAAGGTCCAAGCGCCAAGGGATCCGCCGCCGCCTCCCCCGCCCCCGCTCGAAGCGGCTGGCGTGGTGGGCGTGGTCGCTGCCGGGGGTGTCACCACCGGCGTCGTGGTCGCCGGCGGCACCGTGGGAGTGGTGGGCGCGGGATCACCCATGATATTGAGCGAAGGCCTGCCGCCAAAACGGCTGCTGAAGGAGGGCAGGATGTAATCCATGTCCGAGCCGCTGACGCCAAACCAGGTCAGAAGATCGCGCGCCATCTCGTCGACCGCCACCCCCGGCACCAACCGGCCCTGGCCGGTGTCAATCGCCGACAGGTTCTGCATCTCAGGGTAGTAGCCCTGATCCCGATTGCCGAAAATGTTTCCGCCGCGCACGGCTCCACCCATGACCAGCTGATTGCCACCCCAGGCGTGATCGGATCCGTTGCCGTTTGAAGTGAGGGTGCGGCCAAACTCCGATGCGCTGAACAGAGTAACATTATTGCGCAGGCCAAGTTCACCCAGCGCCGTCCAGAAGAAGCCCAGCGCCTGGCTGACCGTGCGCAGCATCGTGACCTGATTCTCCAGGACCTCATCATGATGGTCCCAGCCGCCCAGCTGCACGAAGAAGATCTGCCGTTTGGCGCCCAGCCGGCCGGCCGAGGCGGCGGTGCGCGCGATCATGGCGAGGTTGGAGGCGAGGCTGTTGCCCGCCGGAATCGCGGTGGCCAGCGTCGTGTTTCCCACGGCGCCGGAGAACTCGTAGTAGGCATCGATCGCATCGCGCGTCGAGTCCGCGAACGTGGTCTCAAAGAGGCTGCGAAACTCCGCCCCCATCAGGCTGTCGACTGCTGCCGTGCGCTGGGCATTGAGCGTGTTGCGCGCAAGCGGATCGTAGCCGGAGAGCGCAGTCGCGCCGCCGGAACCAAGGGAATACGTGAAGGCCTGCTGGCCGGTCAGGAATGTGTTTTGACCGGAAAGGGAAATGTTCATCGACACCAGGCCCGGCGCATTGAGCGAGCGGATGATGTCCGCCGCGCGCCCACCCCAGCCGATGGCGGTCCGCTGGTCCGGAATGCAGGTCTGCCACTGCTTGATCTGGTCCGAATGCGAGTACAGCGACACCGGACGGTAGCGGTTCGCCCGATAGTCGGCCAACGTGGTCGGCCGCACAAGGGAACCGACATTGGACACGAAACCAAGCCGGCCCTGCGTGAACAAGTCGCGCACCTCCGTCATCGAGGGATGAATCCCGAGCGTGCGCCCGCCGAGATTGGCCGGCGTGATCTGCAGCAGCGAATCGCGGGGCAGCGCGAGATTGCGGCGGACGGCGGAGTACGCGGTGTGCTCGGCGGCCGTCGTGGGCACCAGCATGTTGAAGGAGTCATTCCCGCCCGCAAGGAAGAGGCACACCAGCGCCTTGTAATCCGTGGAGGCCGGCGCGCTTTGCGCGGCGAGAGAATTCGCCAGGCGCAGGGTGAGCAGTGTGGAGAACAGGGAGGTGGCGCTGATGCCACGGCAGCTGGCCTCGCCGATGAACTGGCGGCGGGAAATCTTCGAGGGGTCGGGCACGCTGCTCATGGGGCGATCACTTGAGGATGGCGTAGTCGGGCGAGTTGACCGTGAGGTACAACGCCAGACGGGCCCGGGTTTGATTGAGATTGCTGCCGCTGGGCACCATCGCAGCGGTGACGCCATCAATGGCCCGGCGAATGGCTGCCTTGGACTCGGCACTCATGGTGCCGTGGGTGAACATGAGATCGAGCCGGTCGATCAGGCTTTGCGGCGTCGCCGCGAGAGCTTCGTACTCGGTGAGATTGAGCCGGAAGTTGCCGGCGCCCGACTGAATGAGGGTGTTGATCGTGTTGGGCAGGGTAACCGCAAACACGGAGTTCATGATCTGGAACTCAGGACCGACCAGGCCGGCATTCGACACCGGGCCCGGCGGTTCGAAGTCGGGCGAGTAAAAATTGAAAACCGAGGGCGAGCTCAGCGGATAGTGGCCGATCGTGGCTTGAGTGACGGTGCCGCCGAAATTGAAGTTTAGGATACCCGCCGTGACGGTGTAGGGAGTCGCCCGCAGAAGGTGGGTGATACGAAGAAAGGGTTCGCGCAGCCGCCCATGTTCAGGATCGGCGATGAAAGCGGTACTACGGGCCTCCTGATCGAGCAAGATGGCACGAACGACTGCGAGGAGGTCGCCCCGCACGCCGCTGCCATTGTTCACGAATACACGAGAGACCCGCTCGACATAGCCTTCGCTCGGGTTTGACGTCACCAGCCGCTGGATCAGCTGGCGGGAGATGAAGGGCGCGGTGCTGGGATGTTCGACGAGATTGGTGATCGCATCCTGCACATCCTGCAGGCCGGTCTGATTCGCCGGGAGGGTCGCCTTGGTTGCGCCCGGGTACTGCAGAAGCCGCTTGGTGCCCTTGTCATGCTGCGCCTCCCACATGCGCATGGGTGCTACGTAGTTCGCGGGATTACTCGGGAAATCCGTCCGGCCGCTGCCCGAGCCCGTGTTGTTGGGACCCTCGTCCGTAAACCCGGTGAAAACACGGGCAAACTCCGTGATGTCGTCGTTGGTGTAGGTCTCCAGCGGCCGACCGGTTGAATCCGTCACGTAGTTTCCGTTCGGCTGGAGCTGATATAATCCGACGGAGAAGAGCTGCATGACCTCGCGCGCGTAGTTCTCATCGGGACGGGTTCCGGTTGTCGGGTTGGCCATCCGGTTTCGATAATGGCTGAGGTAGCGCCCCATCATGGGGTGGCGCGTCACGTCCATCAACAGCGTCGAGAAGCGGCCCAGCGCGTTTCGCGCGAGCATGTCGTAGTAGCCACTCGGTCCCTCGAGGCCGTTGGCCACGGCGGAGTCCACGTCGGAGATGACCATGATCTGGCTGAGCGCATAGGCGACGCGCTGTCGAAGCTGGTCCGATCCGCTGATCATGACCTGATTGCGCGCCCGACGATTGAGGGCCGTGTCGATCGTGCCGATCTGACCGGCGTTGCGTGCCACCGTCAGGATGTCCACGGCCGACGAGACTGGCTTGGCCGCCTCGCGGGTGATCCACGCACCGTAGTCATAGTTGAGGGCGCGGAGTTCGGCGAGCGCTTCGGGCGACGGACCAAAGGTCGCCTGCGCAAGGAAGCGCGTCGCCAACTGATCGTTGGTCAGCGTCGTGTTGGGAACAACGGCGCTATAGCCGAGGGTGGAGAGGCATCCGACCCAAATGAGGACCATCCATCGCACAACCGGGGACGTTGAGGACACATCTCACGCCATCATTTCCGGACCGTCCCGACAAGGGAATTGGTGTAAACGAAATGTGACAACGAGCCCGCAGGTGACGGCCGACAACGCCGATCCTAGCCGGCCAAGGGGAAGAGCGAGGAGATGATCAGCAATTCGACCAGTCCGAACACGGCGATCGCGGTCAACGTGACAGTCCAGGTACGAAGCGTCTCCGCCTGGGTCAACCCGCTCATGCGGCTGAAGATCCAAAAACCGCTATCGTTCATCCACGACGACGTGGACGCGCCAAACCCGATCGCCAGCATGATGTAGATCGGATGGACGCCGTAGCCGGACAGTGGAACGAGCGAACTCATGATTCCGGCCGACGTGATCATGGCGACGGTGGCCGACCCCTGCGCCACCCTCACCACCGCCGCGAGCACCCAAGCCAGCAGCACGTAGTTGATGGAGCTCCCGGCGAACAAGGTGCGCACGGCATCCCCAATCCCGCCGGCGCGGATCATCGCCCCGTAGGCGCCGCCGGCGGCGGTGATGAGGATGATGACCCCGGCCGTTGAAAGGGGTTCACCTACGACGGGCTCAGCCTCGCTCCACCGGAGTTTCTTCTGCCGCAGATAAACCGCGACCGCCACGACCGCGGAAACGGCGAGCGCCGTACTTTTGTGTCCGATGATCGTGAGCAGGGAAAAAGCGAACGGGGGCAGGCTCTTGGCAAACATCGTGGCGATCGTTGAGCCGGCGATGAGGACGACCGGCAGCGCCAGCGGCAGCAGCGACACAAAGAGGCCCGGCAGCGTGTGGTCGGGGCGCGAGGCCATCGCCTTCTCCGCCTCAAGCCCGGCGGCACCGACCGGGCGAACGGGGATGGGCTTGCGCCGATCCAGCCAGCCCGCCACGGCCAAGGCGCCAAGCGCGGGCACAATGGACAGCGCAATCCCGCCGACAATCGCGACGCCGAGATCGAGCTTGAGCATCTCCGCGACGACGAGCGGGCCAGGAGTTGGCGGCACATTGGCATGCGTGGCCACCCCGCCGGCCGCGATCGCCAGCAGGAGGAGCACGTAGTTCTTTCCCGTCCGCAGCGCGAGGGCGCGCACGAGCGGAATCATCAGGAAGAAGACCGTGTCAAAGAACACGGGAATGCCCAAAATGAAGCTGCAGCCGAGGACGGCGTAGGGTGCCCGCTTCTCCCCCACGGTCGCGACCGCCGACCGGACAATCCGATCGGCCGAACCGCTCTCCATCATGGCGGCGCCGATCACGACAGCCGCGGCGATTGAAAAACCGATCGTGCCCGCCGAAGCCCCGAACTCGCGCATGACCTGATCGAGCAGGGCCACCACGGTGCCGGAACCCGGCTTGAGCCAGAGCCCGCCCAGGCCCACCACGAGGGCCGAAAACAGAAGGGCAAAAAACGGGTGCAGCTTGAAGCGGACGATCGACACCACGATGAAGACCACACTCAACAGCAGGATGACGAAGGGACCTGCGACCGCCGGATTGGAGAACTCCGAGAAATTCATGCGGGAAGAAAGCGGCGGGGATCAGGATTTCTTGGGCAGGGCGCGGGTGTCGTTCACCGATATGCCGCCGTCGACCAGCAAGGTCTGGCCCGTCACATAGGCGCTCGCATCGCTCGCGAGAAAAACCAGGGGGCCATCGAGATCGCCGTCCGCCCCGGGTCGACGCAGGGGAATGCGTTCCGAGAGGTAGCTCACCCATTCCGCATTCTCGTACATCACCGCATTCTGCGCGGTCTTGAACCAGCCGGGAGCCAGGCAGTTGACCGTCACCCCGCGTGGGCCCCAGTCGGCGGCCAGACTCATCGTGAGCTGCTTCACCCCACCCCGGCTTGCGCCATAGGGTCCGAGGCCGGCATAGCCCGCTACGCAAGTCACGGAACCGATATTGATGATGCGTCCGTAGCCTCGGCTGACCATGCCGCGGGCGGCGGCCTGCGCGACAAAGAAGATGCCGCGGAGATTGGTGTCCAGAATGGTGTTCCAATCGTCCCAACTCACGTCGAGGGCGGGCTTGCGGATGTTGCAGCCCGCATTGTTGACGAGAATATCGATGCAACCGAGAGCCGCCGCCGCCTCGTCGACTGCCCGCGTGATGCTGGCCGGGTCGCGCACATCGAGCACCACCGGCACGGCGCGGCGTCCGAGCGCCGTGATCTCCGCCACCACCTCACGCAGGGAGTCGGCCGTGCGGCTCGTCACCGCCACATCCGCGCCGGCCTGCGCGAGCACGCGGGCGAAGCGCCGGCCCAGCCCACGGCTGGCGCCCGTGACGAGCGCCCGGCGTCCGAGCAAGGGAAGAGAGGACCCAGCACTCATGGCTCCAGAATGACCTTGAGCAGGCCGCGACCCTCCGGGGACGTGAGGCGGGCGAACCAAGCGGCGCCGTCGCTGAGCGGCACCTGGGCGGTGATGAGAGGCCGAACCTTGATGCGGCCCGCCGCGATGAGATCCAGCGCCGCGGGGTACTCGCCGGCGGAGGAACAGCTCCCATAGACCGAAATCTCGCGCGTCACGACCGCCTGCAGCGAAAAATCCACGCGTGGCCGGACATTGCCGACCAGCACGACGGAGCCACCGGGTCGGACCGACTGCACCGCGAGGTCGACCGTGGGGGTGAGTCCGACCACCTCGAAGGCGACATCGGCGCCGCGCCCGCCCACGACGGTGCGGAGCCGCTCCAGTGTGGAGTCCCCTTCGGAGCGCACCGTGTCGGTCGCGCCGAGTTCGCGCGCCAGCGAGAGCCGGGTGTCGTCGAGATCGACGGCGATGATCCGACCCGCGCCAGCCACGCGAAGGGCCTGGATGACCAGAAGGCCGATCATGCCGCTGCCGACCACGACGGCGCTGAAGCCTGGCGCCAGGCGGACGCGGCCAACCGCGTGGAGGGCAATCGAGACGGGTTCGACCATGGCCGCGTCGCCGTACGAAAGACCGATGGGCAGGCGGTACAGCGTCCGGGCGGGCACGGCGACGAACTCGGCGAAGGCCCCGTGCTGACGGTACTCCGGGGGAGCCACGCCGACCACGCGGCGATTCTCGCAGAGATTGACCTCGCCGCGCTCGCAGCTCGGGCATTTCCCGCAGAAGAGCGTGGAATCGAAGGTCACGCGGTCGCCGGGTTTCCAGGAGGAATCCACGCCAGCTCCCACCCGGTGGATCTCACCTGCGGCCTCGTGCCCCATGATGAGGGGCGGACGCCGCCGGCCGCTCGAGCCATCCCAGCCGTGCAGATCGCTGCCGCAGATGCCGCAGGCGCGGATGCGAACGACGACCTCGTCATCCGCCGGCTCAGGATCAGGCCAGGACGTGAACTCAAGGCACGACGGTGCCGACAGTAAAAGCGCATTCATGGGGTGAAAACCGACAGGGGCGGGCTCTACCGAGTCGGTTCGCCGCCGGAGGTCAAGACACGAGCGGCCGCATGCCCGGAGGGAGCGGGAATCACCGCGGCGCCTGCAACCGGCCCTTGCGGGCCTCGGGCCCACCCGTAACGTGATCGAATTGCCATGGCCCCGCGTCTCTCCGCCCTTTTCCTCGCCAGCATGCTTTCGTTCTCCGTCGGGGAGGCGCAGGAGCCGCCCAGCGCGTACGTGACTGAACTGTTGGAGAAGGCGCAGTCCGGGGAAGCCGAGGCCCAGTACAATCTCGGGATGAGGGCCGCGTATGGCATCGGCATGGAGCGGGATGAAACGGAGGCGATGCGCTGGTACCGAAAGGCGGCGGAGCAAGGTCACATGACGGCCCAGTTCAATCTCGGGATGCGGTTGGCCCTCGGCCTCGGTGTGGAACGCGACGAGGAGGCGGCGGTTGGCTGGTACCGGAAGGCGGCGGACCAGGGGGACGTGCAGGCCATGATCAACTTGGGAAGCATGCTCCTGAACGGCCGAGGGACGGCTCGCGATGAGCCGGCGGCAATTGCGCTCTTTCGCCGGGCAGCCGAGCGCGGTCACCCGGAGGCCCAGCTCAATCTCGGACTGAGGTATGCGTCGGGCCAGGGGGTGCCGCGCAACGACTTCGAGGCCATCCGCTGGTTCAAACTCGCCGCGGAAAAGGACAACCCCCACGCCGAGGCGAATCTCGGGTTACTGTACGCGCAGGGCCGCGGCGTGCCCAAGGATGAGGTGGAGGCGGTGCGCTGGTACCGCGAGGCGGCGGCGCATGGGAGTGCGGATGCGCAGTTCAATCTAGGCGTCATGGCGGCGGCCGGGCGCGGCATGGACCGGAATCCGGCGGAGGCGTTGGGGCACTACCGCCGGGCGGCGGAGTCCGGTCATGCGTACGCGCAAGTGAATCTGGGCCTGGCGCTGAGCGAAGGACGTGGAATCGCGCAGGACGAGGCGGAGGCGGTGGCGTGGTTTCGGAAGTCGGCCTCGCAGGGCAATCCCGGCGGCCAGTTCAATCTCGGCATCATGCTCGCGAATGGCCGCGGAGTGGAGAAGGACGAAGCCGAGGCCGTCATCTGGTTCCGCAAGGCGGCGGAGCAAGGCAGCGCGGAGGCGCAATTCAATCTCGGGTCGATGTATGGCAACGGTCAGGGCGTGGCTCGGGATCTGGTCCAGGCCTATGCGTGGTTCTCGCTGAGCCAGCGCGCCGGTTCGGCTCCGGCAGCAGAGTACATGGGCCGCATCGAGCGCGCTCTCGACGCGGAGGAGCGAGCACGCGCCACGGCGTTGGCGCGTGATTTTGCCGTGCGTTACCGGCCTGCGGCGAACCGTCCCTGAGGCCACCCACCGTAGCGGGACCCTG